>JBJTTY010000071.1:0-20136 GCA_046080425.1 Verrucomicrobiota bacterium
GAAGGAGGCGCTGCGGGGCTCGATGGTGATGGCGCCGGAGCCCAGGAGGCTGACGTTATTCGTGCTGACCCAGAGGACGTCGCCCCGGAGGGTCGTGGCGCCGGTCTGGGAAGCCTGACCGATCGTCACGCCGGAGGCGGCAGTTTCGAAGGCGATTGACTCGGAGGAACCGCCGGGGCCGAAGGTGGCGTCCAGCAGGACGTTGCCGCCGACCGATCGAATCACGGCGCCGCCATGGAAGGCGATTCCGTCATTGTTGGTGCTGGCCCCGGCGCCTCCGGCGAGTCCCGTCACGGTGAGATTGCCCGAACCGCTCGTCAAAGTGCCGTAAACGCGCACTCCGAGATTGTTCGCACCGACGGAGTTTCCTCCCGTGCCTTCGACGTCGAGGAAGCCGCTGCCACCGGGGGCCACCGAGACGCCGCTGGCGACATTGACGCCGATCTGGCCGCCGGCGGCGTTGTCGCCGCCGCGACCGCGGAGGGTGATGCTTCCGTTGGACGCCGCGGTGGTGGAGAGATTGGCACCGATTGCGAGACCCGTGAAGTTACCCACGAGCTGTGCGCCCGTATCGGCGTCCAGGAGCAGGTCGCCGGTCGCGCTGACGGCCGCGTTGACGGCGATGCTGCCGCCGAAGAGACGGACCGGACCGCCGATGGTGAGCGCGCTGTTGACCGTGATATTGGCGGTGTTGCTGGCTTTGCCCAAGGTGAAGCCGGCCATCGCGGACGGGCTGTTGATTGTGAGGGCGCTGGCGCCGCCGCTCTGCGTGGTGACGCCGTTAGTCAGCGTCGCTCCCCAAGCATAGGCAGAGGTGAACGCCGTGTTCCAAGGCGTGATGGTCAGCGAACCCGTCGTGGTGACGGAGCTCCCGTTGTCGTAGGTGATCTTGTCGCCGACGATCTCGATATTGCCGCTGCCGGCGTTGATCGTCAAAGCCGAGAGCCACCCGAGGTAGACGTCGGCGAAGGAAGGATTGGCCACCAGGTCGATCGTGGTGGCGGCGGCGATTCGAATGTTGCCACCGGCGGTATTGAACGCCCCACGCAGGTCGGTGCCGTTGTAATTCCCGGCGGTGCTGCCTCGCGAGGCGCCGCTGCCGACCGCCAACCCATTCCAGGTAGCCCCGGCGGCACCGCCGCCGATCCAGAGGTGTCCGCCATTGGTAGAAAAAGTGACGGGCTGTCCGATGCTGACGCCGGAGTCCAACGTGTTGTCGCTATCGCTCCACAAGATCAGGTTGAGCTTGCCGGACGTCGACGTGATATTGCTCAAAACATTGAGGCGGGCCGTGGTGCGTAAGGTGAGCGTGGCATCGCCGCCGGCAGACTTGGTCAAGTCCGCGCCAGCCTGCCAATTGATGTCTCCGACGACATCGTTGAGGATGCTCGTGCCGCTGTTGAGCGTGGTTTGGTAACCGCTCACGACGGTCGCGTTGATCGTGCTGTCCGCAGGGTCGATCAGCCAGAGACCCCCGCGACCGGCAGGCGCGCCGGCCAGGACGACGGCGCCGGTGGAATCCAGCGTATGGCCCGAGGTCTCGACACGGCCGCCGTCGCCGCCGAGTTCGCCGCCGCGGGCGAGGATGCGGCCGGCGACCGTCGTCAACGAAAGCGGATCGGTGATGTCGCTCCAGACCACCGCCGTGCCGCCGTCGCCCAGCCCTCGGGCCGAGACGTCGATGACGGCGCCGAGACCGACCTCGGAACGACGGGCCTGCAGCGTCCATCCGCCGCCCTGCCAGCCTCCGCCCAGCAGCACCTGTCCGCCGGCCTTGCCGCCGGAGGCGTCGATGGACGCGTCCGCCGAGACGCGCACGTCCCGCGCGGCGAGGGTGACGGCCCCGCCCTCTTCGACCGCGGATGAGGCGATGACGGAGCCGCCCACTTCGGCCTCGTGCGAGGCCTCGATGAGCACGCGCCCTCCCCGCTCGGTGATCGCGCCCACGTCCAGGGAGCCGGAGCTGCGGATCGCGCCGGCGGCCAGGGCGTTGAAACCCTGGGCGGACATGAGGATGCGGCCGCCTGAAGCGAGGACCGCATGGCGGTTCTCGACCAGCGCGGCCACCTGCGAGGGCGTGACGAGCAGCCCGGTGAGGGAGCCTGCCGGATCGAAGTTCAGCGTGATGCGCTCACCGGCCGCGAGGGCGACCGTGCCCGCCTGCGCCATGATGAGACCCGCGTTGCGGACTTCCGGCGCGAGCAGCGCGACATAGCCGCCGAGACGCGCCCGGATCTCGCCCTCGTTGACCACCGAACCGGAACCGGAACGTGAGAATTCCAGCCGGCCGGCCATGAAGTCCGCGTCCGTGATCGCATGCGCGGTCGCCACGAGTGAGCCGACGTCGACGCGCGAGGAGGCGCCGAAAAGCACGCCGTTGGGATTGACGAGGATGACCGTGCCGTTGGAGCGGAGCGAGCCGAAGACGGCGCTGGGATCGGAGCCCAGCACGCGATTGAGCGTGGCCGAGGACGCGGAAGGAACGCGGAACTCGACCGAGGCGTCCCGGCCGACGGAGAAAGACCGCCAGTTGATGACCGCGCGGTCCGACGACTGCTCGACCACCATCGCGGCCCCCGTCACGCCGACTTCGGCCGCGCCGGCCGTCACGGCCGGCGCGGACGGCAGGGCCTGCGCGGCCGGCTCGGCACGCAGACCGGCAGGCAGCAGGAAGGCGGCGGTGAGCAGGAAAGCCCGGGAGAGATGTCCGCGTCGACGCCTCATGGACTCAGAAGCTGAAGGCGGCGCTCAGCCACCAGCGGTCGATCCGCAGGGAGCCGTCCTGATCGGCTCCCGTCGGAGACGGGTTGGGATTGTCATCGGCGCGACGTGACCAGGTGGCGCGCACCACCGAAGATCCCGGCCCCTGCCAGGTCAGCGTGGCGCCGTATCCGGCGTATCCGTGACGGTTGTCCGCGGGCGCTCCCGCGAACCCGGGGTTCGCATTGAGACGCACCTGACCGGCGTCACCGAAGGCGGCGAGCTGCCAGCGGTCCGCGGCCTGCCAGCGGAATTCCAAAGATCCGAACAGACCCGAGTCCCCCGAACCTTCGCCCGAAGGATAGGCGCGAACCGCGGAAGGGCCGCCGACGATGAACTCCTCGGAGGAGTCCAGATTGTCCAAGGCCGCCTGACCCGTGACCGAGGCGAGCAGCGTGAACGATTCCCCCAGGGACTGATTGCGGCTGAGCGAGGCGCGGAACTTGCTGAACGCGCCCTCCGCGGCGGTCGTGGACGCCACGGCGGCGCGATTGGGGGAGCCCTCCAGATCCAGGTCGCCCAGGACCCAGCCGAGCGAAAGCGAAGTCACGCCGCCGCCGCCGAGCCCGTCGTAGAGATTGGCGTTGAGGCCCAGGTCGAGCCGCGAGACCGCGTAGTCGCTGGTGAGGACGCCGGAAGCGGAGTTGACGAAACCGCGGCGGTCCGCGCCCGCGGTGAGATAGACGTTGAGCGGGCGCGAACGCACCAGCGGGCAGGTGAGGTCGGCTCCGAACGAATCGGAGCGACCGCGGATGCCCGCGGCGGCGAAGTCCCCGTCAATCAGGCGGAAGTCGAGCAGACTGGCGTGGAGCGAGGCACGGAGCCCGTGATCGCCCACCGCGAAAGCGTAGGCGCCGCGCCGGTACTCGCTGCCTTCACTGAAAAGGGCGTCGACCGAGAAGGCGTCGCCGACGCCCCTCGGACTGGCGAACTCGAAGGACAACGCGCCCCGCGAAGCTCCGGTGGAACGGGCTCCTGAATTGTCGTAGGAGAGCGTGCCGGTCAGGGCGGGCTTTTCGTAAGCCAGGAGAACCGCGACCGTCTCGCCTTCCGCATCCCCGGCGGAAAGCCCTCCGGTGACCGAGCCCCCGGAAAGGTCGGAGGCGATGAGGATCCCCCGGTCCACACGGTAGAGGTCGGTCACCTCGCCTCTCGGCATGGCGGCTTCGACCCGGGCGATCAGCTCCGCCGCGGAGACCCGCGTGCGAGAGGCGGGATCCACCCTGGCTCCTCCGAAACGCGACTCACGCACCCGGATCCGGACCTGACCCTCCGTCGCGTCCTGCGCCGGCACGGAAGCGGCCGCGAGCAGGCCGCGCGAACGGTAGAGCAAGGCAACCTCGGCCGCGGCGTTACGGAGATCGGCCAGCGTCAGATCACGGCCGATGAACGGAGCGAGTGCCCGCTCGAGATCCTCCGAGCGCACCGAGCGATTGCCTTCGAAGACGAAACGCTTCACGCGGATGACCGCGCCCTTGGGCAGTTCGAGATCGACCTTCGGCGGGGCCGGCGGAGGCCCCACCTGAGGCAACCTTGGAGGCGGCAGCGAACGCTCCAGCTGATTCAGCAGACTGCCGGCGTCGGGCACCGTTTGGGCGCAAAGTGTCTTGGTCGCCAGACATGCGGACAAAACGACAAGTTTATAGGATTTACGCCCCAAAAACCTAGACTGTAAGACTTTAGGCAAGAGTGGGTAATCAATCCTAAACGAAGTCGGAGATTGGCAAGAGAAAGCATTTTTATCGACTACAGAGCCCTACCCTTAGTTATAAGAATGATTTTAATCATAACAAACGATTGTTTTCTTTCTTTTATGGCGTTTACATTTATTTCATTAAATTTGAGCAGTTTAGCCCTGTTTTTCCGCCCTTTCACCTTGCTGACTTCCGGGGGTTGCCCTTCTTCCAAAAGACCTTTTTCCGAGCATGGTCACCGACAACAAGCCCTCCCTGGTAGCAATCAATGTGGACGGGGTGGAGCATCTGGTGCCGGCAGGGGCCAACCTGGTCGACGTGCTGGGCCGGATCGGCCGCGAGGTGCCCCATTATTGCTACCACCCGAAGCTGCCGGTGGCGGGCAACTGCCGCATGTGCCTGGTGGAACTGGGCTCGCCGATGCGCGACCGCGCCACCAATGAGGTCATCCTGGAGAACGGGAAGCCCAAGATCGGCTGGCAGCCCAAGCCGGCCATCGCCTGCGCGACCACGGTCTCGCCCGGCCTGCACGTGAAGCTCGACTCGCCGGTGGTGAAGTCGTGCCGCGAGGGCGTGACGGAGATGCTCCTGGTCAACCATCCGCTCGACTGCCCGATCTGCGACCAGGCGGGCGAATGCAAGCTGCAGGAATACTCCGCCGAATACGGTCGCGGCGCCTCGCGCTACGACCACGAGAAGAACGCGAAGCCCAAGCGCTCGCGCCTCGGGCCGCGCGTCACGCTCGACGACGAGCGCTGCATCCTCTGCTCGCGCTGCGTACGCTTCACCTCGGAGGTCGCCAAGGACCCCGTGCTGGGCTTCGTCAACCGCGGCTCGTTCAACACGCTGACCTGCTTCCCCGGACGCGAGCTCGACCACAACTACTCGCTCAACACGGTCGACATCTGCCCGGTGGGCGCGCTCACGAGCACCGACTTCCGCTTCAAGATGCGGGTGTGGTTCCTCAAGCAGACGCCGAGCGTCGACACGGAGTCCTCGGCCGGCGCCAACACGACCGTCTGGTCGCGCGAAGGCGTGATCCATCGCATCACGCCGCGCCGCAATGACGCGGTGAACGACACCTGGATGGCCGACTCGGGCCGCGAACTTTACAAGCAGGTCACGGCGGAGAACCGCCTGCGCCACGCGACCGTGCGCGGGGTGCGCGCGACCGCGGAGGAGGCCCTCGCCACCGCCTCGGCCGCGCTCGCTTCCGGCCCGCTCGCCGTGGTGGGCTCCGGACGCCTCTCCGTCGAGGAGCAGCGGCTCCTCGCCCGTCTCGTCTCGGCGCGCGGCGCGACCGCCTACGTCCCCGCCCACGTCGGCCAGGGCGACGGGCTCCTCGTCTCCGAGGACCGCACGCCCAACTTCCGCGGCGCGCTCGTGACCGGCCTCACCGCCCGCGAGGCCGACGCCGACCTGCGCGCGCTCACCGCCGACATCGAGTCCGGCAAGGTGCGCGCGCTGCTCGTCTGCCGCGAGGACGTGACCGCCCTCGGCCTCTCCGCGGCGCTCCTCGCCAAGGTGCGCACGGTCGTCATCGGCACGCACGCCGACGCCACGACCGCCGCCGCCGAGGTCGTGCTGCCCGGCCTCACGGTCTTCGAGAAGCACGGCTCGTTCATCAACTGCCAGTTCCGCCTGCAGGCCTTCGCGCAGGCCTTGCCGGGGCCCGCGGGCGTGATGCCCGATGCCCTGACCATCGCCCGCCTCGCCGGCGCCGACGCCTCCAAGGTCTGGCAGGACCTCTCCGCCCTGCCCCCGCTCGCGGGGCTCGACGGCGCGAAGCTGCCCGCCGAGGGCGTGCAGCTCGACGGCTCCGCCTGGTCGGGCCTGCGTTTCCCCGAAGGCCGCCTCCTCAAGCACGCGCCCCTGGCCTGAGACCCATGGAATCCTTCCTGCTCGACCTCCTCGCCTCGCCCTCCTGGCCCTTCGCGGCCGCGCGCGGGGTGATCGTCATCGGCGTGCTCATGACCATCGCGGGCTACTCCGTGCTGCTCGAGCGCAAGGCCTCCGCCTGGATCCAGGGACGCATCGGGCCGAACCGCACCAGCCATCCGCTCATCGCGTGGATCCCCCTGCTCGGCACCTTCCTGATGAAGGGCGGCTTCATCCAGCCCGCGGCCGACGGACTCAAGTTCCTCTTCAAGGAAGACCCGCTGCCCGGCCACGTGCGCAAGGGCTACTACGTGCTCGCCCCGATCGTGGCCCTCGCGCCCGCGCTCGCTACGGTCGTGATGCTGCCCTTCGGGCGCCTGCCGGACGGCAACGTCATCGCGCTCTGTCCGGGCGCCGACGTCGGCGTCCTGTTCATGTTCGCGATCAGCTCCCTCGGCGTCTACGGCATCGCGCTCGCCGGCTGGTCGGCCAACTCGAAGTACCCCTTCCTCGGCGCCGTGCGCGGCTCCGCCCAGCTCATCTCCTACGAGCTGGCGATGGGCCTCTCGGTCCTCACCGTCTTCCTCGCGACCGCCGCGCCAGGCGTCGACAGCCCGCTCAGCCTCGTGGCCATCGTGGACGCGCAGCGCGGGGCCTGGAACGTGCTGTGCCATCCGCTGGCCGCGCTGATCTTCCTCATCTGCGTCTTCGCCGAGACCAACCGTCACCCCTTCGACATGCCGGAATCGGAGACCGACCTCGTGGGCGGCTTCCACACCGAATACGGCTCGTTCAAGTTCGGGCTCTTCTTCGTGGCGGAATACGGCCACATGGTCATCGGCTCGTCGCTCTTCATCCTGATGTTCCTCGGCGGCTGGCACGTACTGCCCTGGTTGCCGACCGTGGGCACCGGAGTCGTGGCCACGCTGGCCGGACTGGCGGCCTTCTTCCTCAAGCTGGCCTTCTTCCTCTTCTTCTTCGTCTGGGTCCGCTGGACCGTGCCCCGTTTCCGCTACGACCAGGTCATGCGGATCGGCTGGCGCGTGCTGCTCCCCGCCGCCATCGTCAACCTCCTCGCGTACTTCGCCTGGTACGCCTTCAACCGATAGACCCACGCCCATGGCCGTCAAAGTCGTCGAACGCCGTCCGCTCACCCTCGCCGAGCGCACCTACCTGCCGCAGATCCTCGCCGGTCTGCGCGTGACCTGGGAGAACATGGTGCGCCCGCCAGTGACGCTCCAGTATCCCGACGAGCGTCCGTCGATCCCCGCGAACTACCGCGGCGTGCCCACGCTCGTGCGCGACCCCGAGGGCCGTGAGAAGTGCGTCTCCTGCCAGCTCTGCGAATTCGTCTGCCCGCCCAAGGCCATCCGCATCACGCCCGGCGAGATCCCCGCCGACGCGCCCGCGGCGCACGTGGAGAAGGCCCCGAAGGAGTTTGAGATCAACATGCTCCGCTGCATCTACTGCGGGCTGTGCCAGGAGGTCTGCCCCGAGGAGGCCATCTGGCTGCAGACGCAGTATTCGATGACCGGTCTCTCGCGCGAAGCGATGGTCAACGACAAGGCGCGTCTCTACGAGCTCGGCGGCACGCTGCCCGACGCCCACCGCAAGTGGGACGTCAAGAAGGCCGAGGCCGAGCGCCAGGCCGACGGCGCCCACTGAGGCAGGACGCGCGCCGGCGACGGCGGCGCGGCCGCCCGCCAGACTCCATCCATGTCCAAGCTGTTCTCCCCCTGCCGTCTCGGAGCCATCGAGACGCCCCATCGCGTCCTGATGGCCCCGCTCACGCGCTGCCGCGCGGGCGCGGGCAACGTGCCGACGGACCTCATGGCGCAGTACTACGCCCAACGCGCCTCGGCGGGCCTGATCATCGCCGAAGCGACGACGGTCTCGCCGAGAGGGCACGGCTACCCGGACACTCCGGGCATCTACACCGAGGCCCAGGCGGAAGGCTGGCGTAAGGTCACCCGGGCCGTGCATGACGCGGGAGGCCGCATCCTGCTGCAGCTCTGGCACGTCGGCCGCATCTCGCATCCCTCCTTCCAACCGGCCGGCGAAACGCCCGTCGCTCCCTCCGCCATCCGTCCCGCCGGCAAGGTCTGGACCGGCTCCGAGATGGCGGACTACGTGACGCCGCGCGCCCTGGAGACCGAGGAGATGCCCGGCATCGTGGCCGAATACGTGCGCGGCGCCCGCCTGGCCAAGGAAGCCGGCTTCGACGGCGTCGAGATCCACAACGCCAACGGCTACCTGCTCGACCAGTTCCTGCGTGACGGCACCAACCGGCGTGACGACGGCTACGGCGGATCCCTCCGCGGCCGTTGCCGCCTCTCCCTTGAGGTCACCTCCGCCGTCTGTTCCGTCTGGGGACCGGAGCGCGTGGGCATCCGTCTCTCGCCCGGCGGCGTCTTCAACGACATGAAGGACTCGGACCCCCTGGCGACCTTCGGACATCTCCTGCGCGAACTCTCGCCGTTCGGCCTCGCCTACGCTCACGTGACGCGCGTCACCGCGCAGGACGTCGCCCACGGCGCCAAGGACGGCGTCGGCCCGCGCGAGCTCCGCGCCTGCTTCAAGGGACCGATGGTGACCGCGGGCGGCTTCGACCGCGCGCAGGCCGAGGCCGCGATCCAGGAAGGATGGGCCGACGCGATCGCCTTCGGCGTCCCCTTCCTCGCCAATCCGGACCTGCCTCGCCGACTCCGGGACGGCCTTCCCCTCAACGTGCCGGATGAGTCGACCTTCTACGCCCCGGGCCCGAAGGGCTACGTCGACTACCCTGCGGCCGGCTGAGGCCTGACGCCATTTCCGCTCAGGCGTCACTTCCCTCTTCCATGCGGAGCGTCCGGGGCCTACAACCGCCAGACGGCCCTGCGCGGCCGGCCCAGAAGATGTCCGTCCCGCCTCCCCTTTCCGCTCTGCCATCGGCTCCCGCCAAGACCTACGTCATCGGCCACAAGAACCCCGACGCCGACGCAATCTGCTCCGCCATCGCCTACGCCGCCTTCAAGCGGGCCTCCGGCCACGAGGGCTTCGTCGCCGCCCGCTGCGGCAACTCCAACGCCCGCATCGACGCCATCCTGAAGCGCTTCGGCGCCTCCCTGCCCGAGTTCGTCGGCGAAGTCACCCCGCGCGTCGAGGACATCATGCAGTCCTCGCCCTACACCGTCACGGTCGACGACACCTGCGCTCACGCGCTGGAGATCCTCGACCGGCACGACATCCGCGCCCTGCCCGTCCTCGGCCGGGACGGCCGCGTGGCCGGACATGTCTCGATCTTCGCGCTCGGCGACTACTTCATCCCCAAGCCGCGCCGCGCCACCTCGATGCGCAAGGTGAACAGCTCCATCCGCGCCATCATCGGATCCATCGGCACCGAGGTGGTGGCCTTCGACCCTGACGCCGTCGACGAACTCTACGTGCGCGTCGCCGCCATGGAGCTCGATTCCTTCGGAAAGTCGGCCACCGCCGAGGGCATCCCCACCTCGAAGAGCGTCATCGTCGTGGGTGACCGCACCGATGTGCACCTCCGCGCCATCGAGATGGGCGTGCGCCTCATCATCGTCACCGGCGGGCACCGCATGCGGGAGGAAGTGCTGGCGAAGGCCCGCGCGGCCCGCGTCTCCGTCGCCTACGCCGACACCGACAGCGCGACCACCGCGTGGGCCGTGCGCGCCTCCACCCTCGTCGGCGGTCTGGTGCAGAAGGACGCCCCGGTCTTCCACCCCCAGGAAAAGCTCTCGGTGGTGCGCCGCCGCATCGTCCAGTCCTCCGCGCTCGTCTTCCCCGTCGTGGACGAGGAAGGCCGCCTCGTCGGCGTGTTCTCCAAGACCGACATCCTGAAGCCCGTGCGCACCAGGCTCGTGCTGGTCGACCACAACGAGCTATCCCAGGCCGTCGACGGCGCGGCCGAGGTCGAGATCGCCGAGGTCGTCGACCACCACCGTCTGGGCAACCCGCACACCGCCCAGCCCATCCTATTCCTCAACCGCCCGCTGGGATCCACCTGCTCCATCGTGGCCGACATGTTCCGCACCGCCGGGCTCACGCCCTCGCCGCAGGTCGCGGGGCTGATGATGTGCGGCATCATCTCCGACACCCTCCTCCTGCAGAGCCCCACGAGCACCCCACTCGACGCGGACCTACTTCACTGGCTTGCCCGCGTCGCCGACGCCGACTCTCGCGCCCTGGCCGACATGATCTTCAACGCCGGCTCTGTCCTCGCGACCGTGCCGCCCGAGGCCGCGGTGCGCACGGACTGCAAGCTCTACGCCGAAGGCGAGCGCCGGTTCTCGGTGGCCCAGGTGGAGGAGCTCGGCTACGGCAACTTCTGGAAGGCCAGCGAAGGTCTGCTGGAGGCGCTCGAACGCTACCGCCGGGAGAACGGCCTCAGTTTCTCCTGCCTGCTGGTGACCGACATCGACACCCAGGGCTCGGTGCTGCTCGTGCGGGGCGAGGAGGCCGTGCTGCACGCCATCACCTACCCGCAGAAGCAGCCGCCGTACGTCTTCGACCTGCCCGGGGTCGTCAGCCGCAAAAAGCAGCTGATGCCCTTCCTCAGCGGCCTGCTCGGAGCCGCCTGAGATGAGCGCCGAACGCACGCTGCTCGAGTTCCTGGCCCGGCCGGGCTACCGGCCGATGCGCCTCGAGGCCATCGTGCACGCCCTGGGCGGAGGCAAGCGGGAGCTAGCCCAGCTGCGCAAGGTGATGCCGCGCCTGCTCAAGGCCGGCGCCGTCGTGACCCACAAGGGCGTGCTGCTCGCGCTTCCCCGCACCGACGCCAAGGACGACGGGCTGCTGGAGGGCACGATCCTCTTCCGTCCGAGCGGCTCGGCGCGCGTGATCTTCGACGCCGAGCCCGGCCAGCGCCCGCGCGACCAGCTGCACGTCGACGCCGCCGACACGCACGTCGCGCTGCACGGCGACCGCGTGCTGGTGCGCGCCAACCCGGTGCGACGCGACCGCATGGGCGAGGACTGGGGCTCCGGCACGGTGGTGCGCGTCGTGCGACGCGCGCTCACGCAGCTGCCCGGCACGCTCTTCCGCAACCGCCTCCAGTGGTACGTGCTGCCCGACGACCCGCGGATCTCCCGTGAGATTGTGGTGCGCGACCCCGCCCGGAGCGGACTCACGCCCGTCCCCAAGGTCGAGGACAAGGTCGTGGTGAGGCTCGACGCCTGGGAGCGCCGCAACCTCAGCCCGACGGGCACGGTCACCGAGGTGCTCGGCCCGACGCACACGCCGATGGCCGAATACCTCGCCATCCTGCGACGCTACGGCCTGCGCCCCGAGTTCCCGCCCGCGGTCGAGGCGGAGGCCTCGTCCTTCGGCGACACGGTGAGGCCCGCCGACCTCGCCGGCCGCGAGGACTTCCGCGCGATCCCGACCCTCACCATCGACCCTGACGACGCCAAGGACTTCGACGACGCGCTCTCCGTGGAACGTCTGCCCGACGGACGCCTGCGCGTCGGCATCCACGTGGCCGACGTCTCCCACTACGTCCGTCCCGGCTCGCCCCTCGACGTCGAGGCCCATGAACGGGGCAACTCGACCTACCTGGTCGGCACGGTCATCCCGATGCTGCCCCACGCGCTCTCCAGCGGCCTCTGCTCGCTGGTCGAGGCGGAGGACCGGCTGGTCAAGACGGTGATCTGCGAGTTCGACGCCGACGCGCGCCTGCTGCGCACGGACTTCGCCAACTCGGTCATCCGCAGCCGCAAGCGCCTCACGTACAAGCAGGCCTTCGCCTTCCTCCGCGGCGACGACAACGCGGCCGTGCGCGCCCTGCCCGCCCCGCCCCCTCACCAGACCGGCTCGCCGGGACGCCCGCTGGCCTCGCTCGGCGACGCCGAGCTCGACGAGGTGCGCGGGATGATCGCCGACCTGTGGTCGGTGGCCGCCAAGCTCCGAGCCGAACGCTTCCGCAAAGGGTCGCTGGACCTCGACATGAAGGAGATCAAGATCTACTGCGACAAGGACGGCTGGGCGGACCGCACCGAGGTGGTCGAGCACGACGCGTCGCACCAGCTCATCGAGGAGTTCATGCTCATGGCCAACGAGTGCGTGGCCAAGTCCCTCGACCAGACCTCCGTGCCCCACGTCTCGCGCGTGCACGACGAGCCGGACCCCGAGAAGCTCGGCGCCCTGCGGGAGGAACTCGCGGCCAACGGATTCAAGGTCGGCGACCTCACGCACCGGACCGAGATGGTCAAGCTGCTGCGCGACCTCAAGACCCGCGAGGACGGCTACGCCATCCGCATCCAGCTGCTCCGCTCGCTCAAGCAGGCCTGCTACCGTCCCTCGTCCGACGGGCACTTCGGCCTGGCCAAGCGCCACTACTCGCACTTCACCTCGCCCATCCGCCGCTACGCCGACCTGGTGGAGCACCGCATCTTCGTCGCCCAGCTGGCCAAGCGCGGGGTGCGCTCCGCGCCCAAGGATGCGCCCCGCTCACCGGGGCTGGGCGAGCTCACCCGCACCTGCGAGCACGTCTCGATGACCGAGCGCAACAGCTCCGAGGCCGAGCGCGATTCGGTGAAGGTGAAGCTGCTGGAGCTCTTCGAGCGCGAGGCCGGTCGCGAGAAGAAGAACGTCTTCGAGGCGACCGTGACCGAAGTGCGCGCCCACGGCCTGATGGTCGAACTCACCGCCTCCAACGCCTACGGCCTGGTGCACATCTCGACGATGACGGACGACTACTACCGCCTGAACGACCGCGGTGACATGCTCATGGGCGGACGCACGGGCCGGCGCTTCGGACCGGGATCGCAGGTGCGCGTGACGGTCGACCGGGTCGATCGTTTCAAGCGGCAGGTGGACTTCCGGCTGGCCGAAGAGCCCGAGGCGCAGAAGCAACGGGGCGACGAGCGGCGACGGGGTCGAGGCGGGAACTTCGGCGGCAGGAGCTGAAACCCGAGGGGTCCGATCGCAGCGGCTCAAAAGAGGGAAGTTCTTAGGACGGCCTAGCTACACAAAAGCATGATTGTCATGCGCTTGAACCTCTATTTGGAATGAGATGAGAATGAGACTCAATTTCAAGTTTGACGATTGAGAATGAGTCTCATTTTTTCGTGCAGTCCATGCGTCTTCCCCTTTTCACGCTCTTCGCGGCCGCCGCGCTTGTCCAAGCCCAGACGATCGCCCCTTCTCCGACGGCGACCGCGCAACTGGCGCCGCTGACGGTGACAGGCATCGCGCCGGACGCCTTCCTGCTGCCCGGATCGGCGACGGTGCTTTCCGCGGACGACTTCCGCCAGCGCGGCTATCTCAACCTCACCCAGGTGGCCGCCCAGGCTCCGGGCGTCTTCGTGCGCGATGAGGACGGCTTCGGCAACTTCCCCAACCTCTCAATCCGGGGTGTCGACGGCACGCGGAGCACGAAGGTGACGCTGATGGAGGACGGCATCCTCATGGCGCCGTCGCCCTACTCCTCGCCCAACGCCTACTTCTTCCCGAAGGTGGCGCGCATGTCGGCGGTGGAGTTCCTCAAGGGCTCGAGCCAGGTGCTCTACGGCCCGCACACGACCGGCGGCGCGGTGAATTTCCTCTCCACCCCGATCCCGACCGGCGACGCCCCCTCGGTCTTCTCACGGCTGACCTACGGGACCTTCGGCACGTTCTTCAACCAGACGTGGGTCGGTGCGACCGAGTCCACCGCGTCCGGCCGCTTCGGCTATCTCGTGGAATACCACCGGCAGCACACCGACGGCTTCCGCGTGGTCGACGGCGTCGGGCGCCGCAGCGGCTACGAGCTCACGGAGCCGATGCTCAAGCTGTCGTGGGAGCCTTCGGGCGGCCTGCGCCAGAAGTTCGAGTTCAAGCTGGGCGGCACCGACTTCGGCGCCGACGAGTCCTACGCGGGCGTGGCGGAGGCGGACCTCCTGGCGAACCCCGACCGCCGCTACGCCTCGAGCCAGTTCGACCGGCACGAGGCCCGGCAGCGTCGCACGCACCTGAAATGGACGGCGGAGCCCGACGCCTCGCTGCGACTCGAGTCAGCCCTCTACTACAACCGCTTCAACCGCGTGTGGGACCGTCTCGACGGCCTGACCACCACGACCGGTGCCGTGCTGCGCGCCAACGTGGCCGAAGCGCTCATGCATCCCGCCTCGCTGGCCGTCCTGCGGGGAGACCTCGACCCCGCCAACGACGGCTCGTTCTTCACCAATGCGGCGACGCGGGCGCACGAGGCGTACGGCTGGCAGGGCTCCCTGACCAAGCGCTTCGCCACGGGCGACGTACGGCATGAGCTGACCACGGGCCTGCGCGTGCATCGCGACACGGCGGGAGGCACCAACCGCCGCACGGACCACGCGGTCGTCGACGGCGTGATCGGAGCAGGCGTCTCAGGCCCCACGACCGGCGCGGGATTCCAGGAGACGGTCGCGGCGGCCTTCTTCGTCGAGGATTCGATGAAGTTCGGCGCCCTCACGCTGCGGCCCGGGATCCGCTACGAACGTCTCGACATGGCGAACACGACCGCCGCCGGCGCCTACCAACCGGTCGACACGGAGCTGGTCTCCGGCGGACTGGGCTTCACCTACGAACTGTCACGCTCCGACGCCCTCTTCGGCGGCGTCTACCGCGGCACCGCCGCGGCCAATCCTTCCGGCTACTTCCTGGGCACGCGCACGGAGAGCAGCCTCGGCAAGGAGCTGGGCTTCCGCCAGCGCGGCGCCGCCTCAAGCTGGGAACTCGTCGCCTTCCACACGGACTTCGACGACCTCATCGCCCCGCTCGTTGGGATCGACGCCGGAGGCCTGCTGCCCTCGCGCAACGGAGGCGGAGCCGTGTCCTACGGGCTCGAGGCCCTCGCACGCTACGACCACGGCAAGGCCAGCGGATGGACTTTCGGTCTGCCGGTCTACGTGAGCGCGACCTGGACCCATGCGCGCTTCGCCGGCATCGACGGAGCCCGGCTGGGCAACGGAGCGGGCGTGTTCGCCGGAGGACGGGACGGCAACGAGATGCCCTACGTCCCCGAATGGAAACTGGCGGCCGGCATCGGCTTCGAGACGACGGACTGGAACGGCTCGCTCGACCTCTCCTACGCTTCCGCCACCTGGGGCACGGGCTACAACGGCGATGTCCGGCAGGCCGACGGCGGCGGCGTGGGCAATCCGTCGGCGATGGACGGACGTGTCCCCGGCCTGCTGACCGCGGACCTCAACCTCGGCTGGCGCATCAACAGATTCCTCAAGCTCGTGGGCGGCGTGCAGAACGTCTTCGACCGCCGCGAGATTATCGGCCGCGCCCCTCTCGGGCCCCGCACCAACGCCCCCCGCACGGTCTTCCTGGGCGGAGAACTCAAGTTCTGACCGGGCTCGCCATACCGCCGCACGCATCCACGCCTTGCCTCAGCGGGACCCGTCCGTAATCTGGCCCATCCCCATGACCCGTGACCCCGACAGCGGCACCCCGCATCGCATCGCCGACTTCGTGGCGGCAGCGGCCTGCTTGGTGGCACTCGTCGTGTCCGCAGCAGGCCTGGTGCGGGAGGCCCCAACCCTGCGCGAGCCACCCGCCTCGGAGACGCGTCCGAAACCGTCCTTCGTGAAGCTCGATCCGACGAAGCTCTCCGCCGCCTCGTCACCCGCCGAGAGTGCAAGCGCGGCGGAGGCTTCGCCGGTCCCGGCCCCCGCTCCGCTTCCGCCGGTGGCCTCGCTCCCGGAGCTCCGCCTGCCCGACCTTCCCTCCGTTCCCGCCCGGCGTCAGATCAGCCGTCCTGCCGCCGCCGTGCAGAAGCCCGCCGGCGCGGCCTCCGCCGCGGCGACTTCGGCGTCAGCCGTCGGGACGGCCGCGTCGCCGGCCGTGCTCAGCGTCGCCGACGTCGCGGGTGTCCAGCCCTGGCCTGAGTATCCTTACGAGTGCCTGCGACGACGCGAGAGCGGCGTGGTGAAGGTGCGCTTCCATGTCGACCCCGACGGCAGCGTGCGTCACGCCCATGCGGCCGACTCATCGGGCTGCGAGCGGCTTGATGAAGCCGCCGTGGGCACGATCCTCCGCCAATGGCGCTTCGCCGCCGGCGAGGTCCGGCACTACGAGATCTCCATCCGATTCCAGCTCCAGTGAACACGCACCTCGCCAACGCCGCCGTGGAGACCTTCCTCAAAGGCGGTCCGATCATGTGGCCCCTCCTGACCTGCCTCATCCTCGCCGTCGCCACCGTGGCCGAACGCGCCCTGTGGTGGCGGCGCATCCGCCGCCTGCGTGAAGACCCTGACTTCTCGCGCGCCCTCTGGGACGTGCGCCTGGGCAACTTCGGGCCCGCCTGGGAAGCGACCTCGGCCGGGCGCTCGCCCTTCCTCACCGCGCTCCGCTCGGGCCTGGCCAACGGCCGGACCGACCCCGTGGCCGCCATGCAGCTGCGAGCCGAGGAGTCGCTGGAGGAGGCCGCGACGCGCCAGTGGCTGCTCAGCACCCTCGTGACCCTCTCCCCCCTGCTCGGCCTGCTGGGCACCGTCGTCGGCATCATGGGCAGCTTCTCGTTCATCGGCACGGAGCAGCTCGCGGTGGCGAAGGTCAGCGGCGGCGTCGGCGAGGCGCTGATTGCGACCGCGGCCGGACTCGGCATCGCCATCCTCTGCCTGATGCCGCACAACTACTTCCACCGCCGCCAGCAGTCCCTCCGGCACGACCTCGAGCAGGCAGTGAACCAGGCGGAGATCGCCCTGCGCGCCGCCGCGGCCGCGGGCCGGCCGGTCGCCGACTTCCAACCCGCGCCCGAGACGGGGCGCCGCGGCTGACATGGCGGTCCGGCTGCGCAGGCCGCGCGAAGAGCATGAGGGAGGACGCATCGAGATCGTCCCGCTCATCGACATCATGTTCTTCCTGCTGGCCACCTTCATCCTGGCCACGCTCGGCATGACGCAGAGCCAGGCCCTCGCGCCGGTGCGCCTGCCCGCCTCCTCGAAAGGCACGGCCTCGCCCGAACGCTCGCTCGTCGTGGCGGTCGACGCCGCGGGGACGCTGCTGCTCGACGGGCGCGCCCTCGGGCGCAATGAGCTCGTGGCCGAACTGCGTCGGCGGGCCGAGGCCTCGCCCGGGCGGCCCGCGCTGGTGCAGGGCGACGCGCGCACGCCCTTCGCGGCGATGACCCGCGCGCTCGAGGCGGTCGGCGAGGCGGGCATCACCGAGGTGCGCTTCGCCTCCGAGCCGTCGTCCGACGCGCGATGACGGTCCGCTCGGTCCAGTTCGCGCTGATCGCCGCGCTGCTCGCGGCCTCCGCACTGCTGTGGCGTCGCGACCTCGAGGCGCGCCGCGACTTCGAGGCGGGCGGCGCCCGGATCGCCGAACTGAACTCCGCGCTCAGCGCCGCGAAGGCGCGCGCGGACGGCCTGAGCGAGGACCTCGGCGAGCTGCGCACGCAGCTGGACCGGACGCGGCGGCTGCGCGACGAGGCCCAGGCCGAGTCGCTCCGCGAACGTCAGGCCTACGCTGAGCGCACGAAGGAATGGAGCCGCACGATCGTCGGCTGGGAGCAGGCGGTGAAGGCGCGGGACGCGCGGATCGCCGAGATGGCGGCAAGGGAGAGGCAGCTGACGGCGCGCCTCGAAGAGGCGGCGAAGCACGCCGAGGACGCGGTGCGTCGCGCCGAGGAGATGCGACGCAGGATCGAGGAGGCCGAAAAGGCCGCGCGCTGATCAGGCGCGGCGCCAGCCCTCGAGGGCCGCGGCAAGCATGGCTTCGGGAGAGAGCCCGTGCGCGGAGCGGAGCGTGGCGACGTCCGAGGCGTGGCCGACGAAACGGTCGGGCCAGCCCAGACGCACGACCTGCGCGCGACGTCCGGCGGCCGAAAGCTCCTCCAGCACCGCAGAGCCGAATCCGCCGGTGACCGCTCCGTCCTCCAGCGTGACGAAGAGACGCGCGCCGGCGTCGGCCTGCCTGAGCAGCAGCGCGCGGTCGACCGGCTTGACGAAGCGGGCGTTGACCACCCCGACGCGGACCCCCGCCGACGCGGCGAGGCCGTCGGCGAGACGGAGCGCGTCCGGGACGCAGGATCCCAGCGCCCAGACCTGGATTTCGGCGCCCTCGCGGAGAACCTCGGCCTCGCCCAGCGTGAGCCTGCGGGGACGTTCCTTGACCGCGACGCCGGCGGCCGCGCCGCGCGGGTAGCGGATGAACATCGGCGCGCCCGATCCCAGCGCCGTGTGCAGCATGTCGGCGAGCTCATCCTCGTCCTTGGGCTGCATCAGCGTGACGTTCGGGACGCAGCGCAGGTAGGCGATGTCGAAGAGCCCGTGGTGCGTCGCGCCGTCCTGCGGCGAGAGACCGGCGCGGTCCATGCAGAACGTGACCGGCAGCCGCTGCAGGCAGACGTCATGGATGACCATGTCGTAGGCGCGCTGCAAGAAGGTCGAATAGATGGCGCAGACCGGGCGCAATCCGCGGGCGGCGATGCCGGCGGCGAAGATCGTGGCGTGCTCCTCGGCGATGCCGACGTCGTGATACTGCGCGGGCAGCTCCTTCTTCAGCCGGTTGAGGCCCGTGCCCGAGGGCATCGCGGCGGTGATGCCGACCACGCGGGGATCGGCCTTGGCCTCGCGGACCAGCAGCGCTCCGAAGACGTCCTGCCAGGCCTTGGGGGCGCCGGGCGCGCCCGAGGCGAGGCTGTCCCCCGTCTCAGGGTCGAAGGCACCGGTGCCGTGGAACTTCTCCGGATTGCGCAGCGCGGCGGGCAGGCCGCGCCCCTTCTCCGTGCGGATGTGCAGGATGACCGGACCCGGGGCGTCCTTGCAGAAGGAGAGGTAACGCTCGAGCGACGGCAGGTCATGGCCGTCGACGGGGCCGACGTACCGGATGCCATACTGCTCGAAGAGCGAGGAGCTGTGCGTGAACCAGTTCTTCACGTGTCGCTTGAAGCTGCGGCCGAAGTCCAGGAACTTCGTGCCCGCGCGGGTCCTGCCGAGCAGGCGTTTCAGGCCCTGCTGGGAGTCGTTGTAAGGACGCGTGACGATCAGGCGGCTCAGGATGTCGGCCATCGCGCCGACGTTGCGGTCAATCGACCACTCGTTGTCGTTGAGCACGATGACGAGGCGACGGGACGATCCGGCGGCGTTGTTGAGCGCCTCCATCGTGACGCCGCAGGTGAGGGCGGCGTCGCCGATCACGGCGACCACGTGCGAGTCCTCGCCCAGCCGGTCGCGCGCGTTGGCCAGGCCCACGGCCGCCGAGAGCGCGGTGCCCGCGTGCCCGGCTCCGAACACGTCATGCGGGCCCTCCTCGCGCGTGAGGAAGCCGCTCAGGCCGCCCGTCTGCCGGATGCGGTCGAAGCCCTCGCCACCGCGGCCGGTCAAGAGCTTGTGCACGTAGCCCTGGTGGGCGACGTCGAAGACGTATCGGTCGCGCGGCGAATCAAACACGCGGTGGAGCGCGATGGTGAGCTCCACGACGCCGAGGTTGGGACCGACGTGCCCGCCGTTGCGGGCGGTGACCGCGACGACGCGTTCGCGGACCTCGGCGGCGAGCTGCGGCAGCAGCGCGGGCGGCAGGGCGCGGACGTCCGTGGGCCCGCGGATGGAGGCGAGCAGGGACATCAGTCCCGGCTCTCCTCGCGGCGACCGAGCTCCGAGATTCTGAGCTCGGCGGCCTTGAGGCCCTCCTGGCAGGAGCGGAGCAGGCGCATCCCCTCCTCGTACTTGGCCACGAGCTCGTCGAGCGGCACCTCGCCCTCCTCGAGCGACTCCACCAGCTTCTCAAGACGGGCGAGCTCGGCCTCGAAGCCGGGCCGCCTGGGTTCCCTGTCACCGGACTTCTTTTCTGCGCTCATGAGTTGGCTTACATTCTCCCGCCCGGGCCGTCC
>JBJTTY010000072.1:0-10853 GCA_046080425.1 Verrucomicrobiota bacterium
GACGGGGTGGAGGCCGTTGACGAGCACCCGGCGCATGCATGGGTTCTCCGCAATGGGTCCCCCCAAGCAAAAAAAAAGTGGTCCCGCCATGAGGCGGGCCCGACGGTCGGCCGATGCGCCGGCTTTCAGTTGGCGGCCGGGGCCGCGGGGGCGGCCGGGGCCGCGGGGGCCGCGGGCGCGACGGGCTCGACGATCTCGCGATACACGGCCCCGCCCGGCGAAGCCAGGACGGGGTTCGAGAAGGTCGAGCCGGCGCGCATGCCGGAATGGGAGCTGCGCAGCGTGGCGCCGCCCGGTGAGACCAGGTTGGCGGTCACGAAGACCATGAGGTTGCGCTTGCTGGTGCTCTTGCCGGAGGACCGGAAGGCCGCGCCGATGAGGGGGATGTCACCGAGCACGGGCACCTTGTCCTCGACGGTCTTGACCTCCTCGCGGGTCAGGCCGCCGATGACGACGGTCGCGCCGTCGAAGACCGTGACGTCCGTGACGACCTCGCGCGTGGTGAAGATCGGCTGGAAGAAGCCGGAGGGCACGGACACCGTGGTGGTGCCCGAGATGGCGACGGAGGTGCCGCCGTATTCCACGAAGCCCTCGAACTCGATGACCTTGGGCTTGAGGTTCATCGCGATGGAATCGTCGGCCGCGACGGTCGGAGTCACCTCCAGCGTCACGCCGACTTCCTGCACGGTGAAGTCCTGCGGGGTGCCCGCGGTCACGGCCACGGCCTGGCCGCCGGCACCGCCCGCGGCTACGCCGCCGCCGTTGCTCACGACGGCCTGCACGTCACCGTAGGACTGGGGGTAGCGGAGCAGCTGGGCCACCTTGATGACGGCGGTCTTGCCGTCCAGCACGGTGAGGCTGGGGGAGGACATGAGGTCCGTCCCGCTGTTCTGCTCGACCGCACGGAGGAAGAGGTTGAGGTTGTAGCTGTCGATCAGACCGATGTTGCCGCCGTAGGAGGAGCCGGTCGGCAATCCGGCGCCGGTCGCGGCGCCCCAGCCTCCGAAGGTCGGATTCCCGGACCCGAAGTTTGTGCTTGAGACGTTGGGAGGACGGTTGGTGATGGGCACCGTAAACCCCGGAATTACAACGCCTCCGATACTGCTAGGAGGAACTACAATCTGTCCATCACGCGATGTGGCCGCGACGCCGAAGACCCCCGTCAGCGTGCGGAGCTCGCTCTGGGCGCGGACGACGTTCGTTGGGTCGATGATCCGCCAGTTCGTGGTCAGCTCGTTGAGGGCCGACTGCGAGACTTCGATGAACTTGGACTCGATGTGGACCTGCTTGATGTCGGAATAGCGGCGCAGGATGTTGCGGACGCGGTCGAGGTTCTTCCGGTTCTGCGTGACGATGAGGTTGGTCCCGTCGTACGCCATGGCCGACCCGTTCACGCCCTCGAAGGCGACGCCCGAACGGATGAAGAAGTTCTTGATGCCGACCTCCTCGGGGCGGGCTTCGGCGCCTCCCGCGGAACCTCCGCCGGCGCCGGCGAACGGGCTGGCGGCGGCGCCCGGTGCGGCGGCGCTGCCGCCGCTGACGCCCGTCATCTTGATCACGGCGGAAGGGGCGAGGGGGAAGAATTCCGTCTCCAGGTCGCTCGAGCCGGAGTCGGGACGGACCTCGATGATGCCCTGGCTCACGATCCAGGTGAAGTTGGCCTGACGCGTGATGATGTTGAGCGCCTGCTCGACGGTCACGCCGCCCATCGTGAGGTTGATCGGGGGGTTCTTGCGCTCGGGGTCGACGGGGACGATGTTCAGCTCACGCTGGTCCTTGTCATACTGCTGCGCCTGCTGGCTGATGTACTGGCACGCGCGGTCGAGCGGCTGGTCAAGGATGCGGACCGTCGGAAGGACGATGGTCTTGATGCGTTCGGTGATCGGGTCGGTGACCTGGCCCCCCCCGATGACCGTGACTTCGCGGTTGAAGACTTCGGGCAGCTTCCACGTCTCGTCGAGGAGCTCGAGCAGCTTGCCCTTGGTCACGCCACGGTTCCACTGACCGGAGGTCTCGGAGAGGAGCTCGCGGATGCGCACCTGGTAGGCCTTGGCCTCAGGGTTGTTGGGTTGGTACTGCATGACCTCGCGGTAGACCTCGATGGCGCCCTGATAGTCTCCGTAGAGATAGCGCGCGCGTCCGCGCACGAGGAGCTCCTGGACGCGGTCGGCCTTCTGACGGAAGCCGGGGGAGAGCTCGTCGACGTTCTGGTAGGTCGGGTCGGACCGGCGGGCCTTGAATTCGGCACGCAGACGGACGGCCGAGGGGTCGGCTTCGCCCATCAGCTTCTCGAGGTCGGTGATGTAGCCGTCGGCACGGGACATCTCGCGGGCGTTGATGGAGAGGAGGGCGAGGCGGCCCAGCGCGCCGGCCCGGACGGTCTTGATGCGCTCCTTGGCGGGATCGGCGGCGATGTTGGAAGGAAGCACGCGGCCGGCGCGGTCGAGCTCGCTGAGGGCGGCGGAGAGTGATTCGACGTCGCCCTTGCGGACGAGCGACTCGGCGTTCTGAAGCAGCTCCCGGGAGTTGGCCACCTTAGCGGACACGTCCTTGGAGACGCCCGAGAAGAGGGGGTCAGTGGCGGGCTTCACGGCGTCGCGGTTGAGCAGCACGTCCTGACGGGCGAGGCTGGCGCGGTCACGCACGGGCTGAGCTGAGACGATGTTGGGAAGCGCGGCGATGGCGGCCTCAAGGGTGGCGACGGCCTTGGCGTGGTCCCCGCGGGCGGCCTCGGACTTGGCGCGGGCGATCGCGGCGTCGACTTCGGCGTAGAGCTTGGCGTACTCCTGGGCGAGCGCATCGATGGGGGCGGCGGGAGCCGGCGCGGCGGGGGCTTCGACGCCGGGCGCGGCCGGAGCCGGCGCGGCGGGGGCCTTCTTCGCGGCCTCCTCGAGGGCGAGCACGATGCTGGCGCGCAGTTCCTTGGCGCCCTCGTCGGCAGGGTCGAGCTTGAGCAGCTCGTCGGCCTTCTCCAGGGCGGGCTGCAGCTTGCCCTCATCCCTCAGCTTGATAGCCTCGCTGAGCAGCTTGACGGGCTGCAGCGCAACGTCGCCGGACTGGCCGATTAGGCTGCCGGATACCGAGGCCAGGAAGAGGGCGGCGAGGGTGAGCCGCTTGCGTGAATTCGTCTTCATGAGATGTATTTGAAAGGACGTTGTGCGTTATTGGGGAGGGGGGAGCACGAAGCCGGGTGGGAAACCGGGCTGGGCCGTGGGCGCAGGGGGAGTCCCCGGTGCCGGGGCTCCGGGGGTCGCGGGAATGGCTGGCGCCGCAGGGGCGGCGGGCTTGGCAGAGGGGATGGCAAGGACCTCGGTGAAGGTCTTCTTCGGCTTCTTGGGGTTAGGAGCGAAGGTCTTGTCGAGCGTCACCGTCTTGGCCGCCAAGTCAACGCCTTTGACCACGTAGAGCGCGTCGTTGTAGGTGAACTTGTCGCCCGGCGCGTGCAGCGTCCAGGACTTGTCCGGCTCCGA
Source organism: Verrucomicrobiota bacterium (assembly GCA_046080425.1). GTDB lineage: Bacteria > Verrucomicrobiota > Verrucomicrobiia > Opitutales > UBA953 > UBA953. Next base: position 3,471 of record JBJTTY010000072.1, read on the forward strand.
GGTGGAGACCAGCAGGATGTCGGTCTGATCGGAGAACTCGACGGGCTTGACGTCGTCGATCTCGACGGTGCGTCCGAGCTTCTTGTCCTCGAGCCTGAGCACGTTGCGGCTCACGATGAAGCCGTCCTTGTCCTTCTCCTTGACCACGGCGAAGGAGACGGGGACCACGGGGGTATTGGCGTCGAGCGGGGTGCCGATGCGGCATCCGTCGTAATACTGCTTGGTTTCCAGGTTCTCGATGGCGAACTTGCGGTCGATCTCCTCCCGGCCCTTGCGGCCCATGATGGAGAAGCGGAGGACGTAGGGGTAGCGGGGATGGCCGACCTTGGCCAGGGAGACGCCGAAGGGCGGCAGAGGGATGACCTTGCGGCGCTTGGGCACGTACTCCTTGAGCACGGGGTCCCAGGCGATGTCGATGGTGGTGAAGAGGTCGTAATCCCAGCCGTCCTCGTTCTCCTCCGGCGTGGGCACGTCCGGCGCGTTGTCTTCGAGGGAGGGGCTGGGCGTGGAGGGATAGATTACGCCCTTGGGGGCGCCGTTGATTTCAGGGAACATCGCGGCGGTATCCTTCGGGTCGAGCACGATGGGACGGATGAACCCGATTTCCATCATGCCAAGCTTGGCGGCGGCGAAGACCGCGGTGACGGCCAGTAGCAGGGCGGCGAGGCAGATGATGACGATGTCCTTGCGGGAATTCATGGCTTACTTCTTGGCCTCGCCTTCGGCGACGGGAGCTTCGGGCGCGTAAAGGTAGTCGATCTGGACGGTGAACTCCGTGGGCTTCTCCGTGACGACGGTGATGCGTTCGTCCTTGGGGGCGGCCTCGGCACCCGGGGCCGAGGAAGGGATGAGCCCCGGGATGACCGCGGCGGCGGCGGGCGCCCCGTTCGCGGCGGGCGCGCCGGCGGCGGCGGGCGCGGGGGCGGAAAGGATCTTCATGGCCTCGGCGTTGGGCAGGCCCACGTCGACGCTGGTGATGGCGAAGGGCCGGCCGGAATTGCGAAGCTTGTTGACGAACGTGCGGAAGGTGGGCGTCGAGCCGACGAAACGCACGCGGAATGAGAGGGTCTCGACGAGGTCCTTCCGGCGAAAGGTGCGGGACGGCGAGAACTCGTCCGCTTCCGTGTTGCGCACCGCGTCAGGATCCGGACCCAAAGTGCCGGCGCCGGGCTTGCCCTCGGGGATGATCACGAAGGTCTCGACGGGCTCGCGGTCGACGGACAGGAGCAGCATGGGCGCCCCGGCGGGACGCGAATCGACCAAGAGCCGGAAGAGGTAGTCGATGACCAGGCGCTGCTGGTCGACGCGCACGAGGTCCTTGCGGGGTGAGGTCCCGGGGTTGCGAATGTAACGGCGGAAGCCGAAGTCGCACTGGTCGTTGGGCAGCAGGCGCACCTCCTTGTCCTGGGCGAATCGCTTCCACTCGTCCACGGACTGGCGGATGGTGGAGGCGAGCTCGGACGAGTTGGCGGAGACGCGGCCCTTAATGGCGGAATCAGGGTCGCCGTTGATCACCTTGCGGAGCTCGGCCTGGCGCGCAGTGAGCTCGGCTAGGTCCTTGGCCGCGGCCTCGGCGGATTCCCCGGTGAGCGAAATCTTGTCCGTCCTAGGCGCCACCTTGAAGGCCGGGAACTCATGCCCTTCCTGGAGCCGGCTGACTTCACGCTTGGCTTCCAGCAGACGGCCTTCGGCGGCGGAGGCGTCGAGATAGCTGAGCGCCGCCAAGGAGACGCCAAGCAGGAATACCAGGATGACCAGCGCCAGCCCGGTGAAGAAGCCCTTGTTCTTACGGAAGGCGTCCATCGTCAGAGGGCGGCCTCCTTGTTGATCACCAAGGTCAGCGTGAGCTTGGGAGAGTTGGTGGGCGTGAACTCACCCTTGATGTCATGGTCGGGGATCTCGGCGATGAACTTGGACTGACGCAGGGCTTCCAGGAGGGCCTTCTGCCGCTTGTTCATCGCGACGGCGTTGTGGGCTTTCTGCGGGGCGACCTCGGGCAGGAGGAACCTCACCGTGAGGATGACCTTGGACACGGTGACCGGAGGGGGCGGCGGCTCGCCTTCGGCGGCGGGCGGGAGCGTCTGGGTCTCGCGGCGCACGTGCATCTCCTCGACCCAGGTGTTGGGGAGGGAGGAGATGCGCACCTGGAGGTCCGCCAGGAAGGCCAGCCAGTTGGGCCGGTTGAGCACGACCGACTCGAGCTCGCGGTTCACCGCAAGGACGACGTCCGTCTTCTGACGTGCGTCAATCAGCGCGACCTGGTGACGCTTGAGCTCCGCCGAATTGGCGGCGAGCTTGGAGGTGAGGTCCTGGGAATGCGCCGCGCTCTCACTGTAGACGTACCAGACGGGGAAAGGGATGAGCGCGGCGAGGAGGGCGGCTGTGAGCAGCTTGGGCTGACGGGCGGAGAACGCGATCTGCGCGGCGATGTCCTTGGGGATCAGGTTCACGCCGGCGGCCTGGGGCAGGAGCAGCCGTGCGGCCTCGCCGACGACTTCGGAGACCTGGTTCTGGGCCCGGCGCACGAGGTCCTGGCTGACCTCCTCACCCAGGATGAGCACGGAAGCGGGCTGGAAGGGCTCGACGGGCAGGCGCAGGGTCTCGCAGAGCTGCTCCTTCAGGCCGGGCAGGAGCGCGCCGCGACCAGTGAGCAGGATGCGGGTGGGCTGGCGAGCGCCGGCGCCGCGCCGGACGTTGATCAGGCGACGGTTGATGTCCTGGGAAAGGCGCCGGATGAACTGCTGGGAGTTGAACTGGAGCAGCGCCGCCTGGGGGTCGGATTCGGCGAGATGGAGGACGCCGCTGAAGTAGCCGACCTTGAGCGCCTCGGCGGCGGCGAAGGGCTGCCCGGTGTTGTCCGAAAGGCCCTGGGTGAGCAAGTTGCCGCCGATGTTGGCCGACTGGATGTTGGCGCCGCCGGGACCGACGAAGCTGAGCGTGGTCGAACGAGCGCCAACGTTGAGGATGAGCACCTCCTCGGTGGCGGAACCGCCGGCGAGCAGGAAGGCCTGACTATCAAGGAGGGGCGAGGCCTGGATGGCGTAGGGACGGAGCCCGGTCGAGGAGACGAGGTTGGCGATGCGGCTGGCCACCTCGGTGCGCAGGGCGAAGAGGAGGACCTCGGCCTCGACGCCGTCGGACGACATCACCTGGCTGTCCCAGATGACTTCGTTGAGCGGATAGGGAATCGCGTTCTGGGCCTCGTAGGCGACGATCTGGGCCTGCTTCTGACTTTCGACCTGGGGCACCTTGAGCGACTTCTGCAGCAGCAGGAAGCCGGGGACGATGACGGTGACGTAGCCCGAGATGCCGTGAGCCTCCACCAGGTCGCGGAGGGCGTTGACCGCCGCGTCGAGCCACTGGTCGTCAACGGTGAGGCCGGGCGTGAGCTCCTCGACGTGGAAACGCTGCAGGACGAGGCTGCCGGACGACGTGCCGAAGACCGACACCGAGACGTGGGACGCCGCAAGATTGACGATGGTCGCCTGGCTCTGGCTCATGCTGCGTAGCGTAAGGACGGAGGGCGGATCAGCGAGCGGGCGTGTCCTCGCGGATGAACTCGGGCGAGGCCGGCACGGCCGGCACCGCGTCAGGAAGGATCAGGAGATACTGGGGCCGCAGGATGCCGGGCGTGCTGATGACGCCGCGGTCAGCCGCGTCCTTGGCTTTGTCGAAAAGGTCCTTCTTGGCGATTTCACGGTGCACGGCGCGAGCTTGTTCGGCCACCAGCGCGCCCTTGGCGTCGAAGAGGGGCGACTCCGTGCCACCGACCTCCACCTGGACGAAATAGTAATCCGGCTCCTTGCGCAGGTTGTCCCGCTTGACGATGTCGCCCGGAAGGTAGAACAGGACGGATCGGGGCTTGCCGATCTCAAGGGTGAGCACCGTGGCGTTGGCCCGGTAATAGTTCCAGTCCTCAAACTTGGCCGACTCGGTCTTGTAAATCTGGGTCACGGTCACCTTGACCTTGTCGACCCAGCGCTTCACGGCCTTCGGATCGACGGTGGCGTTGGCCTGGATCTCAACCTGCATCCGGTTCCAAGGATGTTCCTGACCACCTATCCTGACCTGCATGAACTTGACGTCGCGCACGGCGACGGGGGATTTGGCGGGTGCGACAGCCTGACCGAAAAGGGGACCGACCATTAGGGCGAATACCCCACACAAAGAGGTAATGGCACGCGACGGAGACATGGGAAATAGTGGGATACCGCTTCAAAAAGTGCGTTGCAAACGCAAAACTAAGCAAGAAATGCACAATCCTTGTTGCAAACGATTTGCAACTAAGTTGGTTTAGTCGTTTTCTTTCCCACCCATGTTTCACAAGTCGCTACTCGTGCTGGCCTTGATTTTCGCTCCCTGCCTCTCCCAGGCCTTGGAGCCGAAGATCGAAGTCGTATGCAGTTTCAGTATTCTTGAAGACTGGTGCCATAAAATACTGAAGGACAAGGGTTTGACTCATAGCCTGGTACCGAGAAACGGGGAATTGCACGAGTTTCAGCTTTCGGCCCAAGACTTGATTAGGCTGAGGCGGGCTCAGGTGGTCATCGGTTTCAGCCCGGAATCCGAAACCTGGCTTCACGATTGGGCCAAGTCATCGCCTAAAAACCGAATCATCTGGCTGGGGGTCAACGAGGACGGAAAGCGCCTCCCGGCTCACGGATGGACGGATCCGCTGCTCGTCATGACCATGGTCACTAGGCTGTGCGCTGAACTGAACAAGTCCGACCCAGATCTGCATGTTTCTCATGAACAGATGCTTAAGGAGGCTCAGTCCGTCGACTCCGAGCTCAAGGCCCTGTTTTCAGCCCTGCCCGCTGAACGACGCAAGCTCGTGACCCAGCACCCGAATCTCAATCCGTTCGCGGCGAGATATGGGATCAAAATCGTCGGCACGCTTCTGGAGAGCGCTTCGGGTGAGGCGGCTGACACTTCCGCCCGCCATTTCTCCCGGCTGCTCAAGAGCATCAAGGCCGAAGGCGTGCGCGTAATCGTGACCGACGAAGGCCACAACCAGGAGATGGCCAGGCGCACCGCATCGGACGCCGGGATTCCCCCGCCCATCGCGCTCAACTTCGAATCGCTCCCGTCCGCCCAAGGCTCCAGCTGGAAGAGCATGATGCTCCACCATGGACGGATGCTCCACGAGGCGATGATGCTCCGATGAAGGAAAGGGGACGATGGCTGGACGCGCTGTCGGGCCTGCCGCTCCGCCTGCTGCCCACCCTGCCCTACTCCCGGCCCGAGTCGGCGGCGGAGAGTCTCTGGGCGGCCGAAGCCGAGGACCTTTCCGCCGGCGCGGAAGCCGGCGGGCCGCTCGCGTTCTCCGGGGTGAATTTCCGACTGCGCAAGGGCGGACGTGCCGCGCTCACCGGACCGAACGGGTCGGGCAAGTCGACGCTGCTGCGCGTGCTGGCCGGCCTGCTGCCGCCCGCCGGCGGCACGGTCAGGGCTCTGGGCCGCACGCCGAGCACGGGCCGCCCACGGATCGCCTTCCTCGCGCAGAGGCCCGCTTTCACCGCGCCCTTCCCGATCACGCTCAGGAGGCTGGTGGCCACGGGCACGTACGCCCATCACGGCTGGTTCGAGGAATGCGACCATGGGAGCGGAACCGTGGAACGCGCCCTCGCCATGCTCGGCCTTTCCGAACTCGCGGAACGCCAGGTCCGGTCGCTCTCGGGCGGGCAGCTCCAGCGGGCGCTCCTCGCTCGGGCCGCCGTGCAGGGCGCGGAACTGCTACTGCTCGACGAGCCCTACGCGGCGCTCGACGACGCCAGCCGCGATCTCGTGGACGCGCACCTTTTCGCGCCCGACGCGAAGTTCTCGGTGCTGATGTCGACCCACGGGACCGGAGGACTTTCCCGCTTCGACCAAGTGCTGGAGATGGGCGGCGGCGGGCTGCGCGAACGCGCCGGAGGCGCGCCGCATGCTTGAATTCCTCACCCAGCCGCTGTCGGAGGATTTCTTCCTCCGCGCGCTCGTCGCGCTGACGCTCGGCGGCGCGGCCTGCGCCTGCCTGGGCGTCTACATCGTCCTGCGCCGGATGGCCTTCGTCAGCACGGCGCTCACCCATGCCATCCTACCCGGCGTCACCGGAGCCGTCCTGCTCGGGATCTCACCCTACCTCGGCGCGCTGGCCGCGGCGCTGCTCACCGCGGCGGGCGCGGCCTGGCTCGCCTCACGCAAGGAGGTAAGCGAGGACGCCGCGATCGGCGTGATGCTCTCCGTGATGCTGGCCGCGGGCGTGGCGCTCATGCAGCAGGCTCACGCGTGGAGGGACTACGGAGGCCTGCTCTTCGGCAGCGTGGTCTCGGTGGGGCCGGAGGACCTGGCCGCGGTCGGCGCCACCTCGACGCTGATCCTGCTCGCGCTGCGCGTCCTGCACAAGGAGCTCGAGCTGGCCTCCTTCGATGAAGAGTACGCCCGGCTGCTCGGGGCCCGGCCGGCGCTGCTGCGGACGGTGCTGCTGGCCCTCGTGGCGCTGGGAGCGGTCGCCTGCGTGCGCCTGCTCGGCGCGCTGCTCACCACCGCCCTCCTCGTCCTGCCCGCCGCCACGGGCGTCCTGCTCGGCCGGAGCCTAGCCGGCGCGATGGGCTGGGCGGTGGCATGCGCGGTCACGGGCGGAGCCGCGGGCCTGCTGCTCTCCTACCACTTCGAGGGCGTGCCCTCCGGAGCAGGCATCGTGCTCGGCTGCTCAGTCCCCTATCTCCTCGCGCGGCTCTTCTCCCGCGCGCGCTGAATCCGTCCTCAGACCCTCGGCTCGCGCATCGAGACCGGACGTCCGAGGACTTCGGAGGCCACGAAGGCCCGGCGGAGATCCGCCGCGCCCGAGAAATGGAAACGGGAGACGCGGCGCGGTGCCACGGAGGCGGCGGGCGCCCGGACGGGCGCCAGAACGGGCGGAACGGACTCCGCCTTCTCCGCGCGGGCGGCTGAGGAAGGAGCGGTCCGACGACGGGGACGGTAGGGAGCGCGCGGCGGCGGCAGGGGCGGCGGCACGGAAGCCGGCGCCTCTAAGGCGCGCTTGATTGCGCCGTAGAGCAGCCCTCCCAGGACGAGGACGGCGATCTTGATGAGGAGGCCGCTCAAGCCTTAGGTGCGGCGCCGCCTTCGCCGGCGATGCCCTTGCGCATGTCGGTGTCGGCCTGCAGGTTCTGCAGACGCTGGTAGTCCATGTAGCCGATCTTGCCGGTGCGGAGGGCCTCGGCGAGGGCCTCCGGCACCTTGGCCTCGGCCTCGACCACGCGGGCGCGCATCTCCTCGACGCGGGCGCGCATCTCCTGCTCGAGCGCGACGGCCGCGGCGCGACGGATCTCGGCCTGGGCCTGCGCCATGTTCTTGTTCGCCTGGGCCTGCGCCTCCTGGAGCATCGCGCCGACGTTA
>JBJTTY010000073.1:0-549 GCA_046080425.1 Verrucomicrobiota bacterium
GCGAGAAGGTGCCGCGGCCGGAATCCTGGCCGGAGAGCCTGACGGGCGTGCCTTCCGCCAGCAGCGTCCCGAAGGCGAGCCCTTCGCCGAGGCTCCAGTCGTAGTTGGCGCCTGAACGGTAGGCGTCGGCTCGGATGTCCAGCATCCGCTTGATCTTCGGATTGGGGGTGAAGTCGGGCGGCATCTCCCAGAGGCACGGCGCCACGCGCTCGATGAGGCCCACGGGAGCGGCGGTGTCGGCCTCGTGGGAGTAGGGGGACTGGAAGGGCCGAAGCGAGGGCGCCTGGTCCTTGCGCGCCTCAAGGTCGGCGTTGAGCGAGGCGCGGGCGCGGTCGAGGGCGGCGTTGAGCAGCACGTCGATCTCGGTGCGGAGGGCGACGAGTTCGCCGTCCGGAGTGGCCTTGGTCTCGATGAGGCGCCGGGCGTAGACCTCGCAGGGGGAGGGGAAGGAGGCGATGGTCTTGTAGAGGATGGGCTGGGTGAAAAGCGGCTCGTCCGTCTCGTTGTGACCGTAGCGGCGGTAGCAGACGATGTCCACGACCACGTCTG
>JBJTTY010000074.1:0-35519 GCA_046080425.1 Verrucomicrobiota bacterium
GCGCTCGACCGCGGAGCCGACACGCTCTCCGGCGGCGAGGCGCAGCGCATCCGCCTGGCCTCGCAGCTCGGGTCGACGCTCTCCGGCGCGCTCTACGTGCTCGACGAGCCGAGCATCGGCCTGCACCCGCGCGACAACGACCGTCTCATCGGCTCGCTACGCGGGCTGCGCGACCGCGGGAACACGGTGCTGGTGGTCGAGCACGACGAGGACACGATGCGGGCCGCGGACCTGGTCGTGGACATGGGTCCGGGCGCCGGCGTGCACGGCGGACGGGTGGTGGCGCGTGGCACGGCCGCGGAACTGGAACGGCACCGCACCTCGGTCACGGGGAGGTTCCTCCGCGAGGCCATCCCCCATCCTTTGCGCGGCAGCCGCAGGCCGCTCAAGGGACAGGGCGAGCCGGCGGGATGGATCGAACTGAAGGGCGCGGCCCTGCGCAACCTGCGGGGCTTCGACCTGCGCATCCCGACCGGAAGGCTCACGGTCGTTTGCGGCGTCTCCGGCGCGGGGAAGAGCACGCTGGTCTGCGACCTGCTTGCGCCCGCCGCGCGGCTCGCCATCGCCTCGCGCAAGGGCGCGGTGAGCGGTCGCGAGGCGGCCCACCAGGTCTCAGGCGCGAGCGGGCCGGCCTTCGGTTCGCTCTCCGGGCTGACCGGGTTCCGCCAGGTCGTCGTGGTCGACCAGGAGCCCATCGGCAAGACCCCGCGGTCCACGCCCGCCACCTACGTGGGCGTGTGGGATCTCGTGCGCGCGCGGCTCGCCTCACTGCCCGAGGCCGGCGTGCGCGGCCACGGCCCCGGCTTCTTCTCGTTCAACACGTCGGGCGGTCGCTGCGAGGCCTGCGCGGGTGCAGGGCGGGTCCGGCTCGAGATGAGCTTCCTGCCCGACACCTACGTGGCCTGCGAGGAATGCGGCGGCTCGCGCTTCGGACCAGCCGCCAAGGCGCTGCGCTGGAACGGCAAGTCGGCGGCCGACCTGCTCGCCATGACCTTCGAGGAGGCCGCCGCGTTCCTGTCGTTCGACGCCAAGCTGAAGGACTTGTGCGGACTGATGGTGAGCACGGGCCTCGGCTACCTGACGCTCGGGCAGAGCAGCCCGACGCTCTCCGGCGGCGAGGCCCAGCGCCTCAAGCTGGTCAGCGAGCTCGCGCACGGGCTGCCGACGTTCCGCGAACGCGCCCGCGGCGAGGTGAAGCCCTGCCTCTACATTTTGGAGGAGCCGACCATCGGGCTGCACCAGTCCGACTGCCGCAAACTCATCGAGCTGCTGCACGCGCTGGTCGACCAGGGCCACACGGTCGCGGTCATCGAGCACCATCCTGATGTGATCGCCGAGGCGGACTGGGCGGTGGAGATCGGCCCGGAAGGCGGGTCCGCCGGCGGACGGCTGCTGCACGCGGGCGACCCGGAGTCACTCGCGGACCTGAAGGGCTCCCCCACCGCGCCCGCCCTGCGGGCGGCGTTGCGGCGAGGCGCGCGGAAGGCGCGGGGCTGAGGATTCGCTTTTGACCCGGAAGGCGCGCGGGCTCAGGGTGACCCTCCTCCGATGACGGAACAACCGCAAGCTGACGTCCTCCTCGGCGTGAACGTCGATCACGCCGCCACGCTCCGTCAGGCGCGCTACCGCGGACGTCACGCCTCGGCCCACGCCGAACCGTCGCCGGCCGCGTTCGCTCGCGAGGCGCTCGCCGGCGGCGCGAACGGCATCACGGTCCACCTCCGCGAGGACCGCCGCCACATCCAAGACGAGGACGTGCGCGCCATCGCCGCCCTCCCGGGCGTGCGTCTCAACTTCGAGATGGCCTGCGCGCCGGCGGCGCTCGCCTTCGCGCGAGCGCTGCGGCCGGCCGCGGCCTGCCTCGTGCCGGAATCGCGTGAGGAAGTGACCACGGAGGGCGGCCTCGACGTCGCGGGCCAGCCCGGCCGCGTCGGCGACACGGTCCGCGCGCTGGCCGAGGTAGGCGTCGAAGTGTCGCTCTTCATCGGTCCGGACGAGCGGCAGGTGGATGCGGCGCACGCCTCGGGCGCGCCGGTCATCGAGCTGCACACGGGCGCCTTCGCCGAGGCCTGGGGCACGCCCGCGGCGGACGCCGAACTGCTCCGTCTCCGGCGGGCCTGCGAACGGGCGCACGCGCTGGGCCTCACGGTCAACGCCGGCCACGGCATCAATTACGACAACGTGGGGGCGGTCATGACCCTGCCCTGGCTCCACGAGCTCAACATCGGCCACGCCATCGTCAGCCGCGCGCTCATGACCGGCGCGCGCACGGCGGTGTCCGAGATGAAGGCGCTGCTCCGCCGCCGATGAAGCTCGAGGGAGGCAACGTCGTGGGCGTCGGGGTGGACCTGACGGAGGTCGCGCGCATCCGCGAGGCCCACCGACGGCACGGCGACGCCTTCCTCGACAAGGTGTTCACGAAGGAGGAGCAGTCGCTCTGTCTGGCGAAGCCCGACCCCTACCCGTCGCTGGCGGCGCGCTTCGCCGCCAAGGAGGCGGTGAGCAAGGCCTTCGGCACGGGCTTCAGCTCCGAGCTCTCGCTGAAGGGCGTCAGCGTGCTCACCGACGAGCACGGCGCCCCGGTCCCCCGGCTCGACGAGGCCGCGCAGGTCCTGCTGGCCCGCAAGGGCGCGACGCGGATCCTGGTCTCCCTGACCCACACGGACACGCTGGCCGAGGCGTTCGCGGTCCTGGTCCGCTGAGACGATGTCACGCGGCCGTCTGCCCGTGCTCTCCTGCGCCGAAGCCGCGGCGGTGGAAGCGGCGCACATCGGCGGCGACGGCACGAAGGCCTGGAGCCTTATGCGCAAGGCGGCCGAAGCGGTCGCGCGTCACGCACGCTCTCTCCTGCCCGTGCCGCCGGGTCGCACGCTCGTCATCGCCGGACGAGGCAACAACGGGGCGGACGCGTTCCTCGTCGCGCTGCACGTCGCCCCGCGCGGCGGACGCGTCGTGTGCCTGCTCGCCGACGGCGAACCGCGCGGCGAGACGGCCCTCCGGGCCTGGCGGCGACGCAAGGCGGGCGTGAAGGTCACGCTGCTGAAGGCCGGTCAGGCCGCACAGGCGTTCAGCCAGGAGCACGACCTCGTCCTCGACGGCCTTTTCGGCCAGGGTTTCAGGCCTCCGCTTTCCGCCGGCCATCGACGGATTCTGCGCCTGGCCGGCGAAACGGACGCGGTGAAGGTGTCGGTCGACCTTCCGAGCGGACTCCATGACGGGGGCGGCGCGGCCACGGCCTTCAGGGCCGACCTGACGGTCTCCATCGGCTGCCTCAAGCGTCCGCTGCTCACCGCGGGCGGCGCACGGGCGGCGGGCCGGATCCGCGTCGCCGACATCGGGCTCCCGCTCGCGGAGACGGAGGAGAACGCCGCGCTGCCCGCCTTGCTCCATCCGCTTTCCCGACCGCGCGACGCACGGACGGACAAGCGCCACCAGGGGCGCGTGGCGATCATCGGAGGATCAGACGGCATGCCGGGCGCGGTGCTGATGAACGTGCGGGCGGCCCTGCAGTCGGGCGCGGCGCTGGTGACGGCCGCCGTGCCGGAATCGGTGCGGACGGCGGCCGCGACGGCGACGCCCGAAGCGATGTGGCGGCCGTTCCGGACTTCGCGCTCGGGCGCGCTCGCGCCGTCCGAGGCCGCCGTCATGAGCGCGCTCTGCGAGGACAAGGACGCGGCCCTCGCCGGCTCGGGCATGACGCCCGCGGCCCTGCCCGCGCTGCGCCCGGCGCTCGCCCGCTTCAAGGGCGACCTGGTGCTCGACGCCGACGCCTTGCGGCCGGAACTCGTGCGAGCGCCGCGCTCCCGGGCGACGCTCACCCTGCTGCCCCATGCCGGCGAGTTCCTGCGGCTGACCGGAGTCCGCATGACGACGGAGGCCGGTCGCCGCTGGGCCGCGCGCCTCGGAGCGGTCATCGTGCTCAAGGGACCGCTCACCGCGGTGACCGACGGACGGAGGGTCACGCACATCCCCCACGGCGGCCCGGTGCTCGCTCGCGGCGGTTCCGGCGACCTGCTCGCCGGCATGGTCGTCTCGCTCCTCTCCCGTCGGCGCGCGCTGCGGCTCGGGCATTTCGAGGCCGTGGAGGCCGCGGTCCTCTGGCACGCGCTCGCGGCGCAGAGACTCAGCGAGGCAAGGGGGGAAGAATCGGTGAGGACCACGGAGCTTCTCCCTGGGCTTTCCCCCGCGTTGCGGTCGGCGGCCCGCTGAGGTTGGAAGGCGGCGTGCCGCCGATCCCCCAGGAACTCCTCGCCCAACGCGTGCTGCTCAACGGACTGACGGGAGTCGGACCGGTCACGGTGCGCCGTCTGCGCGAGGCCTTCGGTCCCGACCTCGCCCGGGCGCTCGAGACCCCGGTCGAACGGCTGCGGCAGGTCCGGGGCGTGTCCGCCGCCGCCGCGCGCGCGGTCGCGGAACGTCGCTTCGACTGGCGCAAGGAGCTGGATGAGGCCGCCGCTAGGGGCTACCGGATCGCCTCGCCGGAGGACGCGGACTGGCCGGCGGAACTGTCCCGTCTCTGGGATCCGCCGCTGCTCCTCTACATGGAGGGCGCGGCTCTGCCGGACGCCCGCGCGGTGGCGGTCATCGGCTCGCGTCGCTGCACGCCCTACGGCGCCGCGCTGGCCCGCGCCTTCGGCCGCGACCTCGCCCGCGCGGGCTGGTGGGTCGTGAGCGGGCTCGCCCGGGGCGTGGACGCCGCCGCGCACGAGGGCGCGCTGGAAGGAGGCGGTCGCACGGCGGCGGTGCTGGGGCACGGGCTCGACCTGACCTATCCGCCGGAAGCGGCACCGCTGCGCCGCCGGATGGCGGAGTCAGGCTGCGTGCTCTCCGAGTTTCCGATCGGCCGGCCGGCCGACCGGCAGAGCTTCCCGCAACGCAACCGCATCGTGGCCGGACTCACCCGCGCGGTGGTCGTGATCGAGACCGACGTCGACGGCGGGAGCATGATCACGGCGCGCTTCGCGGCGGACCTCGGTCGCACGGTGTGCGCTGTACCGGGTCGGGCCGACAGCCCGTCGAGCCGAGGCTGCCACACGCTCATCCGTGACGGCGCGGTGCTGGTGTCGTCGACCGACGAGGTGCTGGAAGAACTGGGCGAACGCGGGGTCCAGCCCGAGCTTACGCTCCCCGAGGATCCGCCGGAGCATGCCCGCTGGCTACGGCATTTCGGCGGCGGCACGGCGCATGACGCGGACACGCTGTCCGAGGCGGCGCGCTGCCCGACGCCCGAGGCGGCGGTCATGCTGACGCTGCTGGAAATACGCGGCGTGCTTCGGCGCCGGCCCGACGGGCGGCACGAACGGGTCTGATTCAGCGCGCGGGACGGTTCCCCGCGTCGACGGGCACGGACGAGGCCGGGCCGACGCCCAGCGCCCAGTCGATCACGGCCTTGGGCTTGGCGAAGAGGTCGCGCGCCGCCGCGCGATGCGCGTCAAGACCCTCTCCATATCCGGCCGGCACGGCGACCGCCGGCACGCCCAGACGGTCCGCCCACCAGAGGGCCCGCGCGCAATGCCACCCCTGGGAGACGAACACCAGCGTGCGTCCAGGATGATGGGCCTTGGCCCTGAGCACCGAGTCGAGCGTGCGCCAGCCGTAGGGATCGAGTTCAATCGGCGTGACGCACCCCCTGGCTTTCAGGCCCGAAGCCATGCCATCCACCTGCTCCACGGCGCCCGAGGCGATGACCAAAGAGGGGCGGCCGGAACGGGCGGCCGACGCGGCGGTCGCGATCCGCGGCCCGTAGGTGGTCGTCGGGGTCACGCCATCAGGAAAAAATTCATTGGTACCCAGCACAACGATCACCGACCCCGGGGGCGCCTCGCCCTCCATCCTCCCGATGGCGGCAGACCACACCCAGAGATTGCTGAAGACGGCGAAGGCGAGCATCCCGCCGGAGGACCAAAGGAACAGCCGTCTTAACCAGCTAAGCACACACCTTTATCAGCCTGATTCGTCCACCCTGCAATACGGGGCCTGAATAAGCTATATTGATTAAATTTAAGCACAACTTAATTGCCATTGGGCTTTTTTAGGCAAACAGTCTGCCCGCCATCGAATGGCATACCTCCTGCCTACTTTTGGTCAAATGAGTGCGACCAGCCCAAGCAAAGTGCTCGTCATCGATGACGACAAGGATCTCCGCTATTCCCTGCGTCGCGCGCTCGCCGGCCTGGGGTACAACGTGATCGAGGCGGACAGCGGCGAATCGGGCGTGGGCCTCGCCAAGCGCGAGCAGCCCGACGTCATCCTGCTCGACAACCGGATGGGCGGCATGTCCGGCATCGAGACCCTGCAGATGCTCCGCGGCGCCCAGCCGCAGGCCATGGTCATCCTCATGACCGCCTACGGCACGACGCAGACCGCGATCGAGGCGATGAAGTTCGGCGCCTTCGACTACGTGATGAAGCCCTTCGACCAGGCCAAGCTGATCGCGCTGGTCGAGAAGGCGATGTCGGCCCGTCGCGACCTCGCCAACGCCGGCAAGCAGGCGCGCGTGCTCGTCAATCCCGCCGACTACAAGGAAGGCATCATCGGCAGTTCCGAGCCGATGCAGGAGGTCCTCAAGTCCATCGGACAGGTCGCGGCTTCGGACGCGACGGTCCTCATCACCGGGGAGAGCGGCACCGGCAAGGAGCTGGTCGCACGCTGCATCCATCAGCACTCCCTCCGTTCCAAGGGCCCCTTCATCGCCGTAAACTGCGCGGCCATCCCCGAGAACCTCATCGAGTCCGAGCTGTTCGGTCACGAGAAGGGCGCCTTCACCGGCGCCGCCGGCCAGAAGCCCGGCAAGTTCGAGCTCTGCGACGGCGGCACGATCTTCCTCGACGAAATCGGCGACATGTCGCTGCCGACGCAGACCAAGGTGCTGCGCGCCATCCAGGAGGGCGAGATCCAGCGCGTCGGAGGCACCGCCACGCTCAAGGTCAGCGTGCGCGTGGTCGCCGCGACCAACAAGGACCTGGAGACGATGGTTGCCGCCCGTCAGTTCCGCGAGGACCTCTACTACCGCCTCAACGTCTTCCGCATCCGCCTGCCTGCGCTGCGCGAGCGCAAGGGCGACGTGCCGCTGCTGGTGGACTACATGCTGCAGCGCCAGGCGGCCGCGCGAAAGTCGCGCCCGAAGCGGCTCTCGGCCGAGGCTCTCGAGGCGCTGCTCACCTACGACTGGCCGGGCAACGTCCGCGAGCTCGAGAACGTGGTGCAGCGCGCCAACGTGCTCGCCAAGGGCGAGACGATCCTGGCCAAGGACCTGCCCTCCGACGTGCTTTCGCCCAGACGGCCGGCTCCGGCCGCCGCGGCCGCGCCCGCCGCAACCTCCGTCGCTGCGCCCGCCCCCGAGACCGGCCTGGTCCCCTCCTACGACTCGATCTACCGCGGCTGCCGCGAGGGGGACGGCAAATCCATCCTCAACGTCATCGAGATGGAGATGATCAAGCGCGCCATGGAGGAGACGCGGGGCAACCAGCTGCGCGCGGCCCTCATCCTCGGCATCAACCGTTCGACGCTGAAGAAGCGGCTGGGCGAGATGCGCGAGGCCGGCATCCGGGTCTTCACTTAATCTTTGCCTCACGGACGGGCGTCGCTTGGATGGGCGGGTCATGAACCGCCCCGCCCTGACCCGCCTTCCCATCTTCGCCGCATTCGCGGCCGCCCTCGTCGCCTGCGCCCAGAGCGCGTCTCCGACGGCCTCCGAGCCGCTGTTCGACGGCAAGTCGCTCGCGGGCTGGAAGGCCTCCTCCGAAGACCCGGGCAGCTTCAAGGTCGTCGACGGCGCGCTCCAGGTGCGCGGCGGCAAGGGCCACCTCTTCTACGTGGGCAAGGACGGCGCGGCTTCCTTCACCGACTTCGACTTCAGCGCCAAGGTCCGCACCTACGAGGGCGCCAACTCCGGCCTCTACTTCCACACGAAGTTCGAGGACAAGGGCTGGCCCTCCGCCGGCTACGAGTGCCAGGTCAACGCCACGCACAAGGACATCAAGAAGACGGGCGGCCTCTACGCGGTGCAGGACGTGCTCAACACGCCGGCGGCTCCGGACGGCGAGTGGTTCGACTACCGCATCCGGGTCGAGGGCAAGCGGGTGCAGATCTGGATCAACGGACGCCAGACGGTGGACTTCACGGAACCGGCCGACTGGACGCCCCCCAAGGGCATGCCGGGCCGCCGCCTCAGCTCCGGCACGTTCGCCATCCAGGCCCACGACCCGGGCTGCAAGGTGGACTACAAGGACATCCGCGTGACGCGCCTGCGCTGAGCGCTCAGGCAAGCGCCCTCTCGAGGGACGTGATGAGGCGGAGCCGCAACGGCTCCGCCTTCTTCGTGACCGTGCGCTGCGCGGCCTCATATTCAGCCCGGCCCTCGGAGGTCTCGACCCGCACGGGCTCGAGTCCGGCGGCCGAGAAGTCGTAGGGGCTGGCGCGCATGTCGAGGAGCCGCGCCTCGGCCGCGAGCTCGAAGCAATCGGCGGCGAGCGCCGAGGGAATCCAAGGCGAGGCCTTCATGGCCCATTTGTAGAGGTCCATGTTGGCGTGCACGCAGCCAGGCTGCTCGTTGTCGACGCGCGCCTCCAAGGTCGGCGCGTCCTGATTCAGCGGGCGCGCGGACGGGGTGAAGAAACGGTAGGCGTCGTAATGGGTGCAGCGCAGGGGCAGCGACCGGACGACGCGGTCGGTTCCCTCGGCGCCGAGTCGCAACGGCCACTTCCGGTGACGCCGGCCGTCGGCGTCGGCGAAGACCATCGCCCACTCGTGGAGGCCGAAGCAGGCGTGCCTGGCCTCGCGTCCGGCCACGGCCCGGCAGAGGCGGAGACTGAA
Source organism: Verrucomicrobiota bacterium (assembly GCA_046080425.1). Classification (GTDB taxonomy): domain Bacteria; phylum Verrucomicrobiota; class Verrucomicrobiia; order Opitutales; family UBA953; genus UBA953. Next base: position 8,815 of record JBJTTY010000074.1, read on the forward strand.
GGCAAGCCGTTCGCGCGACTTGTCGTCAGGCGCGACCACCGTGACAAGCCCGTCCCGACCCAAGGCGAAACGGGAATCAGCCAGGAGCTCATCCGCGGCCTCGAGGGCGACGCCGACTCCGGGGCTCCAGCGACGCAACGCCGCCGGTCGGAAGGGGTAGTAGGTGAAGAGGAAATCCTCGACCGGATCCGGCACGCCCTGCGCAGCCCTTGCGCGACGCGGGGCGGTGAGCGCGTCGACGCGCGCCTCATGCGCCCGACGCTCCGCGCGCCAGGCGTCTGCGGCGAGCGGCGGCGCACTGGTCCCGACGTCGCTCAATCGAAGCGACGGTGATGGGCCGCGACCTTGACGTACTTCTCGGCCCAGCCCCGGAGCGACTCCTGCTCCTCGCGCGAGAGGGCGCGCACGACCTTGGCGGGCGAACCCAGCACGAGCGAGCCGGGCGGAACCACGGTGTCCTTGGTCACGAGGGCACCCGCGCCGACGATCGAGCGCCGCCCGATCACGGCGCCGTCCAGGACGGTGGCATGCATGCCGATCAGGCATTCATCCTCGACGGTGCACGCGTGCAGCACGGCGAGGTGACCCACGGTCACCCAGGCGCCGATGATCGCGGGCAAGCCGTCGGCGACGTGCACCACGGCGCCGTCCTGCACGTTGCTGCCCTCCCCCACCTCGATCGGGGCGATGTCACCTCGGAGGACGGCACATGGCCAGACGCTGGACCGGGCCTGGAGTACCACGTTGCCGACCACCACGGACTTCGAGTGGACGAAGGCGGTGGCATGCATCTTCGGTCCCCGGGAGAGGTTCCGGGTGAGCTCCTGGGTGAGCTCCTCCTCCGACATCGGACCTTCTTCGGGCCGCTGGAAAGGGTTCATGGTCGGACTATTGGGCCCCGCATCCAGGCAGAAAAGCCTTAAGACCCCGGGGCCGCGGGCCGCCCCTGCCGCCATAAGCCCCCCGAATGGCCCAGAATCCCCTTGCCAACCCCCCCGCCCTGCCTTTGCTCCGACCTTCCGACAGCCATGAAGGCCACGTTCATCACCTCCGGTCGCCAGTTCACCGTCAAGCAGGGCGACATCCTCATCGTCAACCAGTACCCTGGTAAGGCGAAGGGCGACACCCTCACTTTTGACCAAGTCCTCCTCGTGGGCGAAGGCGCCTCCGCCAAGATCGGCACCCCCACCGTCGCCGGCGCCAAGGTGACCGCCAAGATCCTCGAGAACAAGCGCGGCGAGAAGATCGACATCTTCAAGCACCGCCGCCGCAAGGGCTACTACCGCCGCCGCGGACACCGCCAGGAGCTGTCCGTGATCAAGGTCGAATCCATCTCCGCTTAACCCCCAGCGCCCTACCCACCATGGCAACCAAGAAAGGCGGCGGCACTTCCAAGAACGGCCGCGACTCCAATTCCAAGCGCCTCGGCGTGAAGCTCTACGGCGGCGAGTTCGCCACCTCCGGCTCCATCCTCATGCGCCAGCGCGGCACGGTCGTCCGCCCGGGACGCAACGTCGGCATGGGCCGCGACCACACGCTCTTCGCGCTGTCCGACGGTCTGGTGAAGTGGGACCGCGAGCACCGCAAGGTCGAGGTCATCCCGACCGCCTCCGCGTCCTGCTCGGTGCGCTGAACCGGCGCCCAGCGCCCTCCGGAAGCCGGCCTCAGGCCGGCTTCCTCGTTTTCAGGAGGCCGCGCGAGAACGCAGGTCCTCCCACGTGGAGCGGAAGGCCTCGCGGGTCGATTCGGCGTAGACCGGATCGCGCATGACGTGCTCGCAGACACGCACGAGCGCGGTCTCGGCCCCCGTCGGCGAAGCGCGCAGGAGCAACAGTTCTCGCACGAGCTGCTCAAGTCCGGCCAGGGCGCGGGCCTCCTCGGCGACGTTCGGGTCGGAGAACCGGTACTCGGGATCGTCCTCTTCTCCCATGAAGGGCGGCTGGATGTTGTTCATGACGGATGGGGGCATCGGGGTGCGCTTCCGATGATGACGCCCGCCGGCCGACGGCGAGGCCGGGCTCGTCAATTTCCTGCGTCGGGAATGTGACGGGTCGCGCGCCGGAACTTCCAGCCGAGGGCGAGGGCCACGAGCATTAGCCCGGTCGCCAGGGCGATCCAGATGCCCTCCGCACCGAGGCCCCAGGGGAACGCCAGAAGCAGGGCCAGGGGCAAGGTCACGACCCAGTAGACGATGGCGACGCCCCAGGAGGCCCAGGAGGCCTGATCGACGGAGCGGAGCAGGTAAGCCGCCACGACCTGCACGCCGTCGAACGGCGCCCAGAGGGCCGCCCAGATGAGCAGCGCCGTCGCGAGCTGCCCGGTGGCCGTTCCGGCCACGTCATAGAGACCGAGCAGCCACGGGCGGAGCAATACCATGGCGGCGCCATAGAGGGTCATCATGAATCCGCCGAGAATCAGCGCGCCCCAGCCGACGGCGCGCACGCGCGCGGAGTCACGCGCTCCGTAAGCCTCGCCGACACGGATGCCGGCGGCCATGCCCAGGCCTTGGGGAAGCATGAACGCGGCGCTGGCGGTGCTGATGGCCACCTGGTGCGCGGCCTGCGCGGTGGGCGAGATCCACCCGGCCAGGATCGGTACGATGCCGAAGATGCCCACCTCGCTCATGCTGTGCAGGCCCGTGGGCAGGCCGGTGTGCAGGAGTCGGGCGAAGACCGTGCGTTGCAGCCCGTCGGCCCATCGCACCTCGCCGCGTCCGGGGTGCAGCCAGAGCCCGATGAACATGGCGACGCGGGAGACGAGGGTCGCCCAGCCGGCGCCGGCGAGGCCGAGCGCGGGAAAGCCCCAGTTGCCGTACATCCAGAGCCAGTTCAGGAGCACGTTGAGCGCGAGGCCGAAGGTCAGCCACGCGAGCGAGATCCAGGGCTGGCGCTGGGTGTCGCGGTACGAACGCAGGCCGTGGAAGGCGAGGCCGGGCACCATCGCCCAGGCCATGATGACGTAGAAGTCGTGGGCCTCGGCGGCCACCTCAGGCGCGGACCCGAGATGCGGAATCAAAGGAGCGAAGGCGTGGGTCAGGACGGCGAGGATGACGCCGGACGCCAGGCCGAGCACGGTGCCGTGCCGCAGCACGGCGGGCGCGGATTCGGCATGACCGGCCCCGTTCTCCTGCGACTGGTAGACGGAGACGGCCCCGACGAGGCCGATGCCGAAGACGTAGGGGATGTAGGTGATGTTGGCTGCGAGCGCGGATGCCGCGAGGGGCACCTCGCCGAGCCGGCCCGCCATGGCGACGTCGATCACGAACATAAGGCCATAGCCCAGCATCCCGAGCATGATCGGGACGGCCAGACGGAGGGTCGGACCGATCTCCGAACGGATGGTGGGCGGGCTGGACAAGCCCCCAAGAGGAGAGGAACGCCCCGCGGTGGCGAGTCAGTTCTGCGGGATACGGTTCAGGGTGTAGTAGGCGTCCGCGTGGTCGAGCGGCTCGCCCGCTTCGGACTTCACGCCGTCGGCATGCAGCTCATGGATGTGCAGCTCACGGAGGGCCCCGACCTTCAGCCGCACGCTCAGGCCGTCGGCGGCCACGACGGCGGACGTCACGGGATTCGGCGCGGTCAGGATCTCGTCACTGCCGTAGGCGCTGGAATAAAGCAACGTGTAGCTGCTCATGCGGTAGGAGGCGACGTCGCCGGCGCGCGCCCGGTCGACGGGCTTGGTGAAGACGAGCTCGAAGCCGTCAGGACGGGCCCGCATCTCCTTGATCGCGAAGGGGACGTTGCCGTTGTACCGGAGCCGCTGCAGGCCGTAGGCCTTGGTGCCGAGGGAAGACCAGCCCCGGCTGGTCATACCGACCATCAGCGAGCCGTCCGGCGCGAACGTCAGGCGCACGATGCCGGAGGCGAAGCCGCCGACGAAGGGGAAGCAGGCGCCCTGATATTCCCCGCCGACCTTCTCCATGAAGACGCGGCTGATCTTGGCGTCGGTGAACTCGGCCACGAACATCTGCCCGTCGAAGGGGCCGAACTTTCCGCCGGCGTCGCACACGGCGAGGTCGGTCCCGCTGCGGCCCATCTTGTTGTAGGGCATCCAGACGGCGGGCGGGCGCATCTCGGGCAGGGCCCTGACGGCCTCGGGATACGGACGCTTCTCAGGAATCTTCGCGGAAAGCCTCAGGGGCGAATCGGGCAGCTTCTCGGACGCGATGCCCTCGGGATTGAGGAAGAAGGCGCCCTTGCGCAGGTGGTAGATGGGGGTGGTGGGAATCCAGGTGCCCTGCTGGTCGACGCAGAACATGTCGCCCTCGCGGTTCGCCCCGAGTCCGCAGGGAGAGCGCATGCCGGCCGCCATGGGCACGAAGCGGCCGTCCTTGCCGATGATCCCGCCCCAGCCGCGCCACGGCGCCTTGTTGTCGGAATGATCCCCCATGTCGATGTTCAGGGTGACCCAGAGGTCGCCCTTGCCGTCGCGCTTGGGACCGTAGGCGTAGCCGTGGTAGGCGCCGGAGACGTTCCAGCCCACGCCGGCGGTCAGATACTCGTCGGCGACGCCGTCGACGTCGACGTCGCGCAGACGCGTGGTCTCGGTGCGCTGGGTGACGAGGAGGTCCTTGCCGTCGCGGAGGAGTCCGAGCGGCTCGTGGAGTCCGGAAGCGAAGAGCTTGAAGCCGACTTTGTCGGGCTTGGGCGCGAGCACGCCGTCGAGAAGCCAGACCTCGCCCTTGCGGATGCAGAGCGCGAGACGTCCGTCGGCGGTCCAGTCCATGCCACTGACCTCCAGGGCGAGGCCCTGGCCGGGCTTCCAGTCCTTGGCGCGCGTGTCGGCCGCGGTGCTCGCGGTCAGGATGTCGGCGATATCATAGGAAGGCGCGGCTCCGAGCGCGGCCGCGGAGAGGAGGGCGATGGCGACGGCTTTCATTTCCAGAGGTAGGTGAAGACGCGCCGGCCGGCCGCGGAGCCGGGATCCTCGGCGAACTCCAGTCCGGCGGGATGATGGATGACCGGCGTGAAGTCCGGCGTCGGCTTCCAGACCACGGTTCGGCGCAGCCCCTCGCCGACGCCCTCGAAGGTCTCTTCGACGCGGACGCCGGCCTGCTCGGCGATGAAGGTGGGGTTGCCTTTGGAATCGAGACGATAGCCGAGGAACCGGCCCGAGGACTCCGGCCAGTTCACGACTTGGGCGCCGAGCGGCTTCTCAAAGATCGGGAAGCGGGAGAACCACGTCAGGTAGGCGTCAAAGAACCTGCCCTTCCAGGCGCGGGCGGGTCCGCCCTTTTCGCCGTCGTAGGCGAGATGCACGCCGGTCGGGAATCCGACGAGGATGGCGTGCGCACCCACCTCCTCCATGAAGGCGCGTTGGACGACGGGACGGTCCTTGGGCACGATCTCAAACTCGCCGTTTCGGTTCTTGGGAAAGCCCTCGGGCTCGCCGTTGGCGCTCTCGGCGAACTTGAAGATAGCGGCGATCTGGCGGTCGGTGTCGCCGCCGAGGATGGCGGGGTTGAAGGACTTCCCGCCGGGCCAGAAGGAGGGCATCAGCGTGCCGGGACGGTAACCCGCGGGATTGATGAGATAGTCGCGGAGCCAGCCCTCCTGCAGGCGCGCCGCCATGTTGCTGATGTCCGGCCCCTGGATGCCGAGCGAAGGCCGGTCGCCCCACCGGTGGCAGGTGATGCAGCCGGCGCCGCCTTCGGTGCCGAGGAGCTTCCGTCCGGCGGAGTCATCGCCGCCCTCGAACTTGAGCGCAGGACGCGCGTCGGCGACGCCGAGGAGCCGTGCGAGTCCGTCGGTGGCCTTGCCGTAGACGGGCATGCGCGTGCGGAGGTAGGGACGGACGCGGTAGGGGTCTGGACGGTAATGGCTCGTGAAGAGATTGTCGCCCTTGGGCTCAGGACGGTCAGCGAGCACGTTGGCCAGCCACTCGGGCCGCAGCTTCCCGCCGACGCCGGTGAGAGGCGGAGGATAGCGGCCGGTGTCTCCGAGGTTGTGATCGCCCTCGAAGAACGCCTTCCGGGCCCCGTCAGGGCCGCCCTTGCCGTCGCGTTCGTGACAGGCGACGCAGTTGAGCGCCTGCAGGGTCAGGTCGGCGGCGAGCTTGGGATCGGCGGCCTTCTCACGCGCGGCGAGGAATAGCTTCAGTGAGGCGCGCTGAGCGTCCGTGAGCGCGTAGCGCGGGCCCTTGGCGTGGGCGGAGTCGAGGCAGCCGCCCTCCTTGCGGCCGAGCGCGACCGGCGCGGCGGCGGCGTCCTTCGGGAGCTCGTGGCAAGCCGCGCAACGGGCGGCGATGACCGCCTTGCGGCCGGCGATGGCCAGCTCGCGGTCAACCGTGACCGGCACCACCTGCGGGCCGACGCGTCCGTCGCTGCCTTCGAAGGCCAGGAGATGGCCGGCGATGTCGATCGCGTCCTGCTTCTCCATCGCGATGCGCGGCATGCGACCGTCCGGCCTGACCTTGAGCGGGTCCTGCAGGAAGGCGCTCAGCGACTCCAGCGAGTACTTGGCCCTGAGGTCGGGGAACGGCACGGAGGCGTGCGTGAACTCGGAGTCCTTCGGGGCGCCGCCATCCGGCACGAAGGCCTTGTCCGGCGCGTGGCAGGCGACGCAGCCGAGCGAGTGGTAGAGCCCGCTGCCGCGCGAGGCGTTCACATGCATGATTCTCGCCACGGTCTTGGTCGCGGTCCTGGGCCTGAGCGAAGCGAGGTAGTGCTCAATCGCAACGAGGGTCCTCTCATCGGCCTTCGTCAGGACCTGCGGCATGACGGCGCCGGGATGGACCGACTGCGGATCGGCGATGAACTTGCGCAACCATTCGCCCTGCGCGCGCTGGGAGACCGTCGCCAGCGCCGGGCCGCGCAGCGCGGGCAGGCCCGTGTCGCCGCCGTGGCAGTTCACGCAACCGAGCTCGTTGTAGAGCAGCCGGCCGCCCTCGGCCGTGGGCGCCGCGGCGTGGAAACGCTCAAAGCCCGTGACGACGGGCGCAGCGGCGGCCGAGGCGGCGGCGAGCAGGATGAGGACGGCGGCGCGCATCGCTCAGGCCGTCTCGCGCAGGCACTTCTCCACGTAGGCGCGCGACTCGTTGATGAGCGCGGTGACCTCGGGGGTGGTGGGCAGCACGGGGATGCCTCGGGGCGTCGGGTGCATGAAGAGCTCGACGAGCCCGTCGAAGCGGATGTCACGCAGCGCCTTCACGATCGGACGGTAGTCCAGCTTGCCCCGTCCGGGCATCTGGCGGAGCTCCTCCTCCTTGGAGGCCTTCTTGAAGATGCCCTCGGAGTGCTCCTGGAAATACATGAACGGCAGGTTCTTCGCCCCGAGGTCGCGCAGAAGCGCGGGGATCTGGTCCGCCCACTCATGGAGGTGGTGCGGCGCGAAGGCGACGCCGAGCGCGGGCGACTTGTTCAGTTCGGCGAAGGCGCGGATGGAGTCGGGGTGATGCAGCGCCTGGTTCGAGTGGTTCTCGATGGCGATGCGCAGGCCGAGCTCCTCGGCCTTGGCCGCGTGCGGCTTCATCTCCTCGAGGAACTTGGCGATCGCGGCCCGGGCGGCGGCGCCGGAGGGGTTCTTGGGGCCGGTGCTGCCGCAGACGAGCGTGGTGCCGCCGTGCTTCCTGACCCAGGCCATCTCGTCCTGGAGCTTGAACGGGCCGAGCGGATAGCGCGTGCTCACGCCGAGCCGCACGTCGTGCTTCTTCAGCAGCGCGGCGAAGGCCTCGTCACCGAGCGCGGCGGCCTGCTCGCGCTGGTCGCCGTGCACCTTGCACCAGATGTCGATCGACTCGCTGCCGGTCCTGGCCACCTCGGGCAGGACCTCCGCGAGCGGGGCGTAGCCGTACATGGCCGAAGAGAGCACGTAGCGCAGGCGGAACTTGCCGTCGGCCGCGCGGGCGGCGGGCGAAGCGGCCGCCGCGGCGGCGAGGGCGGCCGTGCGCAGGAAGTCGCGCCGTGAAGTCAGGGCGCTCATCGGCGGACCGACGCCTCCAGCATCTTGATCCAAGGGCCGACGAAGGCGCCGTTGTCATGGAAGGTGCGGCCGCTGACCATGTGGCGGTCGATCACGCAGGGCTCGTTGACGAAGACGCCGCCACAGACCTCGAGGTCGAACTTGCACTTGGGCACCGTGGCCATGCGCAGGCCCTTCACGATGCCGGCGCGGGCGGGGATCTCGACGCCGTGGCAGACGCTGGCCATCGGCCGGCCGTGCTCCCACATCCAGCGCGTGACGCGGAGCAGGTCCTCGTCCTCGCGGAGGTATTCCGGCGCCCGGCCGCCGCTGAAGAAGATGCCGGCGTAGTCCTCGGGCCGGATGTCCCTGAAGGCCACGTCGGCGTTGATCGAGTAGCCCTCCCACTCCTTGGTGATCGTCCAGCCGGGCTTCACCTCGTGCATCACCATGTTGTAGGGACGCACGGTGGGCGCGGCCACCACGGGCTGTAAGCCGGCCTCGATCAGGCGGTAGAACGGGTACAGCGTGTCGACCGTCTCCGCGGCGTCGCCGATGACCACGAGCACCTTGGGCTTACCGGCGGAGGCGGGCAGGTGGGCGCCCGAGGAGATCGAGCCTTGGTTGCGGTTGTCGATGAGTCCGCCGGCGCCCTTGGGGGCTTCCTGGGCGGACCTCGGGCGGGGTGCGAGGGGGTCCATCGTCACATTGTATCCGCGGTTGCCCTCGCCGTCATTACAAGGTTGTATCACAAAAGGTCAGTTTTTTCGTCACCATGCCCGCCCGTCGCCGCATCCCCCGGGTCGCCCTGCTCATCGAGACCAGCCGCACCTACGCCCGGGAGATCCTGGCCGGCGTCCGGCGCTTCGTGGCCGAACGGGGACCCTGGTCGTCGTACCTCGAGCTGCGGGCCTCGGACTCCACGCCGCCGTCCTGGCTGAAGGACTGGGACGGCGACGGGCTGCTCGTGCGCACCTTCTCCGAGGAGACCGCGGCGCTGGTCGCCGCAACCGGCCTGCCGGCCGTGGAACTGCGCTCCCCGGTCCTCTCCCCCCGCCTGCCCTTCGTCGGCAGCGACAACGTGCGCATCGGCCGGATGGTCGCCGAGCACTTCGTGGAGCGCGGCCACCGGCATTTCGCGGTCCACAGCCTGCACACCGAGCCCTTCTTCACCGAGCGCGTGCGCAACTACGCCGAGGCCCTGGCGGAACTCGGCCATGCCTGCCATGAGCTGCCCGAGACCTCTTCGGAGCGCGCCGAGGACTGGGAGAAGGCCCAGCGGCGGCTGGTCCGCTGGCTGACCGGCCTGCCCAAGCCCGTCGCGGTGTTCGCGGCCAACGACCAGCTCGGCGTGCGACTGCTCGAGGCGTGCCGCCGCGGCGGATTGGCCGTGCCGGAAGAGGTCGCGGTCGTCGGCGCGGAGAACGAGGAGACGCTCTGCGGGTTCGCGACGCCGACGCTCTCCAGCGTGCAGTTCGACGGCCAGGCGGTCGGCTACGCGGCGGCGGGGCTGCTGGACCGGCTCATGCGCGGCCGACGCGCGCCCGCCGGCCCGACGCTCATCCCGCCCAAGGGCATGGTCGTGCGCGGTTCCTCGGGCCTCATCGCGCATCCCGACCGGCTCGTCGCCCAGGCGCTGAGGATCATCCGCGAGCAGGCGCTGTCCGGACTCGACGTCAACGCCCTCTGCCGCCGTCTCAACGCCTCGCGCAGCACGCTCGACCGCCGGATGAAGGCCGCGCTGCGCCGGTCGCCCAAGGAGGAGATCCACCGCGTGCGCTTCGCCGAGGTCGAACGGCTCCTGCGCGAGACCCGCCTCACGGTCGCGGCGGTGGCGGATCAGACGGGCTTCCGCCACTCCCACTACCTGCAGTCGGTCTTCAGGGCCCGCTACGGGATGACGCCGGGCAGGTTCCGCAAGCTGCGGGCCTCGGGCGCGGGGACGGTGTGAACAACCGCCCCGCGGACCGCTCGGCACGCTTGCCACGGCGGGACTTTGGGGCACGCTGACCTCTCCCATGTTCAACGACGACGAAGACGAGGACGAGAAGACCCCGGAGGCACCCAAGGAGACGCCCCCGAGCGCGATGCTGATCCAGAAGAAGTTCCTGGAGCAGCGGAAGATCTTCCTCTGGGGCGGCGTCGATGACGCCTCCGCCAAGGACATCGTCGAGAAGCTCCTCTATCTGGAGTCCGACGCTCCGGGCAAGGAGATCACCTTCTACGTCAACACCCCCGGCGGCTCCATCACGGCCGGCATGGCGGTCTACGACACCATCCGCCTGATCTCCTCGCCGGTGAAGGTCGTGGTCACCGGCATGGCCGCCTCGATGGGCTCCATCCTGCTCCAGGCCCCCAAGCAGAAGGGCGGACGGCTGCTCTTCCCCCACGCCCGGGTGATGATCCACCAGCCGCTCATCATGGGCCGCATCCAGGCTCCGGCGGTCGACATCCACATCCAGGCCTTGGAAATGGAGCGTCTCCGCGCCGAACTGAACGAGATCCTCGCCAAGGCGTCCGGCCAGAAGCTGGACAAGGTGGTCAAGGACACGGACCGCGACTTCTACATGACCGCTGAGGAGGCCATCGAATACGGCCTCGCCGACGCGATCGTGAAGAAGCTCTAAGCGCACGCGCATGGGTGTCGGCGACCGAACATACATGCGCGGCGCCCGCCCGGCTTCCGAGGCGCGGCCGCTGGCCCATTGGACGGTCGGCCTGCTCGTGCTCTTCTTCATCGTCGGGCTGGTCGGGGACTCCGCCCGGGCCGACCTGCTCGGCTGGGCAGTGATCCGCGAGCGGGAGACGCACGCCTGGCAATGGATCACCTACGCGCTGGTGCACGAGGGCTTCTGGCACCTGCTGGGCAACGGGCTCATGCTGTGGTGGACCGGCGCCATCGTCGAACGCGAGCGGGGGCCGCGGGTCTTCGTCGGCGTGCTGACGGCGGGCGCGGTGGTCGGCGCCCTCGTCTGGTGGCTGACCGGCGTCGGCGGCAGGAGCGACGGCGCCCTCGTCGGCGCCTCCGGCGCGGTGCACGCGCTGGCCCTAGTGGCCCTGCTCGGGCGCATGGAGGACCGCATCACGGTCCTGCTCTTCTTCTTCCTGCCGGTGAACATGAAGGTGCGCTGGCTGGTCAACGGCACCGCCGTCTTCGCCCTGACCGGGTGGGCGTTCTCCGAACTGCCGCACCGCCACGACTGGCAGAGCTGGCGGGCGGCCTGGGTCTCCTCGGTGGCCCATTCGGCGCATCTCGGAGGCCTGCTGGTGGGCTTCCTCGCCTGGCGGCGGGTCGGGCAGACGGATACGTCGCCCGGCTCCACTCAGGAGTCGATGCCTTCGGAACGTCAGGCCTATTCTGAGAATCCCGAGTTCGCCCATGCGGGCGAAGAGGAAGCGTCAGCCCCGGAAGGACTTAGCCGCGCCCGCGCCCGGGCCGAGCTGGACGCCCTGCTGGACAAGATCTCCGCCCGGGGATTCGGCTCGCTCACTCCCGGCGAGAAACGCAGACTTGAAGAACTCAGCGCAAGGTTGCGCTGACACCCCCTCCCCCATGCGCCCCATCCTGTCGCTACTGCTGGCCGCCGCCCTCTGCTCGGCCGCCGACCAGCCCGCCTTCACGACCACCGAATCAATCCAGAAGGAGACCCGGGCCACCGCGCTGCTCCTCGAGCGCCTCCACATCAGCCGTCGCGCGATGTCGACCGTCGACATGCGCGAGGTGCTGCTCACCTACTGCGAGAACCTCGACCGGATGAAGATGTACTTCACCCAGGCCGAGGTGGACGAGTTCGTGGAACGCTACGCCAAGTCGCTCGACCTCTACATGGAGCGGGGCAACCTGACGCCGGCCTTCGAGATCCACGCCCTGTTCACCCGCAAGGCCGAGGAACGCGCCCGCATCGTCAAGGACGCGCTCGGCAAGCCGATGGACCTCGCCCGCGAAGGCACGTTCCCCGCCGACCGGCGCAAGGCCAGCTGGCCCAAGACGGACACCGAGGCGGACGAGCTCTGGACGCGGCGCCTGCAGTTCGACCTGCTGGGCGAACTGCTCGGGGACGACAAGTCCGGCGACAAGGGGGAGAAGGCGAAGACCTCCGCCAAGGCGGACGTCTCTCCGGCCAAGGTCGCCGAGGCGGTCGAGCGCCTGCGCAAGCGCTACGACAAGGTGCACTCCTACCTGAAGATGGAGCAGCACGAGGTGGAGGAGATCTTCCTCAATTCCTACACGCAGCAGTATGACCCGCACTCGACGTTCATGTCGGGGCAGTCGCTGGAGGAGTTCGAGATCGCGATGCGCAACTCGCTCTGCGGCATCGGAGCCACGCTCTCCGACGAGGACGGCTACTGCGTGATCAAGGACATCCTCCCGGGCGGTCCGCTCGACCAGTCGGGCAAGGCCAAGCCGGGGGACAAGGTCATCGCGGTCGGCCAGGGCGACGGTCCGGTCGAGGACATCGTGGGCATGCGGCTCGACCGCGCCATCACCCGCATCCGCGGCAAGCAGGGATCGACGGTCCGCCTGACGCTCGACAAGGCCGCGGGCGGCCGTGAGACGATCTCCCTCAAGCGCGACCAGATCAAGCTGGTCGGGCAGCTCGCCTCCGCCCGCTATTTCGAGATGCCGGCCGGCAAGGGCTACGTCTCGGTCGGCGTCGTCGACCTCCCCTCCTTCTACGGCAAGAACGCCGACGGAACGGGCTCGAGCCCCACGGCCGACGTCGAGGAGCTCATCGAGAAGCTCAAGAAGATGGGCATGCAGGCGCTCATCATGGACCTGCGCCGCAACGGCGGCGGACTGCTCACCGAGGCGGTCGACCTTTCCGGGCTGTTCATCCCCAAGGGCTCGGTGCTCCAGGTGCGCGACAGCCAGGGGCGGCAGGAGGACTACCGCGACGAGAATGAGAAGGTCGCGTGGAACGGCCCGCTCGTGGTCCTCACGTCCAAGCGCTCCGCCTCGGCCTCCGAGATCTTCGCGGGCGCGATGCGCGACCACCGGCGCGGCATCGTGGTCGGCGACCAGACGACCCACGGCAAGGGCTCGGTCCAGAACATCATCGAGCTGAGCCGGTTCGACCGGAAGCTGAAGTCGGCGGTCAAGGTGACGATCCAGAAGTGGTACGCGCCCAGCGGCTCCTCCATCCAGCTCAAGGGCGTGCCCGCCGACATCGTGGTGCCCTCGGTCTGGTCGGTGCTGCCCAACGCGGAGTCCGACCTGGAACGCCCGCTCCCCTGGGATTCGGTCAAGCCCTCGCTCACCGAGCCCGACCTCGGACCCTGGCTCAAGGCCAAGGTGTCCGACGAGCTCATTGCCGAACTTTCCTCGGCCAGCGAACGCCGCCGCGCGGAGCTGCCCGAATTCCTCACGCAGGGACGTCTGATCGAATGGACGCGCAGCCGGCAGGAACGGCAGGAGCTCCCGATCTCACTCGAGGCCCGTCAGCGCGAGAAGACCGATGACGCGGCCTTCCGCGAACAGGTCCGCAAGGAGCTCGCCGCCTACGCGGCCGGCCGCAAGGTCAAGGTCAGCGAGGTCAAGGTGGAGGCCGCCATCGAGCAGGAGAAGAAGGACGCGGCCTCGCCCTACGGCAAGGGGCGCAAGGCGAAGTCCCGCGACCCGCTCGCCGACGACGAGGAGTGGCCCGACTACGACGTGCAGCTGAACGAGGCCGTGCGCATCGCCGCCGACTGGACGGTCCGTCTGGGCGGTCCGGCGGTGGCCGCCGCCCCTGCGGTCAAGAAGGACCCGGCCGAGGCGAAGTGAGCCGGGGTTAGGCTTGGCGAGGGGGCTTCCGGCCGCACATTCCGCGGCATGGAACTCCCCGCCCTGGCCCTGCTCGCCTGCGTCGCCGTCGGCCTCGCGTGCGCGCTCCTGCGCCGTCGCCGGCCCGGCAGCCATGTCGCGGTCACGCAGGCCCTCTCCGACGGACGGGAGGCCCGGCTGCACACCTTGACGAACGCGCACGGGATGTCGGTCTCGGTCAGCTCCTACGGCGCGACGCTTACGTCAGTCCGGGTTCCGGACGTGCGCGGGGAGGTCGGCGAGGTCACGCTCGGGCTCGACACGGCCGAGGCGATGCGACGGCACCGGGCCTTCCTGGGCAGCACGGTCGGGCGCTACGCCAACCGGCTGGCGCAAGGCCGGCTGACCGTCGACAGCGTGACGCACGCGCTCGACCGCAACGACGGGCCGAACCACCTGCACGGCGGCGCCCACGGGCTCGACGCCAAGCTCTGGAGCTCGGCCGCGGTCCGTCGGGTCGACGCGGGCGAGGTCACGCTGAAGGTGACGAGTCCGGCCGGCGAAGGCGGCTACCCCGGAGAGCTCAGGGTGACCGTCACCTACGCGCTCAGCGACACGCGCAATGAGCTGACAATCCGCTTCGAGGCCGAATGCGACGCGCCCACGGCGTGCAACCTGACGAACCACGTATTTCTCAACCTGGCCGGCGGCGGTGCGATCACCGACCATCGCCTGCGCATCGTGGCCGAGCGCTTCACGCCGGTCGACGCCAACCTCATCCCCACGGGCGAGCTGGCGGCCGTGGAAGGGACGCCCTTCGACTTCCGGAGGGAGACCGCCATCGGCGCCCGCATCTCGGAGCCGCATGAGCAGCTGCGCCTCGGACGCGGCTACGACCACTGCTACGCGCTCGGCCAGCCCGGCGCGATGCGTCTCGCGGCCGAGGTCCGCGATCCCTCGTCAGGGCGCACGATGCAACTGCTCACCGACGCCCCGGGCGTCCAGCTCTACACCGGCAATTTCCTCGACGGCACGGTGCAGGGCCGCTGGTCGGCGCCCTACGGCTTCCGCCAGGGCTTCTGCCTCGAGCCCGGACTCTTCCCCGACTCACCGAACCGCCCGGAGTTCCAGCGCATGGGCTTCCCTTCCGGCGTGCTGCGCCCGGGTGAGGAGTATGCCCAGACCATGGTCCTGCGCTTCGGCGTGATCAACGAGAGCGCCTGAGGAGGGCTCAGGCGTCGGACTGTCCGTCCTTCCACAGGGCTCGCGTGGCCTTGAGGGTCAGGGAGGCTGAGACGAGTGCGACCGCCCCGAACGTCCAGGCGGCGTCGCGGTTCACATGACCGGGCTCGCCGACGGCATACAGGAAGTGACCCAGGGCGAAGAGGGCCGACCAGATTGCGATGCAACCCATGATCCAGCCGAGCAGCGCCATGCCGGCGGACCCTGCCGTGGTTTCCTCACGGACGCCGGCGGCCTGGCGCACGGCGTCCCAGCCCGGACCGGACGGACGCACCTTGCGGCAGAAGTCGGCGAGCGTGGCCGGATCGGTCTGCGGACCGACGAAGGCGACGACGAGCCAGGACACGGTGGTGATGCCCACCTGGATCAGCGTCGTCTTGGCGAATCCGATGTCCGGAAGCACGAGCGGCACGGCCACCGAGGTGACCAGCGACATGACCATCGCAACGATCTCGCACCAGGCTGAGACGCGCCACCAATACCAGCGCGCGACGTAGATGAGGCCCGTGCCAGCGCCGATGGAGAGCAGGATCTGGAAGGCCTGCTGGGCGGAGGACATCGTCAGGCTCAGGAGGGCCGCCACGACGTAAAGCAGCACGGTCGAGACGCGGCCGACGTTGACGTAGTGCGACTCTTCGGCGCCCTTCACGAGGAAGCGCCGGTAGAAGTCGTGAACGAGGTAGGAGGAGCCCCAGTTGAGGTGCGTGAGGATGGTGGATGAATTGGCGGCGATCAGCCCCCCGACCATCAGTCCGACGAAGCCGACCGGCATGAACTTGAGCATGGCCGGGAAGGCCGAGTCATGGCCGATGAGTCCCGGATCCGCCTCGGGGAACGCGGCCTTGATGGAAGCCAGGTCGGGATAGACCACGATGGAGCACAGCGCGGTCACGATCCAGGGCCAGGGTCGCATGACGTAGTGCGCCACGTTGAAGAACAGCGTGCCGCCGAGGGAGTCCTTCTCCGACTTCGAGGCCAGCATGCGCTGGGCGATGTACGACCCGCCGCCGGGCTCGGCGCCGGGATACCAGTTGGCCCACCAGCTCACGGCCATGGGCAGGATGAAGACCATCAGCGCGAGCTCCTCGAAGGCGAAGTTGGGCAGCAGCTCCAGGACGCGCTGACCGGAGCCGTCGTAGGCCGACAGGGCGGGCACGCCCTGGGCGCTGGTGACGACCTGCTTGTCCGCCAGCGCGCCGTAGAGCGACCTGAGCCCGGCGGTGACGGACGCGTCCCCGGCCAGACGGCGGCCCACCTCGACGAGCGAGAACCACGCGGCCGCGAAGACGGCGGTCATCTTGATGAAGAACTGCACCATGTCGATGACCAGCACGCCCCAGAGTCCCGAGTGCGCGGCGAAGACGACGTTGAGCACGCCGCAGATGACGATGGTCTGCCAGGCCGGCAGACCGAAGAGGATGTTCGCGATCTTGCAGGCGGCCAGGGTCACCATGCCCATGATGTAGCAGTTGAAGAAGAGCCCGAGGTACACGGCGCGGAAGCCTCGCACGAGGGAGGCCTCGCGGCCGGAATAGCGCAGCTCGTAGAACTCAAGGTCGGTCATCACCCCGGAGCGACGCCAGAGGCGGGCGAAGAAGAACACCGTGGCCACGCCGGTCAGGGCCTGCGACCACCACTGCCAGTTGCCGGCCACGCCGAACTTGCGCACCTGCTCGGTCACCCAGTTGGGGGTGTCGGACGAGAAGGTCGTCGCCACCATGGAGAGGCCGGCCAGCCACCACGGCACGGAACGGCCGGACGCGAAGAACTCCGAGGTACTCTGACCCGACCGACGCGCGAAGAACAGCGCGGGCACGAAGCAGATGAGGATCGAGATCGCGACGATGATCCAGTCGAGGGTCTGCAGGCGCATGGCGGGGTGCGTGACTTATCCCGCATCACGCACGACGTGGCAACCACGCTCCCCCGCCCTATTTGAGCAGATGGGAGCATTAGCGCCCGGGCCCTACCTCGAGTAGGGTTGAGCGCCCTCGCTCAACCGCGGCTGACCGAGGCGGTCAGCCCTACCTGCTGAGATCCGGGACTCAGGGCCGGCTCACTTGGCCGGAATCTCGTTCAGGGTGTACCAGGCCTCGGGATGCCAGAGGGCGTCGCCGGACTTGGACTTCACGTCGGTCACGACGAGGTGATGGACGTGGCCGCGCACGAGTCCGTCGACGACGAGACGCACGCGCAGGCCGTCGGCCGAGACGACGGCCGACTTCACGGTCGGCTCGGTCTGGTCCACCTCGGGGCTGCCGTAGCTGGACTGGTAGATGTAGGTGAAGGTGTCCAAGGCGTAGTTCTCGACGTCGGCCGCGGCGGCGGCGTCGACGGGATGGGTGAACTCGATCTCGAAGCCGTCATGCTTCGCCGCGATGGCGCGCATCTCGAAGGGCGTCCGGCCCTTGAAACGCACGCGCTCGAAGGTGAAGGGCTTCGAGCCGCGCGACCCCCAGCCGCGGTTGGTGCCGCCGATGAAGAGCGTGCCGTCCTCCTGATTCATGCGCACGGGCACGAGGCCGGCCTCGAAGCCGCCGAGGAAGTGGAACACGGCGCCCTGGTAGAGGCCGTTGACCTTCTCGAGGGCGACGCGCTGGACCTGCGAAGCGGTCTGCTCCCCGACGAGCATCTGGCCCTGCCAGGGACCGAACTTGCCCAGGGCCAGGTCGCAGCCGACTCCGGAGGGCGAATTGCCGACCTTGCCGTGCGGCAGGATGGCGGCGGGCGGGACGAATGCCGGATGCTTCAGGCGCTCGGTGAGGATGCGCGATCCGCTCTGCGGCTCGGGCGGCGCGGGGAAGTCGGCGAGGGCGTGGGACTTGTTGCCGGTCGGGTTGCCCTGGAAGGATCCGGGGCGGAGCCACTTCAGGGAGGAGGAGCCGTTCCACACGCCCTGGTTGTCGGTGTAGAACATGTCGCCCTCGCCGTTGGCGCCGATGCCGCCGGGAGAACGGATGCCGGACGCGACGGGGATGAACTTGCCGTCCGGGGTGATCTTGGCGCCCCAGCCGCGCCACGGGGCGTGCGCATGGAAGGAGCCGGTCAGGCAGAAGACGGCCCAGACGTTGCCGTCCTTGTCGGGATCGGAACCGAAGGCGTATTCGTGGTAGTCGCCGCTCACGCCCCACTTGGAGCAGACGGTCTCGAAACGGTCGGCCCGGCCGTCGCCGTCGCGGTCGGTCATGCGGGTGAACTCCGGACGCTGCATGGCGAACAGCGAGCCCTCCTTCCAGAACATCCCGAGGGGCTCGTGGATGTTGGAGGCAAATTTGGTCCACTTCACCTTGGACAGGTCGGCGTCGTAGGCGCCCTCGACGACCCAGACGTCGCCGCGGCGGGTACCGATGGCGACCTTCTTGCCGGGCAGCAACGCGATGGATCCGACTTCGCAGACCTCGCCGGCCGGAGTCGGGATCTCGACGCGTTCGTAGAATTCCGACTGCCTGGCCTCGGCGGTCTTGACGGCCTCGTCGGGGACGAGCTTGCCCTTCTTAGGCGTCTTGGCGGGCGCGGCCTGCAGGCCCGCGACGCAGGCGAGCAGGGCGATGACGGTGAGGTGCTTCATGAGAGGTGGTGCGGCGCGGTTCAGCGGAAGGAGTAACCGAGCACGGCGGTCTCGCCGGGCTTCAGGGTGATGGTGAGCAGCTTGTCGGCGGCCTTGGGCTGCGGACCGGAGAGGGAACGGAGACTGAGCGATCCGCCGAGGACGGTGGCGCCGTCGGCACCCTCCGAAGCGAGGTCGCGCGCGAGCACGACCGTCACGGGCCGGTCGCCCTCGGACTTGAGGGTGCGCTTCAGGCCGGGCTTGCCGCCGATCGCTTCGGGGATCCAGGCGTCGGTGAGTGAGACGCCCTCCCCCGCCGCGCGGAAGGTCGGGTTGCCCGCGGCGTCGAGGTCATAGCCCTTGAATTCGGCGGCGACCTTGACCGCGGAGAAAGTCCACTCATTGCCCTGCTTCTCGCGGGCGAAGCGCTGGACCGAGCCCGCGCCGCCTTCGAGCAGCACGCCCTGGGCGTCGGCGGAGAGCTTCACGACGGAGGTTCCGGCGGGAGGCTCCGTGCCCGAACCGCGGTCGGTCCAATGAAGTCCGCCGTCCATGAACTTGCCCGACCAGATGAGCTCAGCGGCGAGGCTGTCGGCGCTGTAGGCGATGTTCATGCCGTTGGGGAAACCGAAGCCGAGGCCGCGGGGCGAGACGTCCGCGATGAAGTTGCGGTAGACCGCGGTGACGCCGTCCTTGGCCTCGATCGGAATGGAGACGCGGGGCTTGGGCGCGTTGGCCTTGGTCTTGGAGAGCCACTTGATCTCCTTGTCCTTCGGCCCCTTGTAGCCGAGGACGACGACCTCGTGGCCCGCGAACTCGACGTATTCGATGCGGATCGGGGTCAGGCCCTTCTTGAGGATGACGGGGACCTCCTTGCGGCGGCCGCCGACGGGGCCGATGCCCTTGATCTCGGCGATGCGCTCGCCGCCGACGTAGAGCGCGCCGAAGTCGTCGCAGTCGAAGACGAAGTTGTATTTGCCGTCTTCCTTGGCCTCGAACTGCGCCGTCCAGACCATCGCGAAATGGTCCTTCAGGCCCGACTGGGCCGGATCGATCACGCCGGCGTTGAAGTCCTCCATCAGCGCGGGCTTGAGCGCGGAGAAGTCAGGGAGGGTCTCCCACTCGCCCTTGTACATCATGCCCACGAGGTTCTTGAGCGCGGTCTTCGCGGGCGGGAAGGGGTGCGCCTTGAGGAGCTCGGCGGCGGTCCACGGGGTCGCGCGCTTGGCGGTCTGGGCGCGGACCGCGGCCACCTGGGCGGGAGTCACCGCTCCGGCGCCTCCGGCGAACTTGTCGCGCGCGTAGGTGAGCGCGGCGGCGATCTTCTCATCGCTGAGCACCGCGCCCTGCGGAGGCATGTCGATGTTGTAGGTCATGCCCGCGACCTCGACCGGACCGGTCATGCCGTTGAGCACGATCTTGATGGAGCGCTCGGCCGGACCCTTGGGCCACTCGCTACCGACGAGGGGAGGCAGGCCGTTGTGCCCTTTGCCGTCGGGCCCGTGGCAGGCGACGCAAAGCGTGTTGTACACCTGGGCGCCGTCTTCAGCGGCGGAAAGCAGGGCGGCCGAAGCCAGCAGGGCGAGGAGCGACGAGGGGCGCATGAGGGGTCCGACCAATCAAGCACCCTCCCCCTCCCTGGGCAAGAGGCATGGTGGCCCGGACGACGCAGGGCCGAACGGCGTCTCAGGCCGGCTCAGCGCGCCCGGTAGAGACCCTGGGGGTCGTACATCCACCAGGCGTCGAAGGGATTCGAGAGCGGAGGCAGCTCATAATAGGGACGTCCCTTGTCGTCGACCTTGGCGGTCACGCCGCTGACCTCGGTCTGAGGCGGACGGATGACCGGGGCGGGCGGCGCCACCGGCACGGGGATGATGTCCAGCACGGCGGTCTCCTCGATGCGCTCCACGGTCGTGTCGATCCACTTGAGCGCCTTGGCCTGCTCGCCGAAGGCCTGCCAGTCGCCCGTCGAGTCGTTGGCGTACATCTGCTTCACGAACTCCTCGAGGCTGATGCCCATCTTCTTGGCGACCGGCGTGCCGAGACGGTCGAACCACTCCGTGGTGAAGCGGATCTGCTCCTTGAGCACGGTCATGTTGCCGCGCAGGTTGTTGGAGATCTGATGGTGCAGCAGGATGCTGTTCGGGTAGCAGAAGGAGCGCTCGGCGAGGGTCGCGATGACCGCGGTCATCGAGGCGGCGAAGCCCTTGACGACGACGTAGACGGGCGCCTTGGAGGCGGCCATGGCCTTCTGGATCTGATAGCCGGCGGAGACGGAACCGCCGGGGCTGTTGTCGACCACGATAAAGATCGGGAATTCGGCCGACTGGTTGTTGTAGAAGTTGATGCGCTGGATGACGTGGTCGGCCAGCTGGTCGGTGACGGCGCCGTTGAAGGGGATGCGGCGGTCACTGATGTACAGCACGCCGTCGACGAGCGGGTCCTTGAGGTAGCGGGGCTTGGCGCGGGAGGCGACCTTGCGGGCCTCCTCCTCCTTCTGGAAACGGCTCAGCTCGTTCGTGAGGCGGGCGACGGTGTTGCCGGCCTCGAGCTGGAGCTGCTTGGCCTCGGCCTCGAGTTCGCGGATGCGGTTCATGCGCTCGGCGAGACGGGCGGAGGAACGGGCGGCCTCGAGGGAGGTCTGGCGCTCCAGCTTGGCCTTCTCGTCCTCGAGCGCGGCGGCCTCGGCGGCGGCCTTGGCGAGACGGAGGGCGCGTTCGGCGGAGAGCTTGGCGGTCTCGGCGGCGAGGGGCGCGAGCTCCTCGGCGCGGCGCGCCTCGGCGAGGGCGACCTGGGCGTCGATGCGGGCCTTCTCGCCGCGCATGCGCTCGACCTCCTTCATCAGCTCCTTCTGTTCGGGGGTGAGTTCGGGCGAGGTGCGGGGCGCGACCGGGGCGGGCGTGGGCGCGGGCGCGGCGGAGGGAGCGGCGGCCTGCTGCGCGAGGAGCGGGGCGGCGAGCGCGAGGAGCGCGGTAAGGATGCGATGCGTGTTCATGAGAGGGAGGAAGCGGGGTTCAGCGGAGGACGAATTCGACGGAGGGGTCGTGGATCCACCAGGCGTCGCCGGCCTCCGCAGGAGGCAGGGACTCGCGGACGCGTCCGTCGGCGCCGGGGCGGGCGTTGCCGAAGACGTCGGGATCGAGCGGAGCGGGGGCGGGCGTGACGCCCGCGACGTAGAAGGACTCCTCCTTGATCTGCTGCACGACGTCGGTGGCCCAGCGGCGGCGCACGGCCTCGTCGCCCAGGACCTTCCAGTCGCCGGTCGAGGCGTTGGCGTACATCTGCTTCACGAAGTCGTCGAGCGGCACGCCGACGCGGTCGGCCACCTTGGTGAAGATGCGCTCGACCCAGAGCTTGGTCCACTTGAGCTGCTCGTTGAGCTGGGTGAGGTTGCCGCCGAGGCCGGAGGAGGCCTGGTGATGCAGGATGATCGCCTGGGGATAGACGAAGGAGCGCTTGGCGAGGGTGGTGATGATGGCGGCCATCGAGGCGGCGTAGCCCTTGACGACGACGTAGACCGGGGCCTTCGAGGCCTCCATGGCCTGCAGAATCTGGTAGCCGGCCATGACGGAGCCGCCGGGGTTGCGGTCGATGACGAGGAAGATGGGCGCCTTGGGGTCGACGGCGTTGTAGAAGGCGATGCGTCCGCAGACGTAGTCGGCGAGCTGACTGGTCACGCGGCCGTTGAAGGGGATGCGTCGGTCGCTCACGCGCAGCACGCCGTCGGCGAAGGGATCCTGCGGATACTCCATCTTCGCGCCGGCGGCGACTTCGGCGACCTTCTTCTCGAGCAGGACGATCTGGGCGGAGGAGGCGACCTTGGCGAGTTCGACGGAGGCCTCGGCGGCGGCGAGGCGGGCCTCGACCTCGAGTTCGGCGCGGGCGCGGTCCTTGCCCACGGAAGCGGAGGAGGCGCGGGCCGAAGCGGTCTCGAGCTCGAGCTTGATGCGCTCCTTCTCAGCGTCATCACCGGCGGCCGCGGCGTCGGCCCGGGCCTTGCGGAGCACGGCCTCGGCTTCGAGACGGCGCATCTCCAGCGAACCCGGGAGGGACTCGAGGCGACGCTTGGCGGCGGCGAGCTCGAGTCGCGCGCGGATGGCTTCGGTCTCCAGCTCGGCCTTCACGACCTCGGGCGGACGGGGGGACTGCTGGGCGCCGAGGGAAGCGGCGAGGATTAGGAGGACGGAAAGGGCCGGGTGTCGCATCGGGGGTCTTTCTTTTCTGTCAGATAAATGGTTCCAAAGAAGCCCAATCTTGGCAAATCTGACCGCATGTCCGCCGACGCCCCCATCACCCTGCGCAACCGCCACACCGGCGGGACGGAGGTGGAGCGGGTCTACGGGGAGGCCTGGCTGCGGCGCATCTACGGCAACCCCCTCGGCCGGGCCGTCCTGCATCTGGTCGTGAAGCGGGCCTTCTTCTCGGCCCTCTACGGAAAGGCGATGGACCGCCCCTCCAGCGCGTCCCGCGTCGCACCCTTCGTAAAGGCCTACGGTCTGGACGTGACGGAGTTCGCCGAGGAGGACCTGTCGGCCTACCGGACGTTCAACGAGTTCTTCTACCGCCGGCTCAAGCCCTCGGCCCGGCCCACCGACCCCCGGCCCGACATGGCGGTGCTGCCGGCGGACGGACGTCATCTCGGCTTCCAAGACGCGGGCGCGGTGAAGGGCGTCTTCGCCAAGGGGCAGACCTTCGACATCCCTGCGCTGGTGGCCGACCGCGCGCTCGGCGAGAAGTATGCGCGCGGGACGGTCGTCTGCTCGCGCCTATGCCCGGTGGACTACCACCGCTTCCACTTTCCCGTCGGCGGCACGCCCGGCGCGCCCGTCATGACCGACGGCCCGCTCTTCTCGGTGAACCCCGTGGCCCTGCGTCGCCGCGTCTCCTACCTCTGGGAGAACCGGAGGCGGCGCGTGAGCGTCGACGCCGGCCCCTTCGGCCTCGTCACCATCGTGGCCGTCGGCGCGACCAACGTCGGCTCCATCGTCGACACCTACGAGCCCGGCCGCTCCATCGCGAAGGGCGAGGAGAACGGCTACTTCCGTTTCGGCGGATCCTTCCTCGCGACCCTCTTCGAGCCCGGACGCATCCGCCTCGAGCCCGACCTCGTCGAGGCCGGCGAGACCGCCGTCGAACTGTACGCCAAGGTCGGCTCGCCCCTCGGCCGCCTCGCCTAAGCGCTTGCCTGACTCCGCGCGTTCGACGAGCGTACGGGCTCGCCGCGGCTCGGGTGGTGGAATGGCAGACACACCAGATTTAGGTTCTGGCGCCGCAAGGTGTGCGGGTTCGACCCCCGCCCCGAGCACCCGGCGTCATTTCCCCTTCGCGGGTTTGCGTGCCTTCCTGGCCTTCGCTTCAGCCTCCTTCTTCATCTGCTCCCTGATGTACTGCATCAAGGGTGCGGGAATCGGATAGCCCACGGCCTTGCGGGCGGCTTTCTTTTTCTTTTTCGGAGGCATGGTGGAAATGTCAGCGCGCGAAATCACTTCCTGAACATGTCGCCGAAAGCCTGGAAGACGCCGGCGATGAGGATTAGGACGGCGACGGCTCCCAAGGCCATGGGGATGAATTCGAGCTTCTCGGGCAGCAGCCACTTGAGGAACAGGGCGACGGCCATGAGAAGGACGAAGCAGTTGGCGTTTGAAGATCTTACGGGCGCCATGACGGACCGGGGTCGAGGTTCATGAGATTGTTTCGCGTAGTTGCTTTCTATAGAAGCGACGTCTCCGGGCAATGACAATGAGCTGTCGCCCAGGGACCGACGGCTGAATTCCAAGAAAGGGGAGCCATGACCCGATAATCCCAGAAGAGAATGTTTGTGGGCCGCCCCGACGGCGGATAACGATCGGAAAGCGCGACCGCCCCGACGCCGATGAAATCCCTCCTGATCATCATGGCCGCCCTCGTCGCAGGCTGGCTGTCCCTGGCCCTGATTCCGGCGCCGTGGGGCTGGCTGCCGTTCGCGGCGGTGGGCGTCGGCATCATCCACTTCCTCACGAAGGACCTGGGCAGGACCCAGGGTGGAAGGGATGACTCCTTCCACCCCTACGTGATCGGGGACGACGGCGTGGTGAGACACAGGGACGACGAAGGCGGCCAGAACCAAGGGTCCGGCGAGAGGCTGGCCGAAGGCTCGAGTTCGGACAACTACGCGGCGGGCATCGACAGCGGCGGTGACAGCGGTGACGCCGGCGGCGGTGACGGCGGCGGCGATTGCGGCGGGGGAGACGGCGGCGGGGGAGACTGAAGTCCGCCCGGACTCCTTAGCCGCTTGTCAGCGGGGGTCGGGCAGGACAAGGATGCGGGGTGCTCTCCTGGCTTCGCAGGCTCTTCGCCACCGGCGCCCCGGACCTCTCCCAGGCGCCCGACGAACCCGTGCCCACGGAGAGACAGGAATCCATGCGGCCGCCGGACCTCCAGCCATGGATCGGCGTCGACCTCGACGGGACGCTGGCCGAGGCCACGCCCTGGAAGGGGATGTCCCACATCGGCCCGCCGGTCCCCTTGATGATGCGCCGCGTCCGGCTCTGGCTGGAGAAGGGCGCCCGAGTGAAGATCGTCACCGCCCGGGCCGGCGACCCGGAAGGCCTCAAGGCCACGCAGTCCTGGCTCAAGGCCAACGGACTCCCTGACCTCGAGGTCACGGACCGCAAGGACTTCGGGATGATCGAGCTCTGGGACGACCGCGCCGTCCAGGTGGTCCAGAATTCCGGCATGTGCTTCCTCGGCACCTCCGTCTTCGCCCGGCCCAAGGCCCCCATCCTCCCCGACGAGGCCGCCGACCGCACGTTCATCCATGTGGACGGCGGACCGAAATCCCCCTGAACTCTCCGCCCCTGCTCCGCCGATGAAAGCCTCCCTGAAGTTAGAATATTCGCTCCGCGTGCTCGCCCAGCTGGCGCGACGCAACAAGGGCGCAGCCGTGACGCGCATCGAGGAGCTCGCCAAGGCGGAGGCCATCCCCTCGAACTACCTGGTGCAGCTGCTCAACGAGCTGCGCGAAGGCGGCCTGGTCGACTCCAAGCGCGGCAAGACGGGCGGCTACCGGCTCGCCCGCCCGGCCGACGAAATCACGCTGCGCCAGGTGCTCGCGGTGGTGGAGCCGGACCTGGTGCAGACGAAGATCACGCTCAAGGGCGACTCGGGCCCCGCGGTCGCCTCGCTCTGGCGCGAGGTCTCCAAGCGCTTCGAAAAGGCACTCAACGGCTTCACGGTCGCCCAGCTCGCCACGGACGGCGAGGGCGCGGACTGGGAGATCTGATCGGCCGGGCGGAACTTTGCGGGTGCCACGGGGTTGCCCCTGTGCTTACCTGCGTACGCCCCATGCGACTCCTGCTGCTCCTGCTGGCCGCCCTGCCCCTCTGCGCCCGCCAGCCCAACATCGTGCTCATCATGGCCGACGACCTCGGCTGGACCGACCTCGGCTGCTTCGGCTCGAAATATTATGAGACGCCAGCCATCGACCGGCTCGCCACCGGCGGGATGCGCCTCACGAACCACCACCACTGCCAGAACTGCACGCCGACGCGCGCGGCCCTGCTCAGCGGACAGTACGGGGCGCGCACGGGCGTCTACACGGTGGGCGGCATCGACCGGTTCGACTGGTCGAAACGCCCGCTGCGTCCGGTCGACAACGTCACCAGTCTGCCGCTCGATCGGGACACGTTCGCGGACCAGCTGAAGAAGGTGGGCTACGCGACGGGGATGTTCGGCAAGTGGCACATCGGCGAGAGCGGCGCGTTCCATCCCTCGAAGCGCGGCTTCGACGAAGCGCTGGTCTCGATGGGCGCGCACTTCGACTTCAAGGTCAGCCCGCCCACGGAAGTGTCCGGCAGACCCTACCTGGCCGACTGGCTGACGGACCGCGCGGTGGACTTCATCGGGCGGCACAAGGACCGGCCTTTCCTGCTCTACCTGCCCCACTTCGGGGTGCACTCGCCCTTCCATGCCAAGAAGGACCTGGTCGCGCGCTTCAAGGACAAGCCGGGCGCGGGCGGGCACAACAGCGCGACCTACGCGGCGATGATCGCGAGCGTCGACGAAAGCGTCGGCCGGGTGATGGCGAAACTGCAGGAGGTCGGCGTGGCCGATGACACGGTGGTGGTCTTCATGAGCGACAACGGCGGCGTGGGCGGCTACGACCGGCCCGACGGCCTCATCCGCGAGCCGGGCAAGGAGGCCAAGGTCAAGAAGCCGAAAGCCGGCGATGACGAGGACGGCGGCGGCATCACCGACAACACCCCGCTGCGCAGCGGCAAAGGCAGCCTCTACGAAG
>JBJTTY010000075.1:0-10156 GCA_046080425.1 Verrucomicrobiota bacterium
AGCGAGAAGGCGGCGGCGAGGCCGTTCAGGAGCGCGAAGGCGGGCCAGAGCGTCCAGGAATCCATCGACGGAGGATTAGGAACGCGGAGGCCGCTTGGCGAGGGCGAATCCCGACGTTGACCGCCGGCGCGCGCGAAGGGATGATACGGACATGCAGCCCCGAGAAATCCAGGCGGTGTCGGCGCTCGCCGTCTTCCTCACCGCCGCCCTGCCCGCGGCCGCCGGCGCGGTCGCCTTCCGCGCCCAGCCCGTGCTGGTCGCGGCGATCACCGGCGAGCCGGGCCGACTGCCCCCGCTGACCGGCCTCTACTTCAACCACTTCACGGCCGTGCTCACCGTGCACGCGCTGCTCGCGGCGCTGGCGACGTGGTTCGCGGTCCGCGCCCACCGCCGGCAGGACGAGGCCGAGCTCCGGCTCGGCACGCTGCTCGCCACGACGTGCTTCTCCGCGGTGACCTCGGTCGCGTTCCTCGCGCTGCTGGTGCTCGCGACGGCGCTGCCGCTCTACGCCAGCCTGAGCGCGCGCTGAGCGCGGTGCGCGGCGAGAAGGCCGATCAGCGGACGCGCCGCCGCCGGATCGCCGCTCCAGACCCTGCGGCCTTCGGCGTCATCCCAGGCCTCGACGGCCGCGCCGCCGCCGGGCAGGGTCGAACGGAGCACGAGCACGGCTTTGGCGCGGACCGGGACGGCTGACTCGGCCTCGACCACGGGGAGGCCGGCGCAGCAGACGAGCTGGGCGAGGGCGGTGCCGGGCAGGCGGCCGGTCGATGCGGCGGGCACGTGCAGCGCGCCGTCCTCCAGCCAGGCGAGGCTGGAACGCGAGCCCTCGCTGACGCGTCCGCGCGCATCGAACTGCACGCCCTCGACGCCGGCGCCGACGGCGAGCGAACGGAGCTCGACCGAGGCGGCGAGGGAGTTGGCCCAGGGCGCGGACTTCGGCCGCGGCAGCCATTCGGGCGCGTCACGGACGGTGCGCAATGAACGCAGACGGAAGACCGGCGGCGAGGGCAGCAGCGCGCGCAGGCCGAGCTCCTCGAAGCCCCGTCCGACGACGAGCCGCAGCACGCCGTCCGCGCCGCCGAGCGCGGAGACCGCGGAGCGCCAGACCGCGGGGTCGCCGGAGGCCAGCGGGCCGGCCGGCAGGCCGGCGCTCTCCAGGCCGCAGCGCAGCCGGGCGAGATGGTCGTCGAGGCATTCGACGAAGCCGCCGCGGAGCGCGACGGTCTCGAAGAAGGCCGCGTCGGACGGGAAGGAACCCGGCGACGGATCGCCGTCGACGAGGCCCCCGTCTCGCCACACGCGGCTCATGCGGGGAGCGCGCGGGCCAGGGCCACGCGGAGGGCGAGCGCCTTGCGGAGCGACTCCTCGTGCTCGCGCCCGGGCACGGAGTCGGCGACCACGCCCGCGCCGGCCTGCACGAAGCAGCGCGGCGGCCCGCGGAACGGCCGCGTCTGGACGAGGGTGCGGATCACGATGTTGAGGCAGAGGTCGCCAGAGTCGTCGGCCCAGCCGACGGAGCCGGTGTAGAAGCCGCGCGCGACCGGCTCGAGCTCCGCGATGACCTGCATCGTGCGCACCTTGGGCGCACCCGTGACCGTGCCGCCGGGGAAGAGCGCGCGGATGACGGCGGAAGGCGCGGGGCGGGACGAAGGCAGCGCGCCCTCGACCTGCGACACGAGGTGCATGACGTGCGAATAGCGTTCGACGGCCATAAACTCGGGCACGCGCACCGTGCCCGGGGCCGCCACGCGGCCCACGTCGTTGCGCAGCAGGTCGACGAGCATGAGATGCTCGGCCCGCTCCTTGGAGTCGGCGGCGAGCTCGCGCGCGAAAGCGGCGTCCTCGTCGGCCAGGCCGGTGCGCGGCCGGGTGCCGGCGATGGGGCGCGACGCGATGACCCCGCCCGCGGCCTCGACGAGGAGCTCGGGTGATCCGCACACGAGGGTGAATTCCGGCCCGCGCAGGAAGGACATGTAGGGCGAGGGATTCGTGGCGCGCACGGCCTCGTAGGCGAGGAGCGGATCCGGGGCGGCGGGAAGCTCGAGTCGCGTGGAGAGATTCACCTGATAGGTGTCGCCGGCGGCGATGAGCTCCTGCGCGCGCCGGGCGGCGCAGGCGAAGGCCTCGGCGCCGAGCGACTCGGCGAGGACCGGCGCGGGATCGCCCGCGGACCGCAGCACGGGCGGAGGCGCCTCGCAAGCCGCATCCCAGCGGGCGACGAGCGCGGCGGCGCGGGCGCGCAGGTCAGTCAGGCCCTCGGAGCGCATGCGCTCAAGGTCGCCCCGGGGCCGCAGGGCGACGAAGAGGTCGCCCGTCCGGGCTTCGAACGTCAGCGTGTCCGCGGCCTCGAACAGGACAGCGCGGGGGAGCCCGAGGTCGTCCGGCGCCGTGCGCACCGGTTCGAAATCGCAGCCGAGCTCATAGCCGAGCGCGAGGATCCAGCCCGTGCGGAAGCGGGGCCAGCCTTCCGGAGCTGGCGTGACGTCGGAACGCAGGGCGTCGAGGAAGGCGGCCGCGCCGCGACCGGGCAGCTGCATCCACCGACCGTCGTCCAGGACGTCCGCCGAGCCGTCGGCGGCGAGCCGCCGGACCGCGCGCACCTCGGGGACGACGACCGTGTGGCGTCCCGTGGGGCCGCTCTCGAGCACCGCGTGAAATCTTCCGACAAGCAGGGGCGACCAGGCGTGAGGCCGCTTCCTGCCCGCGAATCGCGCCACGTAGGGCGCGTCGCCGTCAGGCGGGATCTCCTCCGCCGGCTCGGCAATTTCAGGCATCGGAGAAGTTGATGACGTAGCCGGGCAGCGCGGCCGCGGTGAGCGTGGCGCGGGCCTGCGCCGGGGTGATGCCGTAGACGTGCAGCTCCTGACGCGAGCCCTTCGAGACCACCGTGACGCGCAGGCCCCCCGGCAGCGGCCGCACCTTGACCGAACGGCCGCGGGCCCCGATCCCGGCCTCGATCATCCCGCGCGAGACGCGGCCGTGCGCCTCGAGCAGGCGGACCACCGGCACCGCGGCCTCGATGACCGTGGTGTGGGCGCCCGCCCTGCCCCGCCGCGCCGGCATGCTCAGGGGATCTCCCAGGCGTACGGATGCTCCGAGAGCATCTCGATGCCGGACCGGGTGATGAGGGCGACGTCCTCGAAACGGCAGCCGCCGATTCCTGGATAGTAGAGCCCGGGCTCCACGGTGACCGCATGGCCCGGCTCGAGCGGATGGGGCCAACGACGGGAAAGCGCGGGGGGCTCGTGGATGTCGAAGCCGAGGCCGTGACCGAGGCCGTGGAAAAAGCCCACATAGGTTCCCTTGACCAGGCCCGTGCGGTAGCGGAGGGACTTGAAGTGGGCGATGACGGCCTCGTGCACCGCGCTGCCCTTGACCCCGGGACGCAGCCGGCGGAGGGCCATACGCTGCGCGGACAGGACCGCCTCGACCATGCGCCGCTGCTTCGCCGAGGCGCGGCCCTTGAGGTAGGTGCGCGTCATGTCGCCGTACTGGCCCGACTCCGTGTCGCGGGGATAGATGTCGCAGACGATGAGCTGCCCGGCCCTGACCGGACCGAAGCCAGAGCAGTGGCAATCCACCGCCTGGTCGCCGGGGGCGATGATCAGCCCGATGTCACAGAGCGCTCCCGCGCGGAGGATGGCGACCTGCGCCTCCTCCTTGAGCAGCTCGGCGGTGACGGCCTTGCCGCGCCAGCGGAGCGCGTCGCGCGGGCCGACGGCGGCCTCGGCGAGCACGCGTTCGACCGCGGTGAAGCCGGCGCAGGCCGCACGGTTGCCGGCGCGGATGCCGGCGACCTCGGCGCGGGACTTGATCCAGCGGGCGGGGAAGAGCTCGGGCGCACCGCGTTCGGTGACCTGAGCGCCGAGCGGCACGAGGTCGAGCCCGAGGTCACGGAGGCGCAGGTAGAGCCCCGTCGGGAAGTCGGAAGGCACCGTGAAGCGCTTCACCCCGCGGGCGAGGGCGGCGAAGACGATCGCGTCGGGCACGCCCGCGGAGGGGTTGGTGCGGCGCAGGTCGGCGATGAGCGCAGAGAGGTCGACGACCTCATCCAGATCGGACTCGGCGCGGGCGCGGCCCACCTCGAGCAGGGGTAGCAGGCCGACCTTGCGGCCGCGGGCGGAGAAGGCCGGGAACGGATCGGAGGCCTGGAAGCCGGTGAACCAGCGCAGGTCGGCGTTGTGGGCGGGGGTCGCCATCATGAGCACGTCGCGCGGACGGGCGGCGGGGGAAGACCGGGAAGGCATGCCCGGACGATGCCCGAAGCGGACGGGCGGGGAAGCGCAAAGGACCGCGCGTCGCTTGACCGCCCGCGGGGACCGGGCCAGGATGGAGACGTTCCGGGAGACGCGGGCATCGTTCAGTGGCAGGACCCCACTTTCCCATAGTGGAGACACCGGTTCGAATCCGGTTGCCCGCTCCCGGGACGCAGGCTTGACCAGGCCCGCCGGGCATGGATAGTCCCCTTCTGGCCGCGCGGGTATCGTTCAGTGGCAGGACCCCACTCTTCCAAAGTGGTGACACCAGTTCGAATCTGGTTACCCGCACCAGCCGGAGCTCAGTTACGCCAAGGAAGCTGCCCCGCGGGCGTGACCTCGAGGAAGCTCCGCCAGGCGGCGAGCTCCTCCTCGGAGAGCGCCGAGGCCGTGACCAGCCGCCAGCGCGGCTTGGCGGGCGCCCGGCGCAGGGTCATGCCGGCCTGCTCGGGCAGGCGGTTGGCCTTGCGCGAGTTGCAGCGGACGCAGGCCGTCACGATGTTGTCCCAGCTGGTCTTGCCCCCGACGTCACGGGGCACGACGTGGTCAAGATTGAGCTCCTCCTCGCGGTACTGCCGGCCGCAGTACTGGCAGGTGTGGTCGTCGCGGAGGTAGACATTGCGGCGGCTGAAGCGGATCTCGCGGCGCGGCACGCGGTCGTAGAGCCCGAGCAGCAGCACGCGGGGCACCCGGATGAGCAGGCAGGCGGACCTCACGCCGTCGGCCGGAGCCGGCGGATGCTGCAACGAATGCCGCAGCCACTCCTCGGCCGGAAAGACCTGGTGGGGCCCGTCGCCCTCGGCGTGAACCGCGCTCGCCCGACCGCGAAACAGCAGGTTCATCGCGCGGAGTACGCCGACGATGTTGACCGGCTGCCAGAGACGGTTGAGGACGAGAACCCTGTATTCAGGACGGACGGACACGAAGCCAACTTAACCGCGGACGGCCGGAGGTCAACCGCCCCGCCTCAGCCGAAGAGCGCCCAGAGAAGCAGCGCGACGAGGCCCACGACCAGGATCGTGTAGACGAGTTTGTCGCGGTCGATGGCGGACGGGCCGACCGGCAGGGCGAACCCTTCGCCGTCGGCTTCTTCCACGCCGGCGTCGAGCGGACGGCGGGAGGCCTTGAGCGAATGGTGGGCGTTGAAGTCGGCGGCGGCCTTCTCCTCATCGAGACGGAGGTACTTGGCGTAGAGCTTCACGAAGCCGCGCTTGTAGACGTCGGCGAGCGGGATGGACTCGAACTGCCCGGCTTCCATGGCCTGCAGGTAGTCCGTGCGGATCTTGGTGAACTCGGCGGCCTCACGGAGCGTGACGCCCAGGCGCTGCCGGGCCTCCTGAAGTCTTTCGCCGAGGGTCTGCATGGCGTCAGATTCGTACGGCGCAGTCGGATTGGCAAGCCTCCGGTGGCCGTCAGAGCAGCGAGTCCCAGAGGACTTACCAGGGGATGGCGATGAACTGCAGGGCCGTCCAGAGCAGCATGCGGAACGGCGGCAGGTTCACCAGCACCAGCAGGATGATGAAGCCCCAGCGGGCGAGGGCCATGAACACCTGCTCCGAGAAGAGGCCCAGACGCAGGGCCACACGGGAGCCATCGAGCGGCGGGACGGGGATGAGGTTGAAGGCGATCAGGCCGGCGTTGAGGAGGAGTCCCTGCTCGAGGAATTCCTTGGTGGGGCCCTGGGCGAAGCCGCCGAGGCCGCCGATGAGGGCGAAGGCCAGACAGAGGAGCAGATTCATGCCTGGTCCGGCCAGGGTGATGAGCAGGTCGTCCATCCGGCGGGTCCGAGGGTTGAGCAGCGCCACCTGCACGGGCTTGCCCCAGCCGATGAGACCGACGCCGGGGCTGAGGAAGATCATGACGGCGGGGATCAGGATGGTGCCGATCGGGTCAGCGTGCACGAACGGGTTGAGGGACACCCTGCCCTGGGCGCGCGGAAGCGGGTCGCCGCGGAGATCGGCGACCCAGGCGTGACCGAACTCATGCAGCCCGATCGAGACGATGATCAGGATGAGGCTGAGGACGCCCTGCCTCAGGTGCTCGATGCCAGCCGGGTCCATCTCAGCCGGCGCCGCAGCCGCAGGCATTCGTGTGTACGTGGTCGGACTTCAGGCCCTTGACGGCGACCATGGGGAGCTGCTTCTCCAGCTTGGCCGCGCCGCAGTCGGGACAGACGGGGCGCTCATCGGCGCGGACGAGCACCTCGCTGGCCTTGCCGCAGTCGGCGCAGACGAAGTCGAAGAGTGGCATGGGCGGAACCTAGCGGGGCGGACGGCGGGAATCCAATCCGAAAGCCGCTTGTCGGCGCCGTCGCGCGCGGCCATCCTGCGCCATGGACCTCGCGGCCCGCATCCGACTGGCGGAACGCCGGGGACTCCCCCGCCCGCACGCCCGCACCCTGGCGCGCCTGCGGACGCCCCGCGCGGTGCAGGACTTCCTCTGCCGGATGCCCCAGAACTTCGAGCCGCAGGGCGACACGGCCAGGCCGGTGCTCGGGGCGCTCGAGGCGGACTGCGCCCACTGCATCGAGGGCGCGATGATCGCCGCGTTCGCGCTCTGGCTGCAGGGGCACCCGCCGCTGCTGCTGGACTTCAGCGCGCACCGGGACATGGACCACGTGATCGCGCCGTTCCGCGTGGGCGGACGCTGGGGCGCGGTCTCGAAGACGAACTACGTCTGCCTGCGCTGGCGGGACCCGGTCTACCGGAGCGTACGCGAGCTCGCGATGTCCTACTTCCACGAATACGCGAAGGGGCCGCGCAAGACGCTCCGGAGCTACTCCGTGCCGTTCGACCTTCGCCGGCTGCCGCCGGAGAAGTGGGTGAACGGCCCTGAGAACTGCTGGGAGGTGGCGGAACGCATCACGGCGGCGCGCCACTACGCGATCGTGGACGATCGTCAGGCGCGCGCGCTGCGGCCGCGCGACCCGGTCGAGGTCGCGTCGGACCGGCTCACGTCGTTCCCAATCCCGGCCTGGAAGCGGCGGCGGCTCTGAAGGGCTCAGCGCCTTCCGTCATACCACAAGTGGCAGACGTCGGCACGCCGCGAGGCACGGCCGAAGGAGAACGCCATGCGGAAGAAGAACCGGAGGGCCTCGCCCACGGTGTAAAGCCTCACCTTGCGCGAGGAGGTGAGAAGCGGATGGGCGGAAAGGATCTCGAACCGCAGGCCGCGGCGCCGGGCGACGGCCTTGAGCCTCCGGCTGAGGAAGACCTCCTCGCCGGCGTAATGCTCCGTGCCGAATCCGCCGGCCTCACGGAACGCGGCGGCCTCGACCCAGACGCAGGAGCCCGCCGCCCAGCGCGTGAGCCGGCTCCAGAGGTTCCATCCGCCGCAGACCAGCCGCGCCACGGGCGGCGTGCCGGGCTCGAGGCGCACGACGCTGCCTCCGCCGACGGCACGCCCGGAAGCGATGCGGGCGGCGATGTCCGCGAAGAGCCCGGCAGACGGCCAGGAATCGGCGTCGATGAAGACGAGCCAGTCGCCCGAAGCGGCGCGGGCGCCGGCGTCGCGCGCGCGTCCGATCTGGTTGACCGGCTCGAAGACCACGCGCGCGCCGGCGGCGCGGGCGACCGCCGCCGTGCCGTCGGTCGAGTTGTTGTCGCAGACCACGCACTCCCAGGCCCAGCCACGCGCCGTGAACGCCGCAGCCGCCGCCTTCACGGCCGCGAGCGCGGCCGGCAGGAGCTTCTCTTCGTTGAAGGCCGGGAGGACGACGGAGACGCGCCTCATTTTCCTGACGGTTTGGCGCGCAGCGCCAGCCACAGGTCGGCGGGGTCACCCGCCTTCAAATACTGTACCTTGATGGGCGAACCGCGCGGGGCCTGCATCGGGACGCCGACGAAAGTGGTCGCCGCAGGGCAGAAATCCGCCGCCGGGAAGTCGATGCCCTTGCGGCCCTTGAGATTCCAGAAAATGTTCCACGCCCCGGCGGAACGGCCGAGTCCCTCGCCGCCCCCGGAGGCGAAGAAACGGGCGCCGTTCGCCGACGTGACGGCGGTGACGAGGTTCGCGAACGGTCCGCGCTTGTGGAAATCGAGACAAAGGTCGACGCCGGAGCCGGCGCGGACGACATTGCCGCTCGACCAATCGCAGAAGGTCACGTCGTGATAGAACCGGGCCTTGAACTCGAACTCCTCCAGGCGATGAGCCTGGCCTTTCAAGCTGACGCCATGGTGGCCGATGAAACCATCGGGGTCCGCCGGTCGGCCGGCTTCGAACTGAATCCGCCGCACGGTGACATGCGAACCGGAGACGAAGGGCCCGCTGTCCACGCCGCTGAAAGCCAGGTCTTCCATCCATCCATGATGGACGTCGTGGAACTCGACCGGGTTCCAGCCATCCTCCTTGAAATGGCCCTTGTAAACCTTGGCGTCCGTCACGAAGCCCATCCCGCGCAGGCCATATTCGTCCCGCGCGCCTGCGGAGGCGATGGTCGGCGCGAATTCCTCCGGTAGGTCGACGAGCAAGGGCGCGCTCAAGATCACCGTGCGTCCATCGACGGCGGCGATCCGGGCGGCCAGCTCGACGCGCGCCGGGGCCTTCAGATTGGAGGTCTTGCCTGGTTCGTCCGCATAGAGGTAGCGGACCAGACGGTCGCCGCCGCCCTTCAAGGTAAGGACGACTTCCTGGCCAGCCTTGAAGCGGCCGGCCTTGGCCAGCGTCAGCCTGACGTCCCCGCGCTTGGCCGACGCGACGGCTTGCGCGGGGCCGTTCTTGGCAGCGCCGTGGAAAGTCAGCAGGCCGCCGATCCAGGACCACTGGGTCGTCACCGTTCCCCCGGCGTTCTTGGTCGGGGTCGGATCAAGCTGCTCGAGCGATCGGGTGAAACGCAGGCGCGTCTTAGCCGAGCCGGCGCCCAGCAGCACCGTGCCGGGCTTGCGGACATTGAGCTGGCGAGAAAGGAGGAACTCGCCTTCCGGGACGGCGATGACGCCTCCCTTGCGCAACGCCTTCTCGAATGCGTCGGTGTCGTCGACCTTATCGTTAGGCTTGGCGCCGAAGTCCGCGACCGAAGCGGCCGGTGCGAGCGTCTTAGGCAGCTCGCCGCCGAAATCATAGCCGGCCTCGGCATACGCGCCGAGATTCGGCGGGATGGCCGCGATCAGCAGCGAGGTGGCGAGGCCGACGAACATCATCTCGCTTGGGCGGCCTCCAGCGCGCAGGCGGCCGCGCCGACGACGCCGACTTCACCGCCGAGGCCGGCGGGGACGATCGCGCAGACCGCGGACAGGCGCGGGAAGGCGTAGTTGTTCGCGCTCTTGCGCATCGGGACGAACAGCGCGTCGCCGGCCGCGGTGACGCCGCCGCCGACCACGATGACGTCGGGGTTGAAGGTGTTGATCACCGCGCCGAGGCCGCGGCCGAGGTAGTTGATTGATTCGGCCCAGATCTCGTTGGCCAGCGCGTCGCCTTCGGCCATCGCCTGGAAGAGGTGGTGCGTGGTGACCTGTTCGACGCTGCCGGCGAACTTCACGATGCTCGACGGGCGGCCGGCCGCGAGGGCCTCGCGGGTGCGGCGCGCGATGGCCGTGCCGGAGGCGTAGACTTCCCAGCAGCCGGGATTGCCGCATCCGCAGCGGGGTCCGTCCATGGTAAGCGGGATGTGGCCGAGCTCGGCCGCGTTCCCGTTGGAGCCGCGCATGAGGCGGCCGTCGATGACCGCGCCGCCGCCGATGCCGGTGGAGACGGTGACGTAGACGACGTTCTTCTTGCCCTTGCCGGCGCCGAAGCGGTATTCGCCGAGCGCTGCGGCGTTGCAGTCGTTGTCGATGCGGGCGGGCAGGCAGCCGAACGATTTGCTCAGATACTCCGTGATCGAGAAACCCGTCCAAGCCGAACCCAGGTTCGGCGAACCGTCGACGCAACCGCGGGCGATGTCGATGGGGCCGGGGGAAGCG
>JBJTTY010000076.1:0-2825 GCA_046080425.1 Verrucomicrobiota bacterium
GACCACAAGTTCGACCCCGTCACCGCCAAGGAGTTCTACTCCCTGTACGCCTTCTATTACAGCGCCGCGGACCCGGGCTTCGACGGCAACATCCTGCTCACCCCGCCCGTGCTGCAGCTGGCGACCCCCGAACAGGATAAGGCCATCAAGGACTTCGACGCCAGGATCGCCGCCCGGCAGAAAACCGTCCGTGATGCCATCGCCTCCCTCAAATACGTCGATCCGGCCACCCTCACCCCGCCCCCGCCCGTGAGGACGGGCGAGACCGTCTGGTTTGATGACGCCTTCCCCGAGAAGGCGCAGGTGAAGAGCACGGGGTCGCTGACGCTCATCGAAGCCGGACAGGGTCCCGTGCACAGCGGCAAACGCTCCCTCAAGCGTACCGCCAAGGGCGTCGCCCAGGATTACTTCGAGAACGGCGCCTCCTTCGCCATCCCGCCCAACGGCGTCATCTCCGTCTGGGTCCACCTCGATCCCGTCGACACCCCCAAGGCCATCATGCTCCAGTTCCACGTCGGAGGCTGGAACCATCGCGCCGTCTGGGGCGAGGAAGGGGCCATCCCCTTCGGACGCGTCCGCACGCCGGAGAAGGTCAACATGGGCAAGCTGCCCGAAGCCGGGAAGTGGACGCAGCTGAAGGTCGACGTCGCCAAGCTGGGTCTCAAGCCGGCCATGAAGGTCGACGGCTACGCCTTCACGCAGTTCGACGGCACCGTGCATTGGGACCGCCTGGCGGTCACCCACCGCATCGACGAGGCCAATGATATCCAGTGGTCCTTCAAGGTCTGGTCCGAGAAGAAGCAGGGCTCCCGCGTGGCCGAATTGCCGACCGACCTCCAGAACCTCGTGCGCGGCAAGAAGGCGGCCGAATGGACCGAGCCCGAACGCAAGCGCCTGCTCGACTGGTGGCTGGAGAACGAGTTCCAAGGCGGACGCGAGACCCTCGACGGCCTGCGGGCCGAGAAGCTCGCCGAGGAATCCAAGAAGAAGGCGCTGACCGACCAGATTCCCGCCACGCTGGTGATGGCCGACCTGCCGCAGCCGCGGCAGGCGCACGTCATGACCCGCGGCCAATACGACAAGCCGGGCGAACCCGTGACACGCGGCGTGCCCGCCGCCTTCCATCCCTTGCCGAAGAAGGAGGCGTATGATCGCCGCGACCTGGCCGAATGGTTCCTCTCCCCCGCCAACCCGCTGACCGCGCGCGTGACCGTCAACCGCCTCTGGCAGCAGTTCTTCGGCACCGGCCTGGTGAAGACCAGCAGCGACTTCGGCTCGCAGGGCGATCCGCCCAGCCATCCCGAGCTCCTAGACTGGATCGCCGTCGAGTTCCGCGAGACCGGCTGGGACGTCAAACGCCTCATCCGCTCCTTCGTGACCAGCGCCGCCTACCGCCAGACCGCCGCCGTCACCCCGGAGATGCTCGCGAAGGATCCTGAGAATCGCCTGCTCGCCCGCGGGCCTCGCGCGCGTCTCGACGCCGAGGTCATCCGCGACCAGGCGCTGTTCGTCTCCGGCCTGCTCAGCCCCCGCGTGGGCGGCAAGGGCGTGAAGCCCTACCAGCCCGACAACGTGTGGGAGCCCGTGGGCTTCACCGGCAGCAACACCGCCCGATACGTCCGCGACAGCGGCGAAGCCCTCTACCGCCGGTCCCTCTACACCTTCTGGAAGCGCACCGCGCCTCCGCCCTCCATGACCGCCTTCGACGCCCCCGCGCGCGAGGCCAGCTGCGTGCGTCGCGAACGCAGCAATACCCCGCTGCAGGCGCTAGCCCTCATGAACGACGTCCAGCACGTCGAGGCCGCGCGCGCCTTCGCCCAGCGCATCCTCAAGGAGGGAGGCAAGGACGACGGCGCCCGTGCCGCCTTCGCCTGGCGCACCGCCGTCGGCCGACGCCCGCGGGCCGACGAGTCGTCCGTGACCCTCGGGGCGCTGGCCGCCCACCGCGCCCGCTACGTCGCCAAACCCGAGGACGCCCAGAAACTGATCGCCTTCGGCGATTCCAAGCCCGACCCCGCCCTGCCCGCCGCCGAACTGGCCGCGTGGACCCTGACCGCCGGCCTCCTTCTCAACCTCGACGAGACCCTCAACCGATGAACGACCCCGTCCTCGACCACGTCCGGCTCCTCAACCGACGCCGCTTCCTCGGCTCAGCCGGCCTCGGCGTCGGCGGCGTCGCCCTCGCCGGCCTCCTCACCCGGGAGGCCCGTGCCGCGAACACCGTCCACCGCCCCCTGAACGGCTTCCCGCACTTCGCCCCCAAGGCCAAGCGCATCATCTACCTCCACATGAACGGGGCGCCCTCGCAGCTGGACCTCTGGGACTACAAGCCCCAGCTGCAGCCGCACTACGACAAGGACCTGCCGGACAGCATCCGCAACGGACAGCGCATCACCACGATGACCTCGGGACAGGCCCGGTTCCCCGTGGCCCCGAGCATGTTTAAGTTCGCCCAGCACGGAAAGTCCGGCCGCTGGATCAGCGAGCTCCTCCCGCACACCGCCAAGGTCGTCGACATGCTGGCCGTGATGAAGTCGGTCAGCACCACCGCCATCAACCATGACCCGGCCTGCACGTTCGTGATGACGGGCAGCGAGATCCCCGGCAAGCCGAGCATCGGTTCGTGGCTCAGCTACGGCCTCGGCAGCGCCAGCGATGACCTCCCCTCCTTCGTGGTGCTCACCCCGAAGAGCGCCGGCGGACAGGCCCTCTTCACCCGCATGTGGAGCAGCGGCTTCCTGCCGACGAAGCACACCGGCGTGGCCTTGCGCGCGGCCGGCGACCCCGTGCTCTACGTCCAGAACCCTCCCGGCGTAGAGCCCACC
>JBJTTY010000077.1:0-8867 GCA_046080425.1 Verrucomicrobiota bacterium
GGCTCTGTGACGAAGGCTACTGCTTCCGCTTCCGCGTGGCCTCAAGGCAGGGCCTGGACACCCTCACCTCGACCAACCACGCGGGCTTCCGCTGCGTGGCCGACGCGCCCGCCCCGGCGAAGAAGTAAGCGTCGATGCTTACTTCTGCTCCTGATAGTCGAGATCCTTGCCGTAGGTCTCTTCCATCTTCCAGAGCGCGAGGAAAGCAGAGCCGAAACAGAATACAGCGATATAGGTCGCCGAGATGGAGGGGGCGACCTTCTCAACCTTTGTGAGATAGAGGAAAACTGCGGCGTAGACCGGAAGCGAGCCGCGGACGAAATTAGGCACAGTGGTGGCTACCGTCGAACGAAGGTTCGTGCCGAACTGCTCAGCAGCAATCGTGACGAATATCGCCCAGTAGCCCATGCCGAAGCCCATGAAGCAAATCAGAGCATAGTAAGAGTAAGCCGACCACGAATCCACGCCGTAGAGATATACGGAAACACCGGCCAGGCTGAGGCACAAGAAAAGGGCGACGACCTTCTTCCGGGACTTCATCAGCTGACTGAGGATCCCGCTACCCAGATCTCCGAACGTAAGTCCGAGATAAAAAGCCCCAACAGCCATCGGAGAAATCACCCCCGGCACCTTAGACTCGATACTGAAGACTTTCTCGGCATTCTGGACGAGGATCCCAATCATGAACCACGTAGGCAAACCGATGATGATACACCCAGCATATTTGGTGAATCTCCCCCAATTCGTGAATAAGGCGAAGAAATTACCTCGCGCCACGTTTGAAGAAGAAGACTCCTTGGAGGCATGATGAAACATCAGCGACTCCTTGACGCCGACGCGTAGGAATAGGAGGGCCAAGCCAAGCCCCCCACCGACATAATAGTTCATACGCCAGTCGTCACCGTGGTTAAATGTCATGGCAACGAAACAGGCGACGACGGCACCAAACACGCCGACCGCCGCAACCAGAGCGGTGCCATACCCTCTCCGATCTTTTGGCAAAGCTTCTGAGACGAGGGCGATACAACCTCCCAGCTCACCCGAAAGACCGAATCCTCCGATGAACCGGCAGGCATTGTAAGCCTCTAGTGAATCGACCATGCCGTTGGCGATATTGGCCAAAGAATAGAGAAGAATTGAGCCGAACAAAGTAGTCAGCCGACCGAGCCTATCGCCAATAACTCCAAAGAAGACACCCCCCAGTAACATGCCGAGCATCTGCCAGTTCATCGGGTCGCCCCATGTAGTCTCCGCCGCCTTGGTAAGTCCGAGTTGCGCAAGGCTGCTGTTCTTGACTGCCAAGCACAGGACTAGGTCGTAGATGTCGACGAAGTAGCCGAGGGCGCCGACGATGACGGCCGGATGCAGGAGATCCTTCCAGAGAGGACGCGGCTCGGCCGGGAATGCGGGGGTGCTCATGAAGGCGGGGTTCAAGCCTTCAGACCGTGCAGATTGGCCATGGAAATGCCAGAAAGCATTGCGCCCGTGACCCCCAGGAAGCCCTGGTCGGTGCCGATCAGGAACAGGTTCGGGAGGTCCGTCCGGCCGTCACGCCGCTTGACGGTCGAGCCGTAGATGGCGCCGCCCACGTGTCCGGTGAACTTGCGCACGGTGCGCGGGGTGAACATGTCCGTGGACACCAGCGCCCCGTCGTGCGCGGCGTCGGTCACAGCGGGGAGGTGACGGCGGGCGACGCGGTTGAGGCGGCCGAACCAGTCGGCCTTGCGCGCGACGTACTCCTCCTCGGGAAGGGCGCACCAGGCGTCGTGCGAGGCCAGCGCGGTCACGCGCAGCCAGCCCTCATCCAGCCGGCGCCCGGGGCCGTAGTCATAGTTGTTGGGGATGCAGATGACGCCGGAGGAGGGGTCGACGAGCTCCGCCGGCGACCGGTAGGAGAAACGCTCGGCGTCGCAGAAGAAGACGATGGTGTCCTTCCAGCCGAATCCGGCGAAGGCCTCCTCGCCGTAGGTCGCGATCGTCTCGGCGTAGCCGAGACGGCCGGCTTCCGCCGCGCCCGCGTCAGGCGGGAGGTCGGATCGCAGACGCATGGTCTCGACGGCCCCGGCGGAGGAATAGACGGCGTCCGCCGTGACCTCCGAACCGTCGTCGAGCAGCAGCGCGGCCGCCCTGCCCTGCCGCACCACGAT
The DNA here is from genome assembly GCA_046080425.1 of Verrucomicrobiota bacterium. GTDB lineage: Bacteria > Verrucomicrobiota > Verrucomicrobiia > Opitutales > UBA953 > UBA953. The sequence goes on from JBJTTY010000077.1 coordinate 2,148, forward strand.
CCGACGCACGCCGCACTTCATGCGCCGATCGACGCCGTGCTCCCGGCATCGGTCGGTGAGCAGTCGGATCACCCGGCGCACGCCCTCGAAGGGACGGGCGAAGCCCTCGTGGAAAAGCGAGCGCCACATGATCGCGAACTGCGAGACCTCGATGTCGTCCTCGAGCGCGCTGCCGTAGTAGCAGGTCGGGATGAGGAGGAGGTCGCGCAACAGCGGACTGGAGACGTGACGGGCGAGCAGTTCACGGGCGGAGCCGCCGTGGGCCTGCAACGAGGCCTCGTCGAGCGCCGCGATCCAGGCGTCCAGCCGGCGGAAGCCGTCGACGTCGCCGGGAAAGGCCGCTGCGACGTCCTCCGTGAGGCGGGCGAATTCATTGTCGATGCGCAAAGAGACACCGCCCATCGTCACGCGGGAGCCCAGCTGGGGGCAGAGGTCCAGCTCCTCGCGCCGGATGCGGAGCTGACGCATGAGCTTGACCAGCGGGGCGCCCTTCACCCCGTCCGGCACCCAGTTCGTCAGGGCATGCAGGCCGACGTCATACTTGCGACGCCCGCGCGCGTAGAAGGAATTGAGGCCCCCGGGGGCGTTGTGCCGCTCCAGCACCAGCACCTTGCGGCCGTACATCGAGAGCCGCACCGCCGCGGCCAGGCCGGACATGCCGGCGCCGATAATCGCGGCGTCATAATGCGTTTCGGACACGCGGCCACTCTCGCCGCCGGAGCCGCGGGGTCAAGGTGCCTCAGCGGGAGGAGACGCGCAGCAGCTCCTCGGTCGCGCGCAGGATCTGCTCGGGCGTGACCCGTGCGAGCGCCCGGTCCATGCGACGGAGGTAGTCGGCCCGCGTCTCACCCTCGAAGGGCGTGGCGTCGATCCGGACGGCGCGGCTCAGCACGCCCCACGGCCTCGCCCGGGCGTAATCGGAAGGTCCGTAGACGCCCACCACCGGCGTTCCGACCGCCGCGGCCAGCTGAAGGACCGGCGAATCGGCCCCCAGGAAGGCCCGGGAGCCACGGATCAGGCCGGCAAGCTGCGGGAAGCGCAGGCGTCCGCCGGTGGAGACGGCGCCGGGACCGATGAGACCGACCAGCGCCTCGGCCATGATGCGCTCCTCACCGGCGGGGCCGGCGGAGACCACGACCCGGTCGGCCTCGCCGCGCGCGATCAGTTCACGCGCGACCGCGGCCCACTTGTCGATCTCCAGCACGCGCTCCGGACGTGACGCTCCGGGATGGATCACCACGTAACGTCCGTCGTCCAGCACGAGCCCGTGCTCCTGCATGCGCGCCGGAGAGAACCACATCGCCGGCGGCTCGCCCTGGAAGCCGAAGGCCTGGGCCATGACCTCGTGGTCGCGGGCCGCGTCGTGCGGATCCACGGCCCGCGCCGTCGCCTGACGGTGGAAGAAGGGCGCCCAGTGCCAGGGCGCCGGGCCCGCGCACACCCGGCGGCCGGCGCCGCTGAGGGCGACCAGGCGGGTCGCGGGCGAAGGTCCGCCGAGCAGGACGGCGACGTCATGACGCTGGGATCGGAGGCGTGAGACAAGCGCCAGGGAGCCGGCTCCGACCTCGAGCGGGACCGTCTCCACGACCGCGGGACAGCCCTCGAGGGCGGCCTCCGCGCCCGGACGGCAGACGAAGGTGAACTGGGCCGCGGGATGCCGCTCGCGCACGGCGCGCATGCCGGCGGTGGCGGCGAGCGCGGCGCGAAGGCCGCCGAGCTTGACCACCAGGACCCTCATCAGGCCGCGCCCTGCGCCTGCTCGTCCCAGAGCCTGCGGAAGAGCTCGTTCTCCCGGTAGACACGGTCCCTGGGCCCGTCGGCCACGATCCTTCCGCCCTGGAACACCAGCACGCGCTCGGCGTCACGGATTGTGCTGAAACGATGGGCCACGATGAGCGTCGTGCGGCCCTTCATCAGCAGCGCGAGCGACTCGCGCACGCCCTTCTCGGACTCGGCGTCGAGGGCGGAGGTCGCCTCGTCGAGGATCAGCACGGGCGCGTCTTTGAGGAAGGCGCGGGCGACCGCCACCCGCTGGCGCTGGCCGCCGGAGAGGCGCGAACCGCGCTCCCCCACCCGGGTGGCGAACCCTTCCGGCAGCGACTCGATGAAGGGCAGCGCCCCCGCGAGACGCGCGGCCTCGCGGACTTCGGCGTCCGTGGCGGACGGACGGCCCAGACGGACGTTCTCGAGCACGGTGTCGTCGAAGAGCACGGGCTCCTGCGACACCACGGCGACGTTGGCCCGGAGGTCGGCCTGGCGCACCGCACGCACGTCCAGTCCGTCGATGAGCACGGCGCCCTGCCGGACGTCGAAGAACCTCGGCACGAGATTGATGAAGGTGCTCTTGCCGGCGCCGCTCGGGCCGACCAGCGCGACCGACTGTCCGGCGGGAATTGCGACGCTGACCCCGGTCAGCACGTCCTCCTCGCCGTAGGCGAAGGCGACGTCGCGGAATTCCAGTTCTCCGCGCACCCGGCCCAACGGGCGCGCGTCCGGCGCGTCGGCGACCTCGGGCACCGCGTCCATCACTTCCTCCAGCCGCGCCAGGCCGGCGTCGGCCAGCGACATCAGGCTGCTGACGCGGCCGAGCTTCTTGATGGGCTCATAGGCGAAGTACATCGCACCCACGATGCCGAGCAGGTCCTGGTAGCGCATGCCCGCGTCGGCGCCGACCCAGACCGCCCCCGCCACCCCGAAGGCGGCCGCCACCTCGAGAAGGGGGGAGAGGGACTTGTCGTAGCGGGCGATCTTGGACTGGATGCGCAGTCCCTCGCGGGAGGCGGCGCCGAAACGCTCCTGCTCGCGTCGCTGCAGCCCGTAGGAACGCACTTCGCGCGGCGACTGGAGGTTCTCCACCACGATGCCGCCGAGGCTGGCGGAGTTGGCAGCGGCCTTGCGCGCCCGGGCCTGAAGCGCGCGGCCGATGGCACGGACGAGGAAGACCGACAGCGGGATGACCGCCAGCGAAAGCAGGAACCACAGCCCGCCGGGCAAGGTGAGGCAGCTCCAGAGCACCCAGCCGGCGGCGAAGACGAGCGTGAAGGGCTGGATGACGAGGTCGGTGGAGACGTCGACCAGCACCAGGCGGACCGAAAGCACATCACCCGTGAGCCGCTGCAGGAGGTCGCCGGTGCTGAAGCGGCTGAAGAAGCCGAGATGCAGCGACTGCAGGCGTGCGAACGCGGCCGAGCGCACCGATTCGACCACGCGCATGCCCGCGACGTTGACGCTGTAGCTGGCGGCGAACTGCGCGACGCCGCGCAGCAGGAAGACGACCGGCAGGAAGGCGACCGCGAAGAGCGTCTCATGCCCGACGGGCAGGGTCAGCGGCCCCCAGCCGGTCCAGCCCGGGAAGGTGAGCAGCGGCGCGGCGCGCTCTGCGGCGGTGCCGAAGGTCGCCGGAAGCACGCGGGAAAGCAGGAAGGGCACCCCGAACGCGCTGGTGGCAGAATACAGCATCCCGAAGAGCGCGGCGCCCGCGAGCAGCGTCCGGCTGCCCCGCAGGTGGGGAAGGTAACGCCTGTGCCTACGGGTCAGCACCCTGTGAGGGTGGCGGCTCGGCCACCCGGTGGAAACACCAAAACCTCAGTCCTTCGGCTTCTCCGGAAAGGCGACGGAGAGAGCCACGGCGAGGGCGATGACGACGCCGATGACCGCGAGGGACGCTTCGGTGGGCACGTGGACGCGGCCATGATGGATAAGCGCCGAGGGCACCCATCCGGCCGGAGCGCCGTCCGTGCCGCCGAAGCCGGCGGCCCACGGCAGGATCATCTTGGTGCCGATGAAGCAAAGGATGAGGGCCAGAGCCGGCTTGAGGAAGCGGAAGTAACGCAGGAAGCCGGAGATGGCGAAGTACATCGAGCGCAGGCCGAGGATGGCGAAGATGTTGGACGTGAAGGCGACGAAACGCTTCTCCTCGATGGACAGGTCGGGCGGCAGGATGCCCAGGATCGCGGGGATGGAGTCGACGGCGAAGACCACGTCGGTCGCCTCGACGACCAGCAACACGGCGAACAGGGGGGTGCAGACCCAGCGGCCGTCCTCACGGGCCCAGAAGGCGTTGCCGTGGAACTGGCGCGTCACGGGCAGGAGCTTCCGGGCCAGACGGACCACGAGCTGCTCGTCCACGTCCTTGCCAGCCCCCTCGCCGCTCGCCAGGGCGAGCTTCAATCCGGTGAAGATCAGGAACAGTCCGAAGACCGGCAGGAGGAACGTGAAGCGCTCCACGGCGGCCACGCCCGCCACGATGAAGGTCGCGCGCATGATGACGGCGCCGATGATGCCCCAGAAAAGCACGCGATGCTGCAGTCGGTCCGGTATCGCGAAGTGACTGAAGACGAGGATGAAGATGAAGAGGTTGTCGACGGAGAGGGCGAGCTCCAGGACGTAGCCCGCGGCGAAGAGCTGGGCGTCCTCAGGTCCGCGCCAGGCCGAGAGCAGGAAGCCGAAGCCGACCGCGAGGGAAACCCAGACGACGCACCAGGCCACGGCCTCCTTGAAACTGGGCGCGTGGTCGTGACGGTTGAAGACCCCGAGGTCCAGGGCGAGCATGAGCCCGATGAATCCTAGGAAGGCGGCCCAGGCCCAATGCGGTATCGCCAAGGCGGCCTCGGCGTTCAGGAGCAGCGCGGTCACAGGGTCAGAAGTGCCCGCAGGGCGGACGGAGTCAAGAAGACCGCCCAGACGGGGCTTGCGGCCGGCCCGTCCCTCGCCTTCTATCCGCTTCCGCGTTCCCGTAGTTCAACGGATAGAACATTGGTTTCCTAAACCGAGGATGTGGGTTCGATTCCCGCCGGGGACAGCGGAAAGCCCCCTCAGCGCCTGATGCGGAAACACTGGATCCGGGTCGACGGCGACTTGCGGTAGACGGCGTCGACGTCGGCCACCTGCATGAAGACCCAGGGTGCCAGCACGCTGTCCCCGTTCTTGGTGAAGACGATGTCGTCGGCCACGTAGACGCAGGTGTGCAGCCCCTCACCCCCGTCCATGAAGCAGAGCACGTCCCCGAAGCGGTAGGGTGCGTCGACGGGCTCGTACTTCTCGAGCAGGTAGGAGGCGGCCAGACGGGTGTCCAGGAGGAAGTCCTGCGGCGTGGCGGCGAAGAAGTTCAGGGAGGTCCAATGGCAGTCCGGGAACCTTCCTTTGACGCCGAGCTCGATCTCCGGATAGGTGTAGATCTTCTGCCGCATGAGCGAGGGCAGGAAGTTGGAGATGTCGATCCTCTGCTCGGCACGCCGGTTGGTGATCGCGGTGAGGAAGGGAAGCCTCAGCGACTCCGAACGTCCGCCGCTCCAGTAATCGAGGAACTCCTGGCGGGGGACGGCGACCGGCACCTTCAGGGAGACGATGAGCGTGCGCACGCGGGTGACGGAGCGGAAGACCGCCTGCACCTCGTCCTGATTGCGCGCGAGGGAGAGCAGGGCGCTGATGTCGCTGAACATGGTCGCCTCGCCCCGCTTCCAGATGAGCTTGCGGAACAGGTCGCGCTGCTCGGCGTTCAGGGTGGAGGTCGCGAGCCAGTCCTCAAGGTCCTGCCCGACGATGAAGACGGGGTCCCGCTGGAACTCGTTGACGGGATACTTGGCGAGCTCGAGGTAGAGCCTGGACCGGACCTCCGTCCCAAGGGAGACCAGCTCCTCCATGCTGGGAAACAGGGTCACGGCCATGGCGTTGGCCAACCTCCGCGACGGGCTCATCAGCTTTTCGATAAGTTCGGACCCCAGTCCGGAAGCGACGAGGGTCTCCCTGACCGCGCCCTCGCTCATCTGCTCGAAGGTCCACCGGGTGGCGGAGTTCGGCTTGGCGGAAACCGCCAGGATAGAGTCAGGGGCCTCCAGGTAGGCGGTCCTGACCTCGAGCTCGCCCCAAGGCCCGGGCTTTGACTTCCAGAAAGGCTCACGGACTTCCCCGGGGACGTCAGCCGCCGTCAGGCAGGCGGCGAAGGCCAAGGATAGCAACGGGGTGAGCTTAGACATTTTTACACCTGTTTTACAGCGTCTTGGGGAAAAAGTTTCGTTAATTAAGAAAATTATCCTCAGCGAAGGGTCCCATCCTCTCGAGTCTCGCCTGCCGAATAGGGGTTGCGATGCACGGGCTTTGTTGGGAGTAAGACCCCTCCGTGAACAAATCCCAACGTCGCAGCGGCGCCTCCCGCGCCAAGTCCTCGGGCCGAAGGACCCCGAGCCGCCGTCCGCGGCAGGCCGAAGCGGCCTCCACCTCCACGCCGGAGGCTGCCAAGGGCCGCGAGGACCAGCGCATCGGCCTCCTGATCGATGCCGACAACGTGTCCCATCAGCACCTGGCCACCCTCCGCAAGTTCATCGGCGACACGCCCCTGATCTCCGCACGGGCCTACGGTGACTTCCAAGGCCGGCTCAGCGGCTGGCGGGCGGCCGCCGCCGAATGGCCGGAACTCGAGCTGGTCGACCAGCGCAGCTACACTCCGGGCAAGAACGCCGCCGACATGCGCATGACCATCGACGCGGTCAAGCTGCTGGCCGGGGCCAACCCGCCCACGACGCTCGTCTTCGTGACCAACGACAGCGACTTCACGCCCGTGGTCGAGGACGCCAAGCGCCTCGGGGTGCGCATCGTGGTCATGGGCGAACGCACGCACCGCGCGCTCCGCTCGACGGCCCATCACTACCTCAATCTTTCGGAGCTCCGCGACCGGCACGAGACGGAGACGGCGATCAAGTCGGACCCGCGCCGGGCGCTCGA
>JBJTTY010000078.1:0-11788 GCA_046080425.1 Verrucomicrobiota bacterium
GCTCTACACCACGGCCAAGGAAGGCCTGGCCGTCCATGACGCCGACGCCAACCAGATCGGACTCATCCCCTTCCCCGAGAGCCCCTCGAACATGAAGTTCGGCGGCGTCGACGGCACCACCCTCTTCGTCACCGCCCGCACCGGGGCCTACATCGTCAAGTCCAAGACCCCCGGCGAAGGATTCGGAAAGTGAGCGATGTAAGATGAATGATGGAGGATGGATGATGAAGATCCGAGACCGAGGTAATCCGCCTGATAACGATCTTCCCATCCCTCATCATCCATCTCCTGTCCTCCATCATCCATCCTCTATCATCTATCCTTCATCCCCCATCTGTCATCTTCATGAACCTCCTCCGCCTCCTTCCCCTCCTCGCCGCCGGCACGCTCACCGCGGCCACGGTCTCCACCTTCGCGGGCAACGGCCAGAAAGGCTACTCCGGAGACGGCGGACCCGCCACCTCCGCGATGATGAACGACCCTTTCGGGGTCGTGCGCGGTCCTGACGGGGCGATCTGGTATTGCGAATACGGCGGCCAGCGGATCCGCCGGGTGGACAAGGACGGCAGGATTTCGCTCATCGCGGGCAACGGTCAGAAAGGCTACTCCGGTGACGGCGGATCCGCCAAGGAGGCCTCCTTCAACCTGCCCCACGAGCTGCGGTTCGGCCCGCGCAACGGCAACCTCTTCGTGGTCGACATGCAGAACCACGCCGTGCGCCGCATCGACATGAAGACGGGCGTGATCTCGACCGTCGCCGGCACGGGTCAGCCCGGCTACTCGGGCGACGGCGGACCCGCCGACAAGGCCCAGCTAAAGCAGCCGCACAGCATCCAGTTCTCGCCTGACGGAAAGCACCTCTACGTCTGCGACATCGGGAATCACGTCATCCGGCGCATCGACATGAGGACGAAGCGCATCGAGACCTTCGCCGGCACGGGCAAGGCGGGCGAGACGCCCGACGGATCCGCGATCCGCGGCACGCCCCTGCGGGGTCCGCGTTCGCTCGACTTCGACCGCAAGGGCGACCTCTGGCTCTGCACGCGCGAAGGCAACCAGGTGTTCCGCTTCGACATGAAGGCCGGCGTCATCCGCCACGTGGTCGGCTCCGGCAAGAAGGGCTTCACGACCGATTCCCAGCCCGCCAAGCAGGCGCCGCTCAACGGTCCCAAGGGCGTGGCGGTCGACGCCCGATGCGACGCCTGGATCGTGGACACGGAAAGCCATTCGATCCGCGTCTACAGGGCGGCCACGGACACCCTCGAACTGGCCGTGGGCACCGGAAAGAAGCACGACGGACCCGATGGCGACCCTCTCAAGTGCGGCCTGGCCCGCCCCCACGGCGTCTGGGCCGATGCGGATGGCTCCGTCTTCATCGGCGACTCCGAGAATCATCGCGTGCGGGTGCTCCGCCCCTGAGCGATGCCTGATCGCCGCGCCTTCCTCCGGCAGGCCCTCGCGGCCGGCGTATGGTATGGCGCGGTCGGACGGTCCTTCGCGCAGGCAACATCGCCGCAGGTCCTCGGCCAAGGCGACTTCAGATATCGCGCCGTCCCCGGATGGGGCGTGCTCGATGATAAGACCCCGGTCAACGACTGCCACGGACTCGCCCGCACGGCCGACGGCCGCATCGTCCTGCTCACCAACCATGTCGCCAACAACGTCATCTTCTACGATGACCGCGGCCGGCTGGTCGACAAATGGAGCACACGCAAATTTCCCGGAGCGCACGGACTCTCCCTCGTCAGGACCCCGCAGGGCGAGTTCCTCTTCATCACTGACCTCAACCTGCACACGGTCACCAAGATGTCCCTGCAGGGCGAGGTCGTGGCGGAATGGCGACTGCCCGCCGGGACCGGCAAGTATGGCAAGGAGACGGAATACCGTCCCTCCTGGACCCTTCATCGGGCCGACGGCGAGTTCTACGTCCTCGACGGCTACGGCAAGGACTACTTCCTGCACTACGCGGCCGACGGCTCGTTCAAGCGACTGCTCGGCGGCCCCGAAGGCGGCATCGTGCACTGGGGCCCGCACGGCGGCATGATCGATTCGAACCCCCGCACGGGCGTCGACGGCGACGAGACGATGCTCATCGCGATGAGCGACCAGCAGCATCTCCTCCGCCTCGACCTCGAGGGACGCAAGCTGTCCCAGGCCGACCTCCCCGGCGGCAACCCCCGCCAGATCCGCCGCTTCGACAATCACTACCTCGTGGCGCACCTCGCTGACAACTGGCCCAAAGACCGCAACAGCCGCGGCTTCCTCTCCATCCTCGACCGCAATCTCGAGGTCGTCTCCAACGTGGGTGGCACCGCGCCGACCAAGGACGCGTCAGGCACGCTCCAACGCATGCGCAACGACACCGACGCATTCCTGCACCCACACGACGCCCTGGCGAACCCCGATGGGTCGCTGGTCGTCGCCCAGTTCGCGTCCGGAAGGACCTACCCGGTCAGACTTGAAAGAATATGATGCTGACCCGCCTCCTCCCATTGCTGGCCGCGATCTGCGCGCTCTCGGCACGCCCTTCCAACGTGGTGCTCATCGTCGCGGACGACCTGGGCTACGGCGACCTCGGCTGCTTCGGAGCCGGGGACATCCGGACGCCCCGGCTCGACGCGCTCGCGACCCAGGGGACGCGGTTCACGGACTTCTACGTGCCGCAGGCCGTGTGCACGGCCAGCCGCGCGGGCCTGATGACGGGCTGCTACCCGAACCGGGTCGGTCTCCAGGGCGCGCTCAATCACACGAGCCGCAACGGACTCTCGCCCAAGGAGTGGTCGATGCCCCGCATGCTCAAGGAACTGGGCTACGCTACGGCCTGCTTCGGCAAGTGGCACCTGGGCACGGTGCCTTCCCTCGCCCCTCCCGCCCAGGGGTTCGATGCGTTCTTCGGCCTGCCCTACTCCAACGACAACTCAAAATATCATCCGACGCTGGCGGAAGTCATGCCGCCCCTGCCGCTGATGGAAGGCGACCGGGTCGCCGAGCTCGATCCGGATCAGTCGCAGTTCACCGCGCGCTTCACACGGAAGTCCGTCGACTTCATCGCGCGCAACAAGGACCGGCCCTTCTTCCTCTACCTGCCGCACGTGATGCCGCACGTGCCGATCTTCGCCTCGGAACGGTTCAGGGGGACCTCGGGTCGCGGGCTCTACGGCGACGCGGTGCAGGAGCTGGACGACGGCATCGGGCGGACGCTCGACGCGCTCCGTGAGCACGGACTGGAGAAGGACACGGTCGTGATCTTCTTCTCCGACAACGGCGCGTGGACGAGCTACGGCGAGCACGCGGGCTCCAATGGCGCCCTGCGCGAGGGTAAGCTGACCTGCTTCGAAGGCGGCGTGCGTTCGCCGCTGATCATCCGCTGGCCGGGCCGCGTGCCCGCCGGCAAGGCGTGTGACACGCCCTGGATGTCCATCGACCTCCTGCCGACGCTCATCGAGGCGCTGGGCGGACGACCCCCGGAGCTGCCCATCGACGGACGTTCGGCGCTCGCGCTCATCGAGGGACGCGACCTGCGTCCGAAGCACGAGGCGCTCTTCTTCTACGCCGGCGAGGAGCTGCACGCGATCCGCTCGGGCGACTGGAAGCTTCACTTCGCCCATCCCTATCTCACGAACATCGGCGCGCCCGGCCGCGGCGGTAAGCCCTCCGGCCACGGCACCTACGTGCCCAGGCCGATCACGGACTCCTCGATGGACGCCATCGCCAGCCGCCACGGACAGAAGGTCGCAAAAATCGGCCTCTCCCTGTTCAATCTGCGGGAAGACCCGGGGGAGACGAAGGACCTGGCCGCCAAGCACCCTGACATTGTGAGGCGCCTTTCCGGGCTGGCCGGGCCCGTCCGGGAGGATTTGGGCGACAAATTGACGGGAATCCAGGGCAAGGGCCGCCGGGCCGCCGGGCAGGAGCCCGCCAAGTAGTCATATTTCGGATGGAAGGCGGCGGGCGGCGGGCTTGATTGTCCGCATGCGAACCCCCGCGATCCTCCTGTCCGCCTGCCTCTTCTCGGCCGCCGAAGGCGCCGATGCCCGACGGGTCGAAGTCAGCCGGGACCTCTGGATCTCCTCCTACCCTTCGGAGCAGGAGGGCAACAACGGCGGGTCTCCCAAGCTCAAGCTCAAGGGCAGGCTGGAGTTCTTCCTCATCGATTTCGACCCCGCCCCTTTCAAGGGCAGGAAGGTCGTCCGCGCCGCGCTTCACCTTCATCTGGAATCACCCCATCTGCTCGGACGCACCACGGTGTCGACGGTGGCGCAGGAATGGGTCGAGGGCAAAGGCAACGGCTACGCGAAGGTGCCCGGCGCGACGAGCTTCCGGTGGGCGAAGACGGGCGAGCAGCCCTGGGGCGGCGACGGCAAGGACGTCACCTCGGTCACACTCGGTCTCTCAGGCACGATCTGGGGCTTCGGGGATCCGACCGTGCCCGATGAGAACCGCTGGCAGGCCGTCGCGATCGACCCCGCCGTCGTGCAGGCGCGCATCGACGGACGCAGCTTCGGCTTCCTGGTCATGGATGACGTCGGGAGCGAATACCGGCGCGACGGCGACAAGTTCACCTACCTGCACTTCCCCAACCGGTATTTCGCCAGCAGGGACAGCAACCGGAAGACGGCCCCGTACTTCACCCTCTGGCTTGAGGACGGTCCGGCACCGACCGTCGCCTTCCCGTCGGACCCCACGCTGAGGCCGGCCAAGCCCGCGGAACTTCCGCCCGTGCCGAAGATCACGGCCGAAAGCGCACCGATCAAGGCGGTCGATGCGCTCGGACTGCCGATCCCGGGCCTGAAGCTCTTCGCGGCTAGGGGCGAGGCGGTGACGATGCTCCTGGACGACGCCCCCGAGTCCGTCCGGATCGACCTGCCCGTCCGGCGTTACGAAGTCATGAAGGTCGGTCCGCACGCCGACCCGCTGGGCGTTTCGGACAAGGGACGCCTGCTCGAATTCCAGATTCCCAAGGACGCCAAGCCGGACGAACACCGCGGCACCCTGCGCATCGGCGGCAAGGAAGTCTCCTTCAGCGTGACCGTATGGAACTTCACCCTGCCTGACCGGCTGTCCTTCGTCGCGCAGATGAACGGCTATGGCATGATGGACAAGGAGCGGCCCTGGTTCCGTCTGGCCCATGAGCATCGCCTGACGCTCAACATGCTCACCTACGGCTGGAGCGGACGGGTCACCGCCGCGCCCAAGCTCAAGGCCGACGGCACGTTCGACTGGACCGCCTGGGACGAACGCTTCGGCCCGCTCGCCGATGGCTCGGCCTTCGCCGACCTGCCTCGCGGCAAGGTGCCGACGGAGGCCCTCTATCTGCCGCTCAACGAGAACTGGCCGATGGAGCACGAGAAGCACTTCAAGGGCGGCTACTGGATCGAAGACGCCTTCGGGCCGGAATACTGGCGCATCTTCGCCGACGCCGCCGCGGGCTTCGCCCGTCATTTTTCGGAAAAGGGATGGAACGAGACGATGTTCGAGTTCTACCTGAACAACAAAGTCTACTTCAAGGAGGGCAAGAAGGGCCAGCCCGGCAACTGGAAGACCACCTCGGCGACCTGGATCTACGACGAGCCCCAGCACACGCAGGACTTCTGGGCCATCCGTCGCTTCGGCGTGGAGTTCTGGAAGGCCGTCTCCCCGTTCTCCGACGTTCGCACGGCCTTCCGCATCGACGTCTCGCGTCCGGAATGGCAGCGCGACCTCCTCGACGGCGTCACGAACGTCGACGTGATTTCCGGCACCCTGCGGGAATACCCCCTGCGGTCCATCGGACGCAACCGGCGCGACGGCAAGATGACCTACATGTACGGAGCGGCGACCAAGCTCGGCCAGCCGCTGGTCGTCAACGCGGCCTGGTGCGCCGAGAGCTGGTCGCTCGGTGCCGACGGAATCGTGCCCTGGCAGACGATCGGGAACAAGGACTCGCTGACCAAGCCCGACGACCTGGCGATCTTCTACCCCGGCCCCGACGGTCCGCTGCCCAGCCTGCGGCTCAAGGCGGTGCGGGCCGGGCAGCAGCTTGCCGAATATCTCGCCATCTACTCCGCCGCCGCGGGACAGGACCGCGACGCCGTCGGCGCGGCCGTGCTCCAGCTCCCCGGCATGCGCGCGGGCACCGTCCGTACCTACGCCGACGACGCCGGCAGCTCGGCCTTCGGCGACGACGCCGCCCGCTCCGTAGCCGAACTCCGCCTGCGCCTCGGCGCCTGGCTCGACGCCCAGGCCCCTGCGCCCCGCGCCCGCTGGCACGACCCGCGACCCCGCGCCCAGGACCCGACCCGCGTTAGGCCGATCACCGCGCTGCCGGCGCCCACCGAAAAGTAAAGGTTTGGAACATCGGGAGGCCAAGGATTACCTACCCCATGGTCACCCCGCCAGTTCATAGCCTTCGCCTATCCGTAGCCTGCCTTCTGATCTGCCTCAGTTCCGCCCGCGTGACGGCCGCGCAGTGGTCTCTGGATACGCCCAAGGATGAAACTCTGGTCGGACATGGTACCGTGCAAGACGCCCCGGGCATCAACCATCGTTCGCTCGTCCTCGACGGCCTATCGGTCATTGAACTGAAAAACTCGGCAGCGCTCAATGGCGGGGAGGGCGGATTCACATTCTCCGTGTGGTTCAACCCTTATGCGCCCAATGCCGGCCAGCGGGTCATCGCAGGCAAGAATCGTTACTCACGGAATGAGCGGCAGTGGTCGCTCACGCTTGAGCCGGACGGACGACTGAAGGCCTACCTGCAACAAGGCGGCTGGGCGACGATCTCGAGCCAGGAAGCACTGCAGGCGGGCCGCTGGTATCTGGCGACGCTGACCGTCAGCGCGGGCAAAGCGGTGTTATACCTGAATGGGAAAGCGGCCGACCAGGTAGCGCTCAAGCAGCCCGTCCGGCCCACGCAGGCCCCGATCACGCTCGGCGGTATCTTCGACAATAACCGACCCATCCAGTGCTTCGAAGGGGCGGTCGATGAGGCGCGCTACGAACCCCGGACGCTTTCCGCGGAGGAAGTCGCCGCGAGCTACCAACCGGTCACCGCCACCCACGTGCCTAAGCCGCTGAGGGCCGACATCCCGCTCTGGGATGAGCGCATCGTCCTGCCGAAGTCCGCCGACCTGCCCACGGTCCAGGGCACCGAGTTTTACGTCCTGAAGCAGAAGGCTCCCGACGTCGATGGTGCCAAGTGGACGCTCGGGGTCGGACTTGCGTGGCACAAAAGCCGGCTCTACGCCTCCTACGGCTACAACAAAGGACACGAGAATACGCCGACCGAGGAAGCGCATGTCCGCGTCAGCCAGGACGGCGGCAAGACCTGGGGCCCGCCGGTCGTGATGGATCATGGCGAGGGCAACCTCGGCGTGAGCCACGGCGTCTTCCTCTCGCAGGGCGGCAGACTCTGGGCCTTCATGGGGGCTTTCTACGATAACTTCCAGCGCACGCACACCCGCGCCTACCTGCTCGACGAGACCACCGGTCAGTGGCAGGCCAAGGGCGTGGTAATCGACGAGGGATTCTGGCCGATGCAGGAGCCGCAGAAGATGGACGACGGCAACTGGATCATGTCCGGGATCCGTACCGCGAAGGGCTATGCTCTCAGCGGAGATCCGCCCGCGGTGGCGATCAGCCATGGCGACGACCTCACGAAATGGGACCTCGTCGTATTGCCGGTCGATCGTCGACTGCGCAGCGTCTGGGGGGAGTCCGCCGTGATCGTCAAAGGCAGGCAGATCACCAATATCTCGCGCTTCGGGGGCAAGCCGCTTGCGCTCATCTCCACCAGCGAGGACTACGGTCGCACGTGGACCTCCTCGCTGCCCTCAAACCTCCCGATGGCGACGAGCAAGCCCTACGCGGGCACGCTCAGCACCGGCCAGCGCTACCTCGTCTGCACCACCACCGCTGACACCGGCGGCAAACGCTCGCCCTTGACCATCGCCGTGAGCAGGCCCGGCGAAGCGATCTTCAGCAAGGTCTTCGTGATCCGTCGCTCCGTCTTCCCCGGCGGCCCTGGCGTCTCCAGCGAGCGTGCCGAGTTCAGCTATCCCTACGCCATCGAGCACGAAGGGAAACTCTACGTCGGGTACACCCACAAGAGCCATGTGGCGAATGAGATCGCGATCATCCCGGTCGCCAGCCTCTCGGCTTCCGCGCAAGCCCCCGAAAAGAAGTAGCCACAAGATGGGCCTCAACCTGAGCCACCTCGCAGCTCTCAGGCTGGTATCACCCAGGTTGCCCGCCGCCGTCTGAGGACTTTTATTCATTCGGCTATACGACGGGAAAAGATTCGGAACTTGGGGCTTACGGACTTGTCGACTTTAAAACTGTCGACACTTTAAACCCATGGCCTCACCCCAAGCCCAGCCGTCCGCTCGCGTCCCGCGCACGAACCGTGCGACCGACGTGCACCTCCGCCTGCGCAGCAAGATCGTGAGCGGCCACTTCCCCCAAGGATCCGCCCTCGCCGAACCGGCCCTCGCCGAACACTTCCAGACCAGCCGCGCCCCGATCCGCGAAGCCCTGATCGCTTTGGAACGCGAGGGTCTGGTCACTTTCGAAAAGACGGGCCGCACCCGGGTCCGCACGATCGGGGCGAAAGACATCCGCGAAATCATGGAGGCCCGCGCCGCCCTCGAAAGCATGGCGGCCGGAATCGCCAATCGGCGCTGGACCGAAGCGGACACCGAATTCGTCGTCCAGAACATCGAAGCGCAGGAAAAAGCCCATTCGCTGAACGAACTCTCGCGTCTCGACATCGACCTGCATCAACGCGTCATGCTCCGCAGCGGCAACGCGCGCCTCCTCCAGCTCTGGGAACCCTTGCGCTGGCAATACGAGGCCTACCTTGTCGAAATCTTTAAACGCCAATCCACGGGCGACTATCGTCCGGAGACGGAAACCGTCCTCGCGCACCGGAGGCTGCTCAAAGCGCTCTCCACGGAAACACCGGAAGAAGCCGCGGCCGCGATGATGGAGCACGTCCTCTTCAATGTCACCTGGGCCGACTGAGAAAATGCGCTGTCTCCGCCCCATCACCGCCCTTCTCTTCGCGCCGCTCGCCCTACTGGCCGCAGGAGACGACGACTTTTTCTTCGAGTCGAAGGTACGGCCGTTGCTCATCAAGCGGTGCTACGAATGCCACTCGACCGAGAAGAAGATCAAAGGGGGACTCAACCTCGACAGCCGCGCCGGCTGGCAGGAAGGCGGAGACAACGGTCCGGCCATCGTCCCGGGCGACCTCACGAAGAGCCTAGTCATCAAGGCGGTACGCTATCTGGACGAGGACTTCGCGATGCCCCCGAAAAGCCGCTTGCCGGCGGACGAAGTGGCCATCCTGGAGGAGTGGGTTAAGCGCGGGGCCCCTGACCCGCGCACGGGTGATGCCGCGATGGCCGCCAAGCCGAAACGTGGCCTCGACCTCGAGGCCGGACGCAAGTTCTGGGCCTTCCAACCGGTCACCAACCCGACCGCACCCTCCGTCAAGGACTCCGTCTGGCCGAACGACCCCATCGATCGCTTCCTGCTCGCGAAACTCGAGGCCGCCGGCCTCAGGCCCGCCGGCGACGCCGACCGGCATACCTGGATCCGCCGCGTCAGCCTCGACCTCACCGGCCTCCCTGCCTCCGGCGACGAAGTCCTCGCCTTCGCCGCTGACAAGTCCGAAGACGCCTACGCGAAGGTCGTCGACCGTCTGCTGGCTTCGCCGGCCTACGGCGAACGCTGGGCCCGACACTGGCTCGATCTCACCGGCTACGCGGACATGATGGGCACGTCCAACGACGTCTTCGCCGAACATGCCTGGCGTTATCGCGATTACCTCATCCAAGCCTTCAACGAGGACAAGCCGTTCGACCGATTCATCAAGGAACAGCTCGCCGGCGACCTGATGCCAGCCACCTCCCCGGAGCAGCGCACCTCCCAACTCGTCGCCACAGGCTTCCTGTTGGTCGGTGAGATTGAGATCGTCAATCCCGACAAGGCCAAGATGGAGGCGGACCACATCGATACCCAGCTCATCAAGATCGGCGGGGCTTTCCTGGGCATGACGATGGGCTGCGCCCGTTGCCACGACCACAAGTTTGATCCCATCGGAGTCGATGACTACTACGGCATGGCCGGCATACTGCGCAGTTCGCCCTCTTCCGTGAAGCTGGAAGGCGTCGGCGTCTGGAGCACCATCCGCAGCGTACCTCTCCCGGAAACACCGGCCCAGTTGGCCGAGCGCCAGAAAGCCGAAGCCGAACACGCCGCTAAGATCGTGGCGCTCAAAGCCGAACAAGCCAAACTGACCGAAGAGAATGAAGCCGTCGGCGCGAAACTCTCCGCCCTTGAGAAAGCCACCAAAGCCAAGACCGACGTTCCAGCCGACAAGGCCATACCCGTCGGGACCGCTCCGGCCCCTAAGCCGTCCCCGGAGCAAGAAGCCCTGACCAAGCGCCGCAACGAACTCGCCACCCTCCTGAAGACCAAGGACGACGAGATTCAGCATGCGGAATTCTTCAAATCGAAGACGCCCAAGGCCTTCGCCATGCAGGACGCTGAAAAGCCTGACGACATGCCCATCTACGTGCGCGGCAATCCCTACGCCACCGCCGCCGTCGTCCCTCGTGGCGCCCTCCGCGTCGCCTCTTGGGACAAGTTCCCCGCCATCCCGGCCGGCCAAAGCGGACGACTCCAGCTTGCCGATTGGATCGCTGACCGCCGCAACCCGCTAACCGCCCGCGTCACGGCGAATCGACTTTGGCAGAAGCTCTTCGGCGAAGGGCTCGTCCGCAGCGTCGATTACTTCGGCGATCGCGGCGAACGCCCCTCCCACCCTGAGCTGCTCGACCACCTGGCGACGCGCTTCATGGCCGAGGGTTGGTCGCAGAAACGTTTCCTCCGTGGACTCGTCCTCAGCCACGCTTATCGCCTCAGCAGCGCCAACCACGCCGAAGGCCTGAGTATCGATCCAGAGAACCGCCTGTTCTGGCGCATGAACCGCCAACGCCTCGAAGCCGAAGCCATCCGCGACTCCCTGCTCAAGGTCAGCGGAGAACTCGCGACCAAGGCCGGCGGCCCAGCGTTGGTCCTGGAGAAACCCGAAAACACGGGACAATACAAGAGTCACGTCAACCCCCCGACATACAGGCATCTCAAGCCCCGCCCCGCCCAGGAATTCGAACGCACGGTCTACCTCCCGGTGATGCGCAACAATCCGACCGCGGGGGACAAGATTCGGAGCTTCTTCGACTTCGTCGATCCGGCTGGCCTCACCGGTCAGCGCAACCAGACCGTGATGCCCACGCAATCGCTCTTCCTGCTGAACAACGACTTGGTCCGCAAACGTGCTGGCAAGCTGGCCAAAGAATTGATCGCCGCCCACCCGGATGAGAACGCCCGCCTCGACTCGCTCTGGCTCCGCGCGTGGAATCGCCCGATCACCGCCGAGGAGCGGACCCACGCGCGCGCTTTCCTGCGGGAAATCACCCCCCTGCTCAAGACCCCTCGCGCACCCGAAGCCCTCGAAGCCGCCCGCTGGCAGGAGCTCTGCCACAGCCTGCTCGCATCGAACGAGTTCGTGTTTCGTCTCTAATCCATCCCTTCGCCCTTCCATGATAGATGCATCCAATCTCTCGACCACGATGTGTTCACTTTTCGCAATACGCGAAGGCACCACTGGCAACATCATGAAGATTCGGCCTCCGTCTTTTTCCCATCGTTCTCTGCTGCCACACGTCGCGATCTTCGCGTTCGCGGTCCTCGCCACGTCTGCATTCGGCGGACATCCAGGCAAGGGCGACGATGAAGACCCCTA
>JBJTTY010000079.1:0-7672 GCA_046080425.1 Verrucomicrobiota bacterium
CTCGGCGTCACGCCCGACGATCTTGAGCACGACGGGGTGCTCGATGCGGAAGGTGGGCAGCTGTCGCGCCACGTGGGGACGGAAGGCGACCTCGATGAGCCAGTCGACCGCCCGCACCGAGCTTCCTCGGACGCTGACCGGCCGCCTCTCGAGGGACTCCTGGACCTTGGCGTCCACACCCGGAAGTTCCTGGGCGATGGCCGCCTTCTCTTCGGCGGTCCAGGCGGAAGGCTTCTTGCCGAAGGCGGCGGCCTCGGTCGCGCTGAGGCGGATCTCACGGCGGGAGCGCATCTGCAGGAGCGAACCGCTGGCCAGCGTCTCCCAGGGCACCACGCGTCCACCGCTCTGGACGGGTATTTCGCCCAGCTTGGCGGTATCGACCGGCGCGGCGTCGAGCGAGCCGACCGCCAGGCACAATGCGGCCGCGGCCGTGGCGGCGCGCTTGCCGCGGTTCAGGAGGAAAACGATCAGCGACCAGCCGAACTGGTAGAGCAGGCCGAGGGACATGATTCCGACGGAGACGTAGGGAATCCAGGCTCCCGGATTGCGGACCACCTGGAGCACCGTCTGGTCGACGCCGTCCTTGGTGCGTCCGAAGCTGGACTGGAAGAACGTCAGTCCGGCGTGACGCAGGGGATCGTTCATCGAGATGTTGTAGGAGAATTCGCCTCCGCCGGCCTCCCTGACCGTGACGTCGCTCGCGAACCGCTTCGGTGTCTCGGTGCCGGGATACTTCTCGTGGGTGAACTTCTGCAGGCTGACCGTGAACGGATGGTAGCTGCGGGCGCGCCGGAGGCTGAGCTCGAACGTGCGGTCCGCATGGTCGAAGGACTGCGGGGGGAAGCTCTCGGTCAGACCGGCGCCGAGCAGGAAGCCCGCGACCGCCTTGCCGCCTTCGCGCACTTCCACGATCGCCAGGGGCATGTTGGGGTCGTTGTCATCGTAGCTCTCCTTGAGGGGCACGTAGCTGAGGTCGAACTGCTTGCCCAGGCCGTGCGAGGTCTTGGCCGGGCGTCCTTCCTGCTGCTGCGATGCGGCACGAAGCCGGGCGTTGGGAAGGTATTCCGCAACGAAGAGGGTGAACGGCGTGCCCTCGAGGGCGACCTCACGGGACATGTCCTTCTCCGCTGAGCCGAGCGTCCGACGGAGCAGGCCGTCCGGGATGGCGATGACGGCGTCCTTGGCGCCCTTGCGTTTCTCGACGAAGGCGACCTCGTATTCGCGGAACGCCTCCGAGTAGTCGCGGGATTCGCCTTCGGGGATGATCATCGCGGATTCCTGCTGGTACACCGCGGTCACGAATCCGCCGGCGAGGAGCAGCAGGAGGCCTCCGTGCGTCATGGCGACTCCGAGATGCTTCCAGCCTCTGCGGAAGTGGCGGAAGTGGGCGAAGCCCAGGTTGGCCAGCAGCAGCGCGCCGAGCAGGAAACCTCCCGGGATCGGCAGGCGGGCGGCGGCGGTGGGATCGATGGGATAGAAGGTGATCCAGGACTCGAAGTATTCATCGGCCACGTGCCACACGCCCCAGTGCACCTGCTCGAGGGTGCCCAGCAGCACGAGCAGTATTGAGAGGACCAGGAGCGCAACCGTAAGCCTCAATGAGGCCAGGATGTCGATGAGGCGCGCACCCACCGAACGGAGCTGGTCGTTCATGGCAGCTGGGAGTCGGCGATGAACTTCACGAAGGCGGCGCCGGCGGCCTCGACCGCCTTGGCGTCACCGCTGAGCTTGAGGAACCAGGTTGAGCCGCCTTTGGGGACCATCACGGCGTCGGTCGCCTTGGCGCCGTCGCCCGACTTCATGATGAAGCGCATGCCGGAGTCAGGTCCGACCTTGGATTCCTGGGCGGAGGCCCGGATGGAGGCTTCGTCCGCGGGCGGCAGGCCAATCTGCCCGCGCCAACGGTTCACGTTGGCGGTCAGGCCGCCGACGCTGCCCGGAAAGACGGTGACCGCGAGCTCGGCCTTGGAGCCGTCTGGACCGGGCACGATGAAGGTTCCTTTGCGCATGGCGTTCTCGGGCCCGACTGACCAGCCGGCGGGCAGGGCGGCCCACTTGGGCGCGCTGAAGCCCGCGGCCTCCGCTTTCATCGAAGCCGGAGCCTGCATGGCGGGCGCGGCGGGGGCGGGCGCCTGGGCCGCGGGAGCGGCCGTCTTCGCGGCGGTCGTCGCTTCGGGCGCGGCCTCGTAACGCGCGACCTTGGGTTCGGGCTTGCAGGCGCAGAGCAGCGCGGCGGCGGTGAGGGTGAGCAGGGAGGGTTTCATGGGTGAAGTCACTTTTTGGAATTCTTGCGAGGCGCGCCGCCGACCTTGCCGGTCTTTGCGCGTTCTTCGTAGCCGGGGTCACGCGGTTTGATCACGCCCTTGGCGACCAGTTCGGGGACGCTCATCTCGCCCTTGGGGCCGCAGTGGGCGATCCAGCGGTCGCATTCGGCGCGCAGTTCGGCGAGCTTGGCCGCATGCGCCGGGTCGCCGGCGAGGTCCTTCGTCTCCCACGGGTCGGCGAGGGTGTCGAAGAGCTGCTCCTTGGGCCGGTCGGTGGCGAAATAGAGCGCCTGGACCGGCGTGAGCTTCCCTTCGGACTGCACGCGGCGAAGCTCGTGCATCGTCTGTCCGACCTCCTGATAGGCGACCTTGCCGGCCTCGTCGACGCCGGGGGCCAGGTTGCGCACGTAGCGGAAGCGGGCGTCGCGGACCGAACGGACGCGGTCGAAACTTTCATCCATGTAATCCCGGAAGGAGTGGACGAACCTCGCCTCCCTCACCGGGGTCGGCAGGAAGCAGCGTCCGTCGTATTCCGCGGGCACCGGAACGCCGGCGAGGGTCAGGGCCGTCGGGGCGAAGTCGATCCAGCTCGCGAAGTCCTCCCGCACTGTGCCGGCGGGGATAACGCCAGGCCAGCGCACGATGAGCGGGACGCGGGTTCCGGTGTCCTTGGGCGAGCGCTTGAAGCGCGGCATGCCGCGACCGTGGTCGCCGGTGAGGATCACGACCGTGTTCTTCTCAAGGTCGTGGGCCTTCAGCCAGTCGAGGACCCGGCCCAAGGAGTAATCCACCGCCGTCACCAGCTCGTGGTAATGGGCGACCTCCCTGCGCACGGCCGGGGTGTCGGGGTAGAAGGGGGGCAGCTCGACCTTGGCGGGGTCGCGTCGGTCCGAATCCTTGAGCGAGACCGTGTTCCTGGCGTGTTCGGCGTCCGAGGCCCGCACCTGGCTCTCATGGCTGACCGTGTCGTTGAAGTAGGCGAAGAACGGCTCCTTGGGCTTGGCGGTCAGGGGACCTGCGTCGCGATTGGAAGGGTTGACCCAGTTCTTGCGGTCATCGGCCAGCTCCTTCTCAGGGACTCCCTGAAAATCCGTCTTGCCAGGCCACATGACGTGATAGCCTGCCGCGCGCAGTTTTTCCGTGAAAGGCCTGGGAGGGTCGATGACCACCGATCTCATGTTCTGGGCGCCATATTTGAGCGGATACTGTCCCGTGACCATCCCGCTCCGGCTCGGGGCGCAGACGCCGGCGTGGGTGAAGGCCTTCGTGAAGACGGCGCCTTCGCGGGCGAGCCGGTCCATGTTGGGCGTGATCGCGTCCTTGCAGCCGTAGACGCCCATGTCCGGCCCCATGTCCTCGCCGATGACCAGCACGATGTTGGGCCGTTCGGACGCGTGTGTGGTTCCCGCCAAGAGCAGGGCCAGTAGGACGAGGGACCTCATGGAGGGTAGGACAGGCACCGCCACCAATGGTTGCGGAGAGTCGGCCCTTGGCAAGGCGAACGGGGCTTTGCCGGGTCAGTTGGCGAACCTGAAGAGAGCCACGTCCCCGTCCTGGAACAGGTAGTCCTTGCCTTCCAGGCGGTACTTGCCGGCGTCCCTTGCGGCCGCGACCGATCCCAGCCGGACGAGGTCGTCGTAGGAGACCACCTCGGCCTTGATGAAGCCCTTCTCGAAATCCGTATGGATGACCCCGGCGCATTGCGGCGCAGTCATGCCCTGGCGGAACGTCCAGGCGCGGACCTCCTTCTCGCCCGCCGTGAAATAGGTGGCCAGGCCCAGCAGGTGGTAGGCGCCGCGGATGAGGTCGGAGACCCCGGAGTCCTTCACGCCAAGCGACGTCAGGTATTCGGCCGCCTCCTCGGGCGGCAGGTCGCAGAGCTCCGCCTCGACCTGGGCGCAGATGACGACCGTCCCGGCGCTGTGGAGATTCGTCACGTGGGCTCGGACGGCCGCCACGTGGCGGTTGGCGGAAGGGTCGGCGAGGTCAGATTCGGCGACGTTGCAGGCGTAAAGGACCGACTTGCCGGAAAGCAGGCCGAAGGTCTTCAGGCGGGCACGCTCGTCCTCCTTGACCGTGAGCGAGGAGGCGGGGCGACCTTCGTTGAGGTGGGCGATGAGGCGGGTGAGCAGGTCGACGTTGGCCGCGGCCTCCTTGTCCTGCGACTTGAGCTTCTTCTGGTTGCGGTCGAGCTGCTGCTCGGCCGACTGGATGTCGGCGAGGATGAGCTCGGTCTCGATGACGCCGATGTCGCGCACCGGGTCGACCTTGCCCATGTTGTGCACGATGTCATCGTTGTCGAAGCAGCGCACGACGTGCACCACCGCGTCGACCTCGCGGATGTTGGCGAGGAACTTGTTGCCGAGCCCCTCGCCCTTGGAGGCGCCGGCGACCAGTCCGGCGATGTCGACGAACTCGATCGCGGCGGGAATCACCACCTTGGTTCCGGCGATGCGTTGCAGCTCCCTGAGCCGCACGTCCGGCACCTCGACCACCCCGACGTTGGGTTCGATTGTGCAGAAGGGATAGTTGGCGGCCTCCGCCTTGCGGGATCGGGTCAGCGCGTTGAAGAGGGTGGACTTGCCGACGTTGGGCAGTCCGACGATTCCGGCCTGAAGCATGGAGCGAACGTGGGTGCGCCCGTCCCGATGGTCAAGTGCCGGGAACGGGAGCCAGGGTCTCGGCCAGCTGGCGCAGCTCGCCGGCGGGACGCACGGCCTCGTCCTTGGGGCCTGGACGGCCCCGTCGGATGCGCGCGAGCGCCGAGCGGCCGAGCGTCTGCTCGACCTCGAGCAGCGCCGTCGCCCGCAGCGTGCGATCGCGGCTGACGAGCAGCTCTCCGGTCTTGGGCGCGACGCCCGGCGCCAGGACGACCACGCAATGGGAGGCTCCGTCGCGCACGGGTTCGACGAAGCCCACCCGCGTGCTGGCCGGAGAGCCGGGCAGCCGGGTGAAGGGCGGCGGCCCCGGCTCGGCGGTCGCCGCGGACGGCGGCGATGCCGTGCGTGACGAGCACCCGGCGATCAGCGCCGCGCAGAGCAGCGCCGCGGCCCTCACGGGCGCGGGCCGGGCTCCTGCGGCGGCTTGTTGATGAAGGCCGCGAGGTTGCCGCCGGGCTGCTGGCCGCCCGTCAGCACACCGGGCGACTGGTCACCGCGGTCGTCCTCGGAGACGAAGTGGTCGAAGCCTGGGCCGGACGTGTCCAGTTCGCCCTCGAACATGCCCTGCAGCTGGCGCATGCGCGTCGGGTGGCGCATCTTGCGGAGCGCCTTGGCCTCGATCTGGCGGATGCGTTCGCGCGTCACCTTGAAGTGACGGCCGACCTCCTCGAGCGTGCGCTGCACGCCGTCGAGCAGGCCGAAGCGGAGGATGAGGACCTCCTTCTCGCGTTCGGCCAGCGAGCGGAGCACGAAGTCGATCTTCTCGCGGAGCAGGCGCGTCGAGGCCGTGTCGGAGGGGTTCTCTGCCGACTTGTCCTCGATGAAGTCCCCGAGCGAGGTGTCCTCGCCGTCGCCCACGGGCGACTGCAGGGAGATCGGCTGCTGGGCCATCTTCATGATCTGCTGGACGCGTTCGATGGCCATGTTCATCTCGTCGGCGACCTCCTCGGCGGTCGGCTCGTGGCCGAGCTCCTGGGTCAGCTGCTTCTGGACCTGCATCACCTTGTTGAGGGTCTCGATCATGTGGACGGGGATGCGGATCGTGCGGGCCTGGTCGGCGATGGAGCGCGTGATGGCCTGACGGATCCACCAGGTGGCGTACGTGGAGAACTTGTAGCCGCGGCGGTATTCGAACTTCTCGACCGCCTTCACCAGGCCCATGTTGCCCTCCTGGATGAGGTCGGTGAAGAGCAGGCCGCGGTTCTGGTACTTCTTGGCGATCGAGATGACGAGGCGGAGGTTGTGCTCGACCATCTCGGTCTTGGCCTTCTGGGCTTCGTCGAGGTGCTTGCGCACGTTGCGGGAGAGGGCGAGCAGCTCGTCGGGACGCAGGCGGCGCTGCTCCTCGATCTCGCGGGCGCGGGAGGCGTTGAGCTCCGGCGTGTGCCCGCGCTTGGCCCGGACCGGGCCGCGCATGACCTGGGCGGGCTCCACGAGGCGGCGCGCGTCCTCGATGTCGCTCTTCACGTCGGGCTGCTCGAGCCATTCCTCGAAGAGCTTCATCTTGAAGCAGAACTTGCGCAGGATGTCCTTGCAGCCCTCCTTGGCGGCGCGTTCGAGTTTCTGGTAGGACTGCCGGGCCTTCTCCCGCTTGGCCACGTCCTTCTCCTCGGAGTACTTCTTCCAGGACTTCTCGAGCCGGTCGCGGAGCTTGGAGCATTCCTCGGTGGCCTTGGGCAGCATCTTGTAATACGCGTCCCGGGACTCGACCTTCTTGTCGATGACGACCCGGTCGAAGCGCTCCTCCTTGCGGAGCACCTTGAGGGCGAGGTCGAGCTGGTAGGGCAGGGTGAGCCAGCAGGAGAAGAGGTGGTCCTGGGCGCGCAGCTCGGCGTCCTCGATGCGCTTGGAGATCTCGACCTCCTGTTCGCGGGTGAGCAGGGGCTTGTGGCCCATCTGCTTGAGGTAGACGTTGAAGGGGTCGTAGGGGGCGTCCGCGGGCACGGTGCGCGACGCCTCCTCCTCGGAGTCCTCGAGCTTGCGCTGGTAGGTCTCGACCTCGTCCTCGTCCAGGAGCTTGATCTCCAGGTTGTCGAGGATGTTCATGATGTTTTCGATCAGCTCCGGGTCGGTGGCGCTGTCGGGGATGATCTCGTTGATGTTCTGGACGGTGACGTAACCGTTCTTCTTGGACATGCTGACCAGGACCTGGACCTTCTCGTTGACGTCACGGCTGACGATGGGCTGGTTCGCCGGCTTGGAGCCCGGCGTCTTGCCCGGCGCAACCGCGACCGCGGGCTTGGCCGCCGCAGCGGCCGGCTTCATGACGATCGCGGGCTTGGCCGCCGGGCGGATGGGGATGACCTTGTTGCTGATGGCCGGGGCCTTGACGACCGGTGCGAACTTGGTCGCCGGCGCCGGCTTGGGTGCGGGGACCGCCTTGGCGGCGACGGGCTTGGTCGGCGCGGACGGCTTGGGCTTGGCCTCGGGCTTCTTGACGGCCTTGACGGGTTTGGCCGCGGTCTTGTTCGTCGGCTTCTTGCTGGGCTTCGATGGCATGGAAAAAGTCAGGAGGGGAGGGTTAGGGTGGGCGGCGTGGCTCCGGCTTTGCGAAGGGCGATCTTCTCGGCCTGCAGGACGCGCAGGCCCTCTTCGTCCTCGGGACGGAGCGCGGCGATACGGGCGGCGATGGTCCGGAGCCGGCCCTGGACGTGACGCTGATGGAAGGCCTTCAGGATGGCATTGGCCGAGGCCAGCACGTCGTCCGGCCTGCCGCTGTCGGTGAATCCCGAGGCGGCGACCCGGGCG
>JBJTTY010000080.1:0-34977 GCA_046080425.1 Verrucomicrobiota bacterium
CACGTCGAGGTCGCTGATGAAACGACCCTGATGGGGCTCGACCCAGCGCTTGGCGACCGGGAGGTAGTCGGCGGCGACGCCGGTGACGTAGGTCAGCGTCTCCCGGCTGTCGTTGGCCAGCTTCTCGAAACCGACGCGCGCCTCCGGCGAGATGTTGGAGATGAGCGGCACGGTGGACCGGATGCGCGCCACGTCGCGCATGGTCAGGCCCTCCGAAAGCTCAGACAGATGCTCCTGCTCGCGGGGCAGCGGCTCACGGGAGACCGTGACCTTCTCGATCCCGCCCATGGCGTCGACGAACTGCCGGAAGTTGCCCACCATGCCCTGCACCACGGTCACCATCGCGACCAGGGACGCCACACCAAGGATGATGCCGGACATGGAGAGCAGCGAACGCACCTTGTTTGCGCGCAGCTCGCGCAGGCCGTTGACCACGGCCGGACGTAGACGGTCGAGGAGCCTCATCGGCGCCGGTCCTCCTGCACACGGCCCGAGCGCATGGAGATCACGCGGTGGGCGCGCTCGGCCACCGAGAGGTCGTGCGTGACCAGCACGACGGTGATGCCCTCGGCGATGAGCGAGCCGAGCAGGTCGAGCACGCGGTCGACGTTACGCACGTCGAGGTTCCCGGTCGGCTCGTCCGCGAAGATGATGGCCGGCTGGCCGACGATGGCGCGGGCCACGGCCACGCGCTGACGTTCGCCGCCGGAGAGCTGGCCGGGCCGGTGGTCGAGCCGGTGCCCCATGCCGACGCGCTCCAGGGCGACGCGGGCGACCTCGGCGTTGCGGACCGGATCGGAGTCCTCACGATAGGTGAGGGGCAGCGCGACATTCTCCAGCACGGTCAGCCGCGGCAACAGGTTGAAGGCTTGGAAGACGAAGCCCACGCGGTTGGACCGGTACCGGGCGCGGCGGTCAGGGTCGAGGCCGGCGACCTCCTGCCCTTCGAAGAGGATGCTGCCGGAACTGGGCTGGTCCATGAAGCCGAGGATGTGCATGAGCGTCGACTTGCCGGAGCCAGACGGGCCCAGGATGGCGACGAACTCGCCCTTCTCGAAGTCGAGGTCCACGCCGTCGAGGGCATGGACGTCCTCATCGCCCATGCGGTAGGTCTTGCGGAGGCCGCGGATGGAGATGAGCGACGCCATCTCACCGGGCGGGAGCGGCGGGACGCACCAGGCTGACCACGGCGCCGGGGGCGACCCCTTCCCGCACCTGGGTCCAAGAGGCGTCGCTGAGTCCGAGCGTGACGACCCGGCGATCCCAGCCGCCGTCGGCGTCCCTGACGTAAAGCACGCGGTCGGGGCCCTCGATGAAGACGGCGGAGACGGGCACGGCGACGCACTGCTTCTCGCGGGCGACGAGCACGGAGACGTTGGCGCTGATGCCCGGCCGCACGCCGTCGCCGGCGGGGAACGAGACCTGCGTCGGGAAGACGCGCAGGTCCGGCACCTTGATGTCCGCGGTGCCGAAGGGGGTCATGAAGCTGATCTCGCCCTTCTTGCGCAGGTTGGGGATGGAGTCGAAGGTCACCGTGGCCTCCCGGCCGGGCACGACGCGCGTGGCGGCGAACTCGTTGAGGTTGACGTCGACCCGGAGCACGGAGGTGTCCGAGACGGTCATCAGGAGCGTGCCGCTGTTGATGGACTGGGCGCCGATGACGATCTGGCCCGCGAGCACGTTGCAGTCGGAGACCTGCCCGTCGTGAGGGGCGCGGATGATGGTGCGCCGCACGTTCTCCACGGCCTTGTCGAGCCGCGCCTGCTGGATGTCGCGCTGCAGTTTGGCGACGTCGAAAGCGGTGCGGTGGTCCAGCACCTCGCGTTCGGAGACGAAGCCCTTCTTGATCAGGACCTCGACGCGGCGGAGGTCGCGTTCCAGCCGCTCAAGGGTCAGGGTCTGCAGCTGGACGCCGCGCCGGGCCTCCTCCTCGTCGGCGTTGGCGAGCACGGGGTCGAGCTCCACGAGGACCTGGTCCTTCTTCACCATGTCTCCGGTCTGCACGTGCAGCTTGAGGATGGGCCCGCTCACCTGGGCGCGGATGGTGCTGTAGGTCACGGCGCGCACGAAGCCGGAGGCCTCGACGGTCTCCTGGATGTCGCGGCGCTCCGCGCGCGCTTCGGCGGTGACGGTGGAGCTGGCCGGCCGCTTGGGCGACCCGGAGAAGTGGACCCATGCGGGCCAGGCGAGACCGGCGAGGCCGGCGACGATCAGGGAGAGCTTGAGTTTCTTGTTCATCGATTGTCTTCGGCGGGCGGAAGGGGGTCGGCACGGCCGCCGTCGGCCAGGCGCAGCTCGACGGCGTCGAGGCTGAAGCCGTGTCGGGGCAGGATGGAGCCGTCGAGGCGCGCCGTGCGGGCGGAGGCCAGACGGGCGTCGAGCCGGGCCTGCACCCAGGCGAGCTGGGCGGAGTCAAGCAGGGCCTGCGACTGGATGACGCGCAGGAGGTCGGACTGTCCGACGCGGTAGCGCTCACGCTCCCCTTCGTAGGACTGGCGCTGGAGTCGGAGCGCGGTGTCGGCGGCCTCCACGCGCGCCCGGGAGGACTCAAGGTCGCGCCAAGTGGCGCGCGCGTCGAAGATGAGCGTCTGTCTCACGTCCGCCAGCCGCAGCTCGGCCTGCCGGCGGGCCCGCTCGGCGAGCCGGCGGTTCGCCTCGGCTTCCCGGAGCCCGAGCGGCATCGAGAAGGTGAGCGATACGGCGTTGCCCCAGCCCTTCTCCCGACGCCAGACGTCATAGGCGTCGCCGAAGCCCGCGACGGGATCCGCGGCGGTGGAGCCGGAGAGATTCAGGCGGAGGTCCGGATTGTCATTCTGCCGGGCCCGGTCGACCTGGACCTCGGCTGACTCGACGTTGGAAAGCGCAATCGCCACGCCGAAGTCGAAGTCGGAGACCTGGGCGATCCACGGGCGGAACTCGGGCGGCGGCGGCACGGGCGACTCGGGCAGCGGCTGGACGAGCAGGGCGCGGTCGACCTCCTCGGCGGCGCCCCGGCCCAGGAGCCGTCGGAGGCGCATCTCGGCGGCGTCCACGGACTGCCGCGCGGTGAGCACCGCGACCTTCTGGCTGGCGACGTCGGCCTCGGCCTGCAGCTGCTCGAGCACGTTGGCGTCGCCGAGCTCACGCTTGAGCTTCACCTGGTCGAGCAGCGACTCGGCGGAGCGCAGGCTGGTCTCACGCAGCGCGATGAGCGTGCGGGCGGCGGAGAGGCTCCAGTAGGCCGACTCGGCGTCGCGGATGAGGTCGAGCGCCGAGGAACGCAGCGCGAGCCGGCTCCGCCAGGCGGACTGCCGGGCGGTGATGAGCGGAGCCAGGTTGACCGACCGCCATCCGCCCGCGAGCAGGGGCTGGGAGTAGGCGACGGTAGTCGAGAGGTCGTAGGCGCTGGCGACGCCCACGCCGCCGGTGCGGCTCCAGCCGCGATTGGCCTGGGCTCCCAAGGTCAAGGAACCTCCCCAGTCGAAACGGCGGGAGGCGGACAGGGCGGCGTCGGCGGTCCGGACGGTCGTGACGGCAAGCGGCGCACGTGAACCGGCGGTCCCCGCCGTCCACCCGAACACGGAATCGAAGACGGAGTCCGCCGCCTGCACGGAATCGATCGAGCGAAGCGCCGTCAGCCGGTCGACCGCCACGCCGAAATTGTTGGCCAAGGCGCGGTCGACCGCCTCCGACAGCGTCAGCGCCGGATCCGAGGCCGGGACGGTCGACGCCGCGCCAGGGTCCTGCAGCCCCGCACCGGAAAGGGCGGCGGCCGCGACGAGGAACGCGGGCAGCAAGGGGCGCATGCGGGTTAATACCCTCTTTGCCCCCATTTGTTCCCCTTGTAAAGCAAAGCGGCGCGCCACGGAGGACGCGCCGCTGGTCAGACCGCGGGAACGGTCACTTCACGATCTCGACGAGCTCGACCTCGAACTCGAGGACGGACTTGCCGGGGATCGGCCCCTGGCCCTGATCGCCGTAGGCGAGTTCGGACGGGCAGTAGAGGACGATCTTGCCGCCCTTGCCGATGAGCTGGACGCCCTCGGTCCATGCGGCGATCACGCCGCTGAGGGGGAACTCCGTGGGCTCATTGTTACGATTCTTGGTCGAGTCAAAGACCTTCCCGTCGACCAGCTTGCCCTCGTAGCGGCACTTCACGGTGCTGTTCTTGGTGGGCTTGGGGTCGGCGCCGGCCTCGACGATGCGGTAACGCAGACCGGAGGCGGTCTTGGTCACGGCCTTGTCGGTGTCCACCTTGGCGAGGAAGTCCGCGTTCTGCTTGGACCAGCGGGCGGACTTGCCCTGCACGCGCTCGGTGAAGAGACGGTCGGCACCTTCGCCAATCTCGTCGGGATTGAACTTGGGCGACTCGCCGCGGATGGCGGCGCGCACGCCGGCCAGGAAGAGGTCGAGCTCGGCGTCGGTCAGCTCGAGCTGGTTGGCGATGGAAGGCATCTGGGAGCGGCTGGCCACGGAGTAGCCGAGCATGTTCCAGGCCTGCTTCTGCTGGTCGGGGGTGAGGGTCTTCACGGGTGCGGGAGGAGGGGTCGCGGGCTGCGCGGCGGCAGGCTTGGCTTCGTCGGCGGCCTGGAGGGACGCGACGGCGATGGCCAGCGCGGCGAGGTGGGGGAGTCTCATGGGGATGGGTAAGGGGTCGAACGTACCCTATTCAGGCCCTGGGGGGAAGCACCTTCGCATGCTCCTGCAGGGAACTGACCGTCAGGGCCTTCTGCCGGAGGGAACGGATGCCCAGCACGGCGGCTCGGGCGGCGTTCATGGTCGAGGCCATGTAAACGCCGCGGAGGACCGCCTCGGCGCGCATGGCGTTCTCGTCCTTGCGGGGCAGCATGCCGGCGGCCGTGTTCACGATCATGTGCAGCTGGCCGTTCTTGAGGAGGTCGAGTGCGTTGGGACGGGCGCCCTCCGAGATCTTGCCCAGCTTGTTGACCTTGACCCCGGCGGCCTCGATGGCCGCGGCGGTGCCGCTGGTCGAGTGCACGGTGAAGCCGAGGGCGGCGAGGTCGCGGGCGACTTCGACCGCGGCGGCCTTGTCGCGGTCCTTGACCGAGAGGAAGACGTGCCCGCCGACGGGCAGCGCGGGCTGCGCGGCCATCTGGGCCTTGGCGTAGGCCATGCCCAGGTCGTCGTCGACGCCCATGACCTCGCCGGTGGAACGCATCTCGGGCGAGAGCGCGACCGGAGCGCCGGGGAACCGGCTGAAGGGGAAGACCGACTCCTTCACGGCCCAGAAGGGCGGACGGATCTCGCGCGTGAAGCCGAGGTCCTTGAGCTTGGCGCCGAACATGCACAGCGAGGCGAGCTTGGCCAGCGGTACGCCGATGGCCTTGGAGACGAAGGGCACCGTGCGCGAGGCGCGCGGGTTCACCTCCAGCATGTAGACCGTGCCGTCCTTGATGGCGAACTGCACGTTCATCAGGCCGACCACGCCGAGCCGCTTCGCGAGCGCGTGGGTGATGCGACGGACCTCGTCGACCAGCGCGGGGGACAGGGTGTGCGGAGGCAGGACCATGCCTGCGTCGCCAGAGTGGACGCCGGCGTGCTCGACGTGCTCGAGCATGCCGCCGACCACGGTGGTCTCGCCGTCGGAGATGGCGTCGACGTCGAGCTCGATGGCGTCCTCGAGGAACTTGTCGAGGAGGACGGGCTTGCCCGGGGCGACGTCGAAGGCCTCGCGCACGACGGACTTCAGCTCATCCATGCCGTGCACGATGAACATGCCGCGGCCGCCGAGCACGAACGAGGGACGCAGCAGGACGGGGAAGCCGATCTCCTCCGCCGCACGGTAAGCCTCCTCGGCGGAGAGCGCGGTGCGGTTGTCGGGCTGACGGATGCCCAGCTCGATGAGGATGTCCTTGAAGAGCTGGCGGTCCTCGGCGAGCGCGATGCTCGCGGGCGAGGTGCCGACGACCTTCACCCCGGCGGCCTCGAGGTCGGCGGCGAGGTTGAGGGGCGTCTGGCCGCCGAACTGCACGATGGCGCCCACGCAGCCTTCGGTCCGGTAGATCTCGAGGATGTCCTCGAGCGTCAGGGGCTCGAAGTAGAGAAGGTCGGAGGTGTCGTAGTCGGTGGAGACCGTCTCGGGATTGGAGTTCACCATCACCGTCTCGTAGCCGGCGGCGCGCAGGGCGTAGGAGGCGTGCACGCAGCAGTAGTCGAACTCGATGCCCTGGCCGATGCGGTTCGGGCCGCCGCCGAGGATCATGACCTTCTGCTTCGACGAAGGACGCACCTCGGACTCGTCGCCGTACGAGGAGTAGTAGTAGGGCGTGAAGGACTCGAACTCCGCGGCGCAGGTGTCGACGAGGCGGAACGTCGTGCGGACGCCGGCCTTGAGCCGGCGCGCTCCGACTTCGGCGGCGGACAGCCCCGTCGCGAAGGCAATCTGGCGGTCGGCGAAGCCGGCCTCCTTGGCGCGACGGAGCAGGTCGCCGTCGACCGCTGAGCCGGCCGCGCGGAGGGCGAGCTCGAGGTCGAAGATGTCGCGCAGCTGGCGGAGGAACCAGGGGTCGACCTTGCAGAGGGAGAAGATTTCGGCGTCGGACAGCCCGGCCAGCATGGCGTGGCGGAGGTAGAACGGACGCTCGGGATTCGGCCGGGCGAGGCGCGCACGGATCTCGGTCAGGTCCGTCACGGGCTCGGTGCCGTGCTTGCCGCCACAACCGAAGCCCCAGGCGCCGATCTCAAGGGAGCGCAGGGCCTTCTGGAAGGACTCCTTGAAGGTGCGTCCGATGGCCATGGCCTCGCCGACGGACTTCATCGCGGAGGTCAGCGTGGTGTCGGCGCCGACGAACTTCTCGAAGGTGAAGCGCGGGATCTTGGTGACGACGTAGTCGATGCTCGGCTCGAAGCAGGCGGGGGTCGACTTCGTGATGTCGTTCTTCAACTCGTCGAGCGAATAGCCGACGGCGAGCTTGGCGGCGATCTTCGCGATGGGGAAGCCGGTGGCCTTGGAGGCGAGGGCGGACGAACGCGACACGCGCGGGTTCATCTCGATGACGATCATGCGTCCGTTGGCCGGATTGACCGAGAACTGGATGTTGGAGCCGCCCGTCTCGACGCCGACGGCGCGGATGACGGCAAACGAGGCGTCGCGCATCAGCTGGTACTCGCGGTCGGTCAGGGTCATCGCCGGCGCTACGGTGATGGAGTCGCCGGTGTGCACGCCCATGGGGTCGAAGTTCTCAATCGAGCAGACGATCACACACTGGTCCTTGTGGTCGCGCATCACCTCCATCTCGTACTCCTTCCAGCCGAGCAGGCATTCCTCGATGAGGACCTCGTGCACGGGCGAGGCGTCGAGCCCGTTCTGCACCATGCGCTCATATTCCTCGCGGTTGTAGGCGATGCCGCCGCCGGTGCCGCCGAGGGTGTAGGAGGGG
Organism: Verrucomicrobiota bacterium; assembly: GCA_046080425.1. Taxonomy (GTDB): domain Bacteria; phylum Verrucomicrobiota; class Verrucomicrobiia; order Opitutales; family UBA953; genus UBA953. Next base: position 7,380 of record JBJTTY010000080.1, read on the forward strand.
CGGATGATGAGGGGGAATTCGCCGCCGACGACGTCGACGGTCTCACGCGCCTCGTCGAGCGTCTTCACAACGCGCGAACGGGGCACGTCGAGGCCGATTTCGAGCATGAGCTTCTTGAACTTCTCACGGTCCTCGCCGCGCTCGATGGCATCCTCCTTGGCGCCAATGAGCTCGACGCCGTGCTTGGCGAGCACGCCGGTGCGGGCGAGCTTGAGCGAGAGGTTGAGCGCGGTCTGGCCGCCGAGGGTGGGCAGGAGCGCGTCGGGCTTCTCCTTGGCGATGATGCGCTCGACCGAGTCGACGGTGAGCGGCTCGACGTAGGTGACGTCCGCGGTCTCGGGATCCGTCATGATGGTCGCGGGATTGGAGTTCACCAGGATCACGCGGTAACCCTCCTCGCGGAGCGCCTTGCACGCCTGGGTCCCGGAGTAGTCGAACTCGCAGGCCTGCCCGATGATGATGGGCCCGGAACCGATGATGAGGATGGATCGAAGGTCGGTCCGCTTAGGCATGTTGAGGGCGAGAGTCAGCCGCCCGCGTAAGGGCGGTCAAGCGGGGAGTGCCGACAACCGCAGGAGGGTCTCCCGATGGCGCTTGCGCCGCCGCGGCCGCACCTCATTCATCGGGTCGTGGACGTCATCCGCATCGCAGGCATCCGGTCATTCGGCCACCACGGCGCCCTCCCCGAGGAGACCCGGTTGGGTCAGCGTTTCACGGTCTCGGTCGACCTGGAAGTGGACACCCGTCCGGCCGCCGCCACGGACGACCTCAAGCTGACGGTGGACTACGGCAAAGTGATCGCGACGGTGGAGGCCCAGCTCAAGGGCAAGCCGGTCTACCTCATCGAGACGCTGGCCCAGCAGATCGCGGCGCGGATTCTGGGCACTTTCACCATGGTCAAGGCGGTGACGGTCGAGGTCACCAAGCCCTTCGCCCCGGTCGCGGCCGATTTCGACGCGATCTCGGTCAAGATCCGCCGGGAACGGGCGTGAAGGATTCCACGGTCCATTACATGGTGGGGTTGGGCGGCAATCTCGGCGACCGGGCAGGCAACCTGGCCCGAGCGCTCGAAGCCATGGGGCGTCTGCCTGACACCCAGATCATGGCCGTATCGCCTGCGTTTGAGACGACCCCCGTGGGGTACGCTGACCAACCGGATTTCATAAATCTCTGTGCAGCATTGTCTTCTGAAATTAATCCGGAGGAAATGCTCAAGGCGACGCTCGGCATCGAAGCCCGCTCAGGCAGGGAAAGGACGGCCAACCGCAACGGCCCCCGGACGCTGGACATCGACCTGCTGTTCCACCGGGACGGGGGGCATGCGTCCGCCAGCCTGACCCTGCCCCACCCTAGGTGGAAATCCCGCGGCTTCGTCGTGATTCCCCTGAAGCAACTGCTGGATGAGCCGGTCATCGTCAAAGACCCGGCTTGGGATTCCCTGCGGGCCGAGGTCGCGAGTCTGGAAGCGGACACGTCAGGCCTCCGCCCATGGCAAGGCCCGACCCCCTGGATCAAGAAGAAGGACTGAAGCCCTCACGCTTCGGGCACTCCCCCTCCCTGTGGCTGGCGCTGCCGTTGCTGGCGGGCTGCGCGGCGGACGCGGCGTGGGACGTGCCCGCGGGCGCGCCGCTCGCCGTCGCGGGAGCGGCCCTGGTCCTGCTGTGGCCGGCGCACGCACGGACGGCGCTCGCCCACGTCCTCCTCGTGACGGCGGGCGTCGGCCTGGGCTGCGCCTGGCATCATCTGCGCAAGGCTCCGCGTTCGGAGGTCGCGGTGAGACGCTTCTTCGAAGAACTCTCGGTCCGCATCGAGCGGGCGACGCCACGGGCCGATCCGTCGGAGGGATGGACCGGGATGGGCGCGGTCACCGACCGGGACGGGCCGTACCATCGTCGGCGGTTGGTGATCTCGGGCAAGGGCGCGTGCCCGGCGGCCGGTGCGGAACTGAAACTCTCGGGGAGGCTCTCCTCCCTGACCGGTGAATCAGGCGGGTATGCGGCGTGGGCGCGCGGACAGGGAGCGACGCTGAGGCTGGCCGGAGCGAGGAGCCTCGGCGTGCTCGAACCGGCGTCGGATTTCAGCAATTGGTGCGCGGCGAGCCGCGACCGTCTCGACCGCTGGCTGCGGACGCTGCCCTGGGAGGATCCCGAAGGCGGCGCGCTGCTGGCGGCGACGATGCTCGGCCGCACGGCGCTGATCCCGCCGTCCGAACGCAAGGCGTTCGAGCGCACGGGCACGCTGCATCTCTTCGCGATCAGCGGCCTGCACATCGCGGGGATGGCGGCGGCCATGGAATGGGCGGCACGGCGGCTGCGGCTGCCCGGACTGGCGGCGGGGCTGGTCGGACTCGCGCTGCTTTGGACCTACGTGCAGGTCACCGGCGCCGCACCCTCGGCGACGCGCGCGTGGATCATGGCGGCGTGCCTTTGGGCGGGCCGAGCCATCGGCCGGGGCGCGGTGCCCGTGCACGCGCTGGGCACGGCCTGCTTCATCACGCTGGTCCTCAGCCCCGAGGCCTGCGCCGACGCCGGCTTCCAGCTGAGCTACCTCGCCGTGCTCGCGCTGCTGCTCTCCGGCGGACCGGCGGCGGAAACGCTGGCGGCGCCCGACGTCGCCGAGCTCTCCACGCCACGCTCGGCACGGAGCCTCGGCGACCGTCTGCGCTCGTCCGCGCGCCGCGCGCTCACGGCGGGACTCTGCGTCTCCTTCGCCGCCAGCGTCGCCGGCGCGCCGCTCACCCTGGCGGCGTTCGGCACGGCGAGCTGGGGAGGCGTGTTCGCCAACCTGGTCCTGGTGCCGCTCTCGGCGCCGCCGCTGCTGCTCGGAATGGTCTCGGCGGCGTGCTCCGTCTGGGAGCCGCTGATCGTCGGCGCGACCTGGCTCAACGGCCTGGCCGCGGCGTGGCTGCGGATGATGGGCTGGTTGGCGGAAGGCATGGCGGCCGCGCCGGGCCTGACCGCACGCCTCGAGAACCTGCCCGCATGGGCGACCCCCCTCTGGGGCGCCCTCCTCGTCGCGACGCTGATTTCGCAGGCCGAATCTCGCGACCCCTGGCGACTGCTGGGCGCGCCCGTGGCGGCCGGGTTGCTGTGGCTGGCCGTGGTGGCCTGAGCCGGACGCTTGCCCCGGTCCGTCTCCGGCAGGATGTTCGGGCCATGCGACCCCGCGCCGCCCTCGCCTTCCTCTCCCTCGCCGCAGGCCTGTCGGCCGCGCCGGTCGAACGCTCGGGCATCCACCCTGAGCTCGCCTACTTCAATGACGAAGGCGAGTGCGGCACCGGCGCCGTCGTGCCCTGGGCCGACCGGCTCTGGGTCATCACCTACGGTCCTCACCTCCCCTTCGGTTCGAGCGACAAACTCTACGAGATCACGCCCGACCTGCGCCAGATCGTGCGGCCGGAAAGCGTGGGCGGCACGCCGGCCAACCGCATGATCCACAAGGAGTCGAACCAGCTGATCATCGGCCCCTACTTCATCGGCGCCGACCGCGAAGTGCGCGTCATCCCGCCGAAACTCATGCCCGGGCGGCTCACGGGCAACGCCCGCCACCTGACGGCCCCCGCGGACAAGGTCTACTTCGCGACGATGGAGGACGGACTCTACGAGGTCGACGTGCGCACGCTCGCGGTGAAAGGGCTCATCAGGGAGATCATGAACAAGCCCAAGCCGGGGCAGACTGCCGAGACCGACCCGGCGACGATTACCTCGACGCTGCCCGGCTACCACGGCAAGGGGCTCTATTCCGGACAGGGACTGGTCATCCTCGCCAACAACGGCGAGCGCAGCAAGGAGGCGCTGACCGATCCGGCCGTCGTCAGCGGCGCGCTCGGCTCGTGGAACGGCGAGGGGAACTGGAGCCTCGTCCGCCGCAACCAGTTCACCGAGGTCACCGGACCCGGCGGACTCGCCGGCAACGCCGATCCGGCGAAGGATCCCGTGTGGTCGATCGGCTGGGACCATCGCTCGCTCATCCTCATGGTGATGGAGGACGGAAGGTGGACGAGCTACCGCCTGCCCAAGGGCAGCCATTCGTATGACGGCGCGCACGGCTGGAACACCGAGTGGCCGCGCATCCGTGACATCGGCGAGGAAGGCTCGCGCCTGATGACCATGCACGGGCTCTTCTGGAGATTCCCCGCCGACTTCTCCGCGAAGCAGTCGGCCGGCATCGCGCCCCGCTCCGCCTACCTCAAGGTCATCGGCGACTTCACGCGCTGGAATGACAGGCTGGTCTTCGGCTGCGACGACACCGCGAAGTCGGAGTTCCTCAACAAGCGTCCCGCCAAGGGCGCGCTCGCCGGCCCCGGCCAGTCACAGTCCAACCTCTGGTTCACCTCGCCCGACACGCCGGACAGGCTCGGCCCGGCGCTCGGCCGCGGCAGCGTCTGGGTCGACGAACCCGTCAAGGCCGGGGTCCCCTCCGACCCCTTCCTCCTCGCGGGCTTCGCCAAGCGCGCGGCCTTCCTCACGCACGACCGCGCCGCGCCCACCACCTTCACCCTGGAGGTGGATGCGCGTGGCGACGGCGCCTGGCGGACCATGCGCGAAGTCACGCTCACGGCCGACGAGCCGTCCCGCTGGATTGAGATTCCCGCGGCACTCGCCGGCGACTGGATCAGGGTGAAGTCCGATCGCGACGTCGCCAAGGCATCGGCCGCCTTCCAGTACGCCGCCGAAGACAGGCGCACGGCCGACCGCGGCGAAATTTTCGGAGGGCTCAGCAAGGCCGGCGACGCGACCTCGCAAGGCGCGTTCCTCCTCACCCGCGGCGCCAACCTGCGCACGCTGTCCGTCCTGACGGCGGCCGTCACGCCCGACCGGACCACGCCTGGCGAAGCGTACGAGCTGTCCGCGGACCTGAAGCTGACGAAGATGGCCGACCCGAAGGTCGCCGCCTACGTCGAGAAGAGCACGCCCATCCCTCAGGGCATCGTCACCGCGGACGACGCCTCCGTGATCTTCGAGGAGGGCGGCGTGCGCTGGCGCCTGCCCCGTGCCTTCGCCGAGGGCGACCCGCGCAACGCCGCCTTCGACGCCCTCCTCGCCCGCTCGGCGCTGCGCAAGGCCCGGGAGGTCTGCACTGAGCGCGACCTCCTCCAGGCGCACGGCACCTTCTACGAACTGCCCGCCCTCAACGCCAAGGGCGCGATCCGCATGCGCCCGGTCGCGACCAGCGACGCGGCCGTGCATGACTACTGCTCCTACCGCGGACTGCTCGTGCTGAGCGGGATCGACCCCGCCGCGGGAAGCGGCAACCGTCACGTCATCCGCTCCGAGGACGGCAAGGCCGCCGTGTGGGCCGGGGCGGCCGACGACCTCTGGCAGCTCGGCAAGCCGCGCGGCTTCGGCGGACCGTGGAAGAAGACCGCCGTCCGGAAAGGCGCGCCCTCCGATCCGTACCTCATGACCGGCTATGACCGGAAGACGCTCACGCTCCGCAACCACGGCTCGAAGCTCGTGCGCGTGGCCGTCACGCTCGACGTCGCCGGAGACGGACGCTCCCACGCCTACCGCGCCTTCGACGTGCCCGCCGGACAGACAGTCGTCCACGCCTTCGAGCCGGCGCTCAACGCCTACTGGGTGCGGTTCGTCTCCGACGACGACGCGGTCCTCTCGGCCCAGCTGACCTACGAATAATCGCAACCAACGCGCATTTCCGCTGTTTCAGAGGAAACCATCCCCGCCATGTCCCGCCGTCTTCTCGCCCTCCTGACCTTCGTCGCCCCGCTGTGCGCCGCCGAACCGCCCGCCACCCTGCTCGCGCAGCCTGAGAAGGCGCTCGTCGTCGACGCCCTGACGAAGGACGCCGAGGCCGCCGCCTGGAAGGTGGCGAAAGGCAAGTGGGAGCGCACGGCGGAAGGCATCCGCGGCGAGGAGCTGCCGGAGGACAAGCACGGCGCCGTGAGCCGCCTCACCCAGAAGCTCGACGGACTCGTCATCGCCTTCGAATTCCGCCTCGACGGCGCGAAGTCGGTCTCCCTCAGCATCAACGCCGAGAAGGATCACATGGCGCGCGTGGCCGTGACGCCGACGACCCTGCGCATCCAGCGCGACGACAACGACCACGAAGGCCCCGACAAGGCCGTCGCTTTCCTGACGACCGCCCATGCGTTCGAGGCCGGCACCTGGCACAAGGTCGTGCTCGAGATGGTCGGGGACACCCTGGTGGCCACGGTGGACGGCAAGATCAGCGGGTTCGGCCGCAGCGAGCTCTTCCGCACCCCGAAGGTGAACCCCGGCTTCACCTGCTCGGGACAATCCGCCACCTTCCGCAATTTCTCCCTGTGGAGCGCCAAGGCGGAGCCCAAGGCCTCCTGGAAGGAGACGGCCGAGAAGGTCGCGGCCGACATGGCGGCGATGCCGAAGCCGGCGCCCGTCGCGGCCAAGGGCAAGGCGGCCGCCAAGAAGAAGGCGGCCAAGAAGGCCTCCTGAGGGGCGCTTCGCCGCTTGCAGGGACGGGACGAACCGCCAAGTTCGACCCTCCCAGCCCATGCCGCAACCGTTCGACACGATCGAGGAGGCGCTCGCGGACATCGCCGCGGGACGCCTAATCATCGTCACGGACGACGAGAACCGGGAGAACGAGGGCGACCTCGTGATGGCGGCCTCGAAGGCGAACCCCGAGACGGTGAACATGATGATCCGGCACGCCCGCGGGCTCATCTGCGTCCCCACCGTCGAGCCCCAGATGCGCCGGCTGGGCATCGCCCAGATGGTGCCGGACAACCGCGAGTCGATGCGCACGGCCTTCGCGGTCTCGGTCGACGCGGCCGAGGGCGTCACCACCGGGATCAGCGCCTACGACCGCGCGCGGACGATCTCCATCCTGGCGGACCCCGCCGCGCGCCCCGAGCAGCTCGTGCGGCCGGGACACATCTTCCCCCTGCTCGCCCGGCCGGGTGGCGTGCTGCAGCGGGCCGGGCACACCGAGGCCGCGGTCGACCTCGCCTCGCTCGCCGGACTCCATCCGAGCGGCGTCATCTGCGAGATCCTCAATGAGGACGGCTCGATGGCCCGCCTGCCCGAGCTCACGGAGATGAAGGCGAAGTTCGGCCTGCGCATGGTCTCCATCGCCCAGCTCATCGAATACCGGCTGCGGCGCGAGCGCCTCGTGGAGCTCGTGGCGGAGTCTCCCTTCCGCTGCGAGTGGGGCGAGTTCCGCCTGCGCGCGTACCGCTCACTCGCGGACGGACGCCAGCACCTCGCCTTCGTGCTCGGCGAACCCGGCGAGGGCCCGACCCTCGTGCGCGTGCAGCGCGAGAACCTCCTCGGCGACCTCTTCCACGGCGCCGAGTTCGGCGGCGGCCGGTCCCTCCGCGCCAGCTTCGAGGCCGTGGCCAAGGAGGGACGGGGCGTGATCGTGCACGTGGCCCAGCCAGCCGGCGGCCTGGAGGCGGACGCGGACGGCGTGCGCCTCGGACGCATGGATGACCGTGACTACGGCATCGGCGCCCAGATCCTCGCCCACCTCGGCGTGCGGCGCCTCCGCCTGATCACGAACAACCCGCGCAAGGTGGTGGGCCTCCGCGGACACGGCATCGAAATCGTCGAACAGGTGCCCTTCTGAGGAAGGACGGGGTTTTCCGCTTGATGCAGCGGCCGGGCGGGGCTTCATCACCGTTCCGTTCTCCAGCACATGAGCCAGGACAAGCCCATCCCCGACGCCGTCGACGGCTCCGAGCTCCGTTTCGCGGTCGTGGCGGCGGGCTTCAACGGCGAACTAGTCGAGGCGCTCCTCCGCCGCGCGCAGAAGACCCTGCGCGCCGCGAAGGTGAAGGAGGACGCAATCCGGGTCGTCCGGGTGCCCGGTTCGGGCGAGATCCCCTACGCGGCCTACATGACCGCGATGACCGGAGACTATGACTGCGTCATCGCGCTCGGCGTCGTCATCGCGGGCGACACCCCGCACCATGAGGTCATCGCGCACTCAACGGCCAAGGCGCTCCAGGACGTATGCCTGCGCGCGGAGGTGCCCGTGATCAACGGCATCGTGGTCACCAACACGCGCGAGCAGGCCGAGGCCCGCTGTAAGGGCGAGCTCGACCGCGGAGCCGAGTTCGCCCGGGCTGCGCTGAGCATGGCCCTGCACCGCATCGAGCTGGGCGAGCGGCTGGACCAGGTCGAGGACGAGGAACGCCGCCGTCGCGAGGGCCAGGACCCCTTCGCCCAGAACTGAGATGGAAGCCGATCCCTTCGGAACGCCCCGGACCTCCCGATCCGTCCGCCTGCGCATCGCCGGCGAGGACCACCGCACCGTGGACCAGGCGGCCGCGGACGTGGTGGCCACCGCCCGCGCCACCGGCTGCCGCGTCACGGGCCCGCTGCCGGAGTCCGCGCTGGACACCGCCGCCGGCCGGCGCCACCTGCGGCTCGTGATCGTGCATGAGCCCGGTCCGGGCACGCTGGGCGCCTTCCAGCGCCACACGCTGACGGCCGGCGTCGAGGTGAGATTCGTGATGGCCGAGGAGAGGGCCGAGCGCGCCCCGGCGCAGGGCAGGCGCAACCGACGTCACGAATCGCGCGTCGCCGCCATGCGCTTCCTGGTGAGCTGGGAAGTCCAGCGCCATCCCGACCTGGTCACGGGCCTGCACGACTTCTTCGCCGAACAGCCGGAGCAGCGGGAGGACTACGCCTTCGCCGAGGAGCTGATCCACGGCGTCATCCGCGAAGTGACGACGGTGGACGGCGTGATCGCCCGGCTCGCCAGCAACTGGTCCTTCGAGCGCATCGCCAAGGTGGACCTGGCGGTACTGCGCCTCGGCGTGCACGAGCTGATGGGCCGCGAGGACATCCCCCCGGTCGTGAGCATCAACGAGGCGGTGGACATCGCGAAGGAGTTCTCCACGGAGGAGTCGCGCCGCTTCGTGAATGGCATCCTCGACCGCTACAAGGGCGAGCTGCCCCGCGACCCGCGGACCGCGGGCTGAGCCGATGGGCGGCTTCCTGGACCGTCTCCGCGCCGGCCTCGGACGCACCGCCGAAGCGCTCTCCAACCTGCTGTCACGCCCCATGGACGGGCGCGCCGCGGAGGAGCTCCGCGAGCGCCTGATCGCGGCGGACTTCGGACCGGAGACGGCGGACGAGGTCGTGGGCGCCGCGCAGGAGGCCTGGAAATCCGAGGCCGCGCTGCGGACGGCCGGACCGGCGGAGGCGGCCGCCGCCGCGCTTGAGCGCGCCCTCGGCGGACCGCCGCCGCCCCTCGCGCACCCGGCGCAGGGCCCGCTGGTGGTCATGCTGCTGGGCGTGAACGGCGCGGGCAAGACGACGACCGCGGCCAAGCTTGCCGCGCGCTGGGCGGGAGAAGGCCGCACCTGCCTGCTCGGGGCGTGCGACACCTTCCGCGCGGCCGCGGGCGAGCAGCTCGCGGCCTGGGGGGCGCGCGTCGGAGCCGAGACGGTGGGCGGAGCCGCCGGCGCCGACCCGGCGGCGGTGGCGTTCGACGCCGTGCGCGCGGCCACGGCGCGGGGTCGCGACGTCACGCTCCTCGACACCGCGGGACGTCTGCACACCAAGGCCCACCTGCTCGAGGAGCTGCGCAAGGTGACGCGCGTCGCCGGCAAGGCACTGCCCGGCGCCCCGCACGAGCGCTGGCTGGTGCTGGACGGCTCACTCGGCTCCAACTCGCTCGAGCAGGCCCGCGTCTTCCACGAGGCCGTCGGGCTCACCGGCCTGATCGTCACCAAACTCGACGGCACCGCGAAGGGCGGCGCGCTGGTCGCGGCCGTGCGTGAACTGCGCGTGCCGGTCCGCTTCATCGGCGTGGGCGAGGGCGCGGAGGACCTGCAGCCCTTTGAGGCGCGGGCCTACGCGCGCGCGGCGGTCGGGCTGGCGCCATAAGGCTTTCTTGCCTCCGTCTCGGGCGCACGCCAGCGTGACGGCATGCCGGCCGAGACCGTCACCGTCGAACTGGGCAGCCGCTCCTACCCCGTGCGCATCGGCGCCGGCGTCCGACGCGAGGCGCTGGCCGCCGCCAAGGCGCGGGTGGACGCGGGCCGTCGCTGCGCGGCCGTGACCTCGCCCGCCGTGGCGCGCGCGATGCCGGACCTGCTGGCGGAGCTCGGCCGCCTGATGCCGGTGCTGGTGACGGCGAAGGACGGCGAGACCGCCAAGTCGGCCGAAGAGGCCGCGCGCTGCTGGGACTTCCTGGCCGACAACGGCGTCGCGCGGGACGGTGCGGTCTTCGCGCTCGGCGGCGGCGTCGTGGGCGATCTCGCCGGCTTCGCCGCGGCGTCCTACCAGCGCGGCGTCGAGTTCATGCAGATGCCGACGACGCTGCTCGCGATGGTCGATAGCTCGGTCGGAGGCAAGACGGGGATCAACCTCCCGGCCGGCAAGAACCTCGTGGGCGCCTTCCACCAGCCCACGGCGGTCTTCGCCGACACCGAACTGCTGGGCACGCTGCCGGAGCGTGAGTTCGCCGCCGGCATGGCGGAGGTCATCAAGCACGGGCTGATCGCGGACGCCGACCTCTTCGGCCTGCTGGAGCAGAACGCGCCGCTCTCCTGGAAGCACCCGCTGCTGCCCGCGGTGGTGCGCCGCTGCGTCGAGATCAAGGCGGCGGTCGTCGCGGGGGACGAGCGGGAGACGAGCGACCAGGGCGGGCGGGCTCTGCTCAACCTCGGCCACACGTTCGGACACGCCGTCGAGGCGACGGCGGGATACGGCGCCTACCTGCACGGCGAGGCGGTGGCGATCGGGCTGGCGATGGCGGCGTCGCTCTCCGCCGAACTGGGCCGCTGCACCGCCGCCCAGGCGGAGCAGGTGCGCGCCGCGCTGACGGCGCACGGCCTGCCCGACCGGCTGCGCGAGCCGCTGCCGCTCGACCGCCTGCTCGCGGCCATGCGGCGCGACAAGAAGGTGCGCAGCGGCCGCATGCGTTTCGTGCTCCTGGAGGGAATCGGCGGCGCCGCGACGAGCGACGACGTCGCCGAAGATTCGGCCGTGCGGGCGCTTCTTTCAGGCGGAGCGACGCGCTGACCGAACCTTGACCCCGGAGGGACGCGGAGCATCCTTGCGTCATGCCCCTGCGCCGCATCCTACTAGCGTTCATCTTCCTTTGCGCGGCCCTTTCCGCGGCGGAACCGGCCGCGCCGGCCGATTTTCGGAAGAGCGAGTCGGGCTACATCCGACACTGGCCGGGCGAGCTGCAGGTGGTGATTTCCGTCCCGCACGACGGCGCCGCCAGGCCGGCGGAGATCGCCGACCGCAAGACCGGCGTCATCGTGCGCGACTCGCACGCCGCGGCGCTGGCGACCGCCATCCGTGACGCCATGCGCGCGCGTTTCGGCCGGGCCCCGCACCTCGTCGTCTGCGACCTCTCCCGCCGCAAGGTCGACTGCAATCGCGACATCAAGGAGGGCGCGCAGGGCGATCCCGCCGCCGAGAAGGTTTGGAAGGAATACCATGCGATGATCGACGAGGCCGAGCGCGAGGTCCTAGGGCGCGTCCCGCACGGACTCTATCTCGACGTGCACTCCCACGGACACCCCAAGAAGCGCATGGAGCTCGGCTACCTGCTCACCGCCGAAGACCTGCGCCAGCCCGATGCGAAGCTCGATCACGACCCGTCCTTCCGGCGCAAGTCCTCGATCCGCTGGCTCGCCGAGCGCACGCAGGCCGGCTTCTCCGAACTCGTGCGCGGCAGGAGCAGCATGGGCGGGCTCCTTGAGGAACGCGGCGTGGCGGCGGTGCCCTCGCACCTGCAGCGTCCGGAGAAGGAGGAACCCTACTTCAACGGCGCCTTCGACATCGCGGCGCACGGCTCACGCGACAAGGCCCAGCTGGACGGGATCCAGTTCGAGGTGCCGGGACCGATGCGGGACACGGATGAACGCCGGGCCGCGACGGCGAAGGCGGTGGCCGAGGCGGTCGAGGCCTACTTCCGGGCGCACTTCCGCACCGAGCTGCGCCCGAAGGACGCTCAGGGCCGCTGAAGGTCCGGGCCGGGTCCGACGGCGGGCCGCGCGCCGCGCCAGTCGCCCTTGATCAGGCGGTCGTCATTGCGCTGATTGGCCGAACGGACGCGGTCCGCATAGTCGCCCGAGGAGGACTCTCCGGAAAGGGCCGCCGCGGCGGGCGTCTTCTCCGTGACGAACGATCCGTCGCCTTCGGGCGTGGCGCAGCCTGACAGCAGAGGCAGCAGGAGGAGGGGCAGCTTTTTCATGGAAACGTTCATTTGGCGCGGCGACGGGCGTCGGCCTCGAGCCAGGCGCGCAGGGAGAGGGCGGACTTGCGGGCGCGGTCACGGGCGGCGGCCAGGTCATCGGCGTCGGCGACCTCCGCGCGCGTGAAGGCGTAGAACTTCGCCTTGGGCTCGGTGCCGGAGGCGCGCACGGCGACGCGGCGTCCGTCGGCGAGGTCGATGACGAGGAACTCCTCCGGAGGCATGCGCTCGCCCTCGGCGTCGAGGACCTCGTCGCGCTCGTAATCCGTGACGCGGACCACCTTGGACCCGTCGACCGTGGCGGGCGGGGCTGAGCGCCAGGAGGCGACGAGCCGGCGGATGGCGGCCGCGCCTTCCGCGCCCTCGAAGGCGAGGTCCAGCCGGTCCTCGTGGTGGGCCCCGTGGCTGAGGTGCAGCGCGTCGAGCGCATCGAGGAGCGTGCGGCCGCGCGAGCGGAGCACCGCGGCGTATTCGACGAGCAGGAGCACCGCGGCGTTGGCGTCCTTGTCGCGCACGGCGTCGTCCGCCAGGTAGCCGTAGCTCTCCTCGGCGCCGAACAGGAACAGGCAGGAATGGCGGAGCGCCAGGGGGGCGCGCCGACGCAGGGGCAGCAGGGGCGCCTCGGGCCCGGCCTGCTCGGCCAGCTTGCGCGACCAGCGCTCGAGCTTGCGCGCGATCCACTTGAATCCGACCAGGGTCTCGACGCAGCGGACGCCGTGGCGGGCGCAGACGGCCGCGACGAGCGGGGTGGTGACGAGCGACTTCAGGACCGCGGCGTTGGGCGAACCAGCGGCGGGCAGCACGCCGGCGTCCTTGAGGGCGGAGATGCGGTGTTCGGCCAGGAGGGCCGCGACCTCGTTGCCGTTGAGCAGGCGGTGTCCGCCCTCGGGCAAGGGCACCGCGGCGCCGACCCGGTCGGTGTCAGGGTCGGTGGCGAGGATGACGTCGGCGCCCTTCTCCGACGCCAGACGCAGGGCGAGGGTGAAGGCCGCCGCACTCTCGGGATTGGGGGAGGAGACCGTGGGGAAGGCGCCGTCGTGCTCGCGCTGCTCGTCGACCAGCAGAGGGTCGACGCCGAGACGGCGGAGCGCCGGCTCGATCATGACGTCACCGGTGCCGTGGAGATTCGTGAAGACGACGCGCGGGGCGTGGCGGGCCAGCGCCTCGGGGTCGACCGCGGCTTCGACGAGCCGGGCCAGGTAGGCCTCCTCGGCGTCGGGCCCGACCGTGAGGACCCCGCCGAGGTCCTTGTCCATGAAGTCGGCGACCTCGGCCGGACCCAGCTGGCCGACCTCCGACACGATCGCGGCGTCCGCGGGCGGAGTCACCTGTCCGCCGTCGCCCAGGCAGCACTTGAAGCCGTTGTCGTGGCTGGGATTGTGACTGGCGGTGATGACCACCCCGGCCTGCGCGCCCAGGTGGCGCACGGTGAAGCTGAGCTGCGGGGTCGAACGCGGGCCGGCGAAGAGATGGGCCTCGCCGCCGAGCCGCGTCCAGGCGGAGGCGACCAGTTCGGCGAAGTGGCGGGAGAAGTGACGGACGTCGTGCGCCACGACGATCCTGGGCGAAGGATGTGCGGTGGAGACGTGCCGGTACAGGCCGATGGCGGCGCGCAGGACATTGACGTCGTTGAGGCAGGCGGATCCGACCGCCGCGCGGACCGGCCTTCCCGCGGCGTCCAGCTCCCCCGCGGCCGACACCCGGCCCACCGTGCGGCCGCGCATGCCGCCCGTGCCGAAGGCGATGCCCTTGTAGAAACGGTCCTCCAGCTCCCCCCAGCACCCCCTTGCGGCCAGATCGTCCAAGGCGGCGAGGGCCTCCGGCGGCAGGGCGCCGGATTCGAGCCAGCCACTGACATTGTCCAGGGCGGCGGGAGAAAGACTGCCGGACTTGGCGGCGGACTTCAGGGCGGCGAGGGTGTCAGCGGTGCTCATCGGGGGGTGGCATCCTTGGCCCCGGACGGGCGGGCACAAGCCCGGAGCGGGGGAGGCGGGGATTGACACCCCTCCACCCCTCGCAAGCGTATCCCACCCATGTCAGACGACAGCGCCAAGAAGCGGCCGCCGGCCGACGATGACCGCAACCTGGTCGTCGTGGACGATGATTTCGCCAACGCCGACGCCGAGGACCGTCTGTGGCTCTTCTGGGAGCGCAACAAGACCCTCATCGTGAGGGGGACCAGCCTCGTGATCCTAGGCATCCTGGCCGCCATCGGACATCATTTCTGGCAGCAGGCGCGGCGCGAGGAAGTCGGCGCCGAGTACGCCGCCTGTCAGGACGAAGCCGCGCGTCGCGCCTTCGCGGCGCGCCACGCCGGCGATCCGCTGGCCGCCGTCGCGCTGGCGGAAGTCGGCGACGACCTCAAGCGGGCCGGTAAGCTCGCCGAAGCCGCCAAGGCCTACGACGAGGCGGCCGTCACCGCCGGTAAGGCCGGCGAGGCTCCCGCCGTGCGCGCGCTCGCGCTGCGCGCCCGGCTTTACGCCGGACTGACCCGGACGGAGCTCGGCGACAAGGGCGCCGAGGCCGCCGTCGCCGCCGTCGCCGACGAGCCGTCCGCCCCGGAGACCTTACGCGGCCTGGCCATGCTCAGCCTGGCCAACCTCGCCGTCGCGCGCGGCGATTCCGCCGAAGCGGCGAAGTGGCTCAACGCGATGGACCGGCGCCTGCGCCCGGACAACGTCTGGCAGCAGGACAAGGCCTTCCTCGTCCGCTCCGAGCCCTCGCTCACCGCCGCTCCCGCGGCCAAGTGAGACCGGCGGCGGTCTCAGGACGAGACGCACGCAGCCGAACCACCGCCATGATACCAGATGCCGAAAAGCCCGAGGCAGCGGTGGCGGCGGAAGGGCTGACCAAGCGTTACGGCTCACTGACCGCGATCGAGGACCTGAGCTTCTCCGTGGCCCCGGGCGAGGTGGTCGGATTCCTCGGTCCAAACGGAGCCGGCAAGTCGACCACCCTGCGCATCCTGGCGGGGACCATGGCGGCGACGTCCGGAAGGGCCTCCATCTGGGGGGCTTCCGTGGCGCTGGATCCGGCGGCCGCGAAGCGTCGCATGGCCTACATGCCGGAGAACAACCCGCTGCCGGAGGACCTCCGCGTGGAGGAGTACCTCACGCTGCGCGCACGGCTGAAGGACGTGGAGCCCGCCCGCGTGAAGGCGCGCGTGGCGAAGGTCATGGAGGACTGTGACCTCGCGCGCCGCGCCTCGGGACGGCTCATCGGCCAGCTCTCCAAGGGATTCCGGCAGCGCGTCGGCATCGCGGACGCGTTGCTGGCGGAGCCGAAGGTCGTGCTGCTCGACGAGCCCACGATCGGACTCGACCCGCACCAGATCCTCGGCATCCGCGACCTCATCCGCTCGCTGCGGGGGCGGATGGCGGTGCTCATCTCCAGCCACATCCTGCACGAGGTAGAACAGGTCTGCGACAAGGTCGTGATCATCAACCGCGGGCGGCTGGTCGCGCAGGGCAGACCAGCGGACCTGCGGCGTGAGCTGCGGCCCGCGGCTTCCTTCACCGTGGTGGCGCGCGAGGACGCGGCGGCCGTGCTGGCCGCGGCGCGCACGCTGGACCCCGCCGCCGTCGCGGAGGACGCGGGGGAGGAGGACGGCTGGCGTCGCACGCGCCTCTCACTCCCGGCCGGCTCGCCCGCCCTGGAGTCGCTTGCCTCCGGACTCGCGCTGGCGGGACTCCGCCTGAGGGAGGCCTCGGAGGACAGATTCGGCCTGGAGGAGATCTTCCTCGCCGCGACCCGCCGTTCGCCCGGGGAGAGGCGGCGTTCCTGACATGAGGCACTTCCGCGTGCTGCTCGTCCACGAGCTGCGCTGCGCACTGCTGTCCGGCGCCACCTGGTCGGTCGCGGCGCTTTTCCTCGCCCTCATGGGCGCCGTTCACTGGTTCGCCGTCCTGGAATGCAGCCGGGTGCCCACCCCATGGACCCCGACGGAAGGGACCTTCCGCCTCTTCTGGGTCCCGCTGCTCTTCATCCTGCCGCTGCTCACCATGCGCACCTTCGCCGAGGAACGAAGGTCGGGCACACTGGCCGCGCTCCTCACCACGCCGGCCAGCGCGGCGTCGGTGGTGTGGGCGAAGTTCCTTTCGACATGGACCGTCTGGGCCCTGCTGTGGGTAGCCTTCACCGCGTTCCCGGGACTCACGGAACAGCGACTGGGATCCCCCGGCGACGAACGGCTGGCCGACCCCGTGGCCCTCTGGGGCGGACTGGCGTTCGTGCTGACCAGCGGCCTGATGCACGTGGCGACGGGGGTGCTCTGCAGCTGCGTCACCCGGAGCCCGGCGCTGGCGGCCCTGCTCACCTTCATCGCGTTGCTCGCGATGACCGCCGCAGGAGGCGCCATCGACTCGCTGCCCGTCGAAAGCTGGGAGTGGATGGGCTGGCTGCGCGAGCCCGCCGACCACCTGCGCACGTTCGGACACCTGCAGGACTTCGCCTCCGGCGTCATCGACTCGCGGCCGCTGGTCCTTTACGCCACGGGCACCCTGCTCTGCCTGGGACTCTCCGTGCTCGCCCTGGAGGGGCAGGAATCATGAGGCAGGCGCCCGACGACTTCGCCTCCGTGCGTCCCGTGCGCCGGCTGAACCGGACCGCGCAGGCCCTGCTGGCGTTGGCGCTGGCCGTCGCGGTCAACTTCCTCGCCTCCCTGCCGTCCTTCCGCCTGCGCGAAGACCTGAGCGCCGACCGACGCCACTCCCTCGCGCCCGAGTCGGCGGAGACGGTGCGCGTGGCGGGACGGCGCAGTCCGGTCGGAGAAGGCCTCAACGTGGGCTGGGTGCGCGCGCTCGTCCTCGCGGGTGACGGCTCGGACGAGTCGCGCCTGCTGCGCCCGCGCCTGCTCCGCCTGCTCGACGCCTACGCCCTGGAGGCGGGACGGGGCGGCGCCACCTGGTTCCGGATCGACACCGTGGGAGGCGGACGCAACGCACCCCTGCTCTCGGAGGTGGCGGCACGGCACGGCGCGCCAGAGGCCGACACCGCCCTGATCCTCACCTGCAACGGCCGGGCCAGGTACGTGCGGAAGAAAGAGCTCACCGACGCCTCGGGCGCCTTCCGCGGCGAGGAGGCGGTGACGTCCGCCCTCATCGAGGTCACGGAGGACCGTGCGGCGGTCTGCTACGTCACCCGTGGTCACGGCGAACTCGGACTCGAGGACGTCTCGCAGGCCCGCGGGCTGTCCCAGCTCTCCCTCCTCCTCCGGGCGCGCAACTTCGAGGTGCGGGCCCTGGACCTCGCGGTCGCGCCGGAGATCCCGCGGGACGCGTCGATGGTCCTGATCGCCGGCCCGCAGGCCGCGTTCTCTCAGGCCGAGACGGCCAGGCTCCGAGGCTACCTGATGGAACGCAACGGACGGGCTCTGGCGCTGCTCGACCCGGGCCGCGAGCACGGACTTGACCCGCTGCTCTCCGAGTGGGGCGTCTTCTCGCCCGACGCGGAGCTGCAGGAGCCGGACCCGGCCCGACGCACGCCCTCCGGCGAGATCGCCTTGGTCCGGCTGGACGCGCGCGGACACCCCCTCACCAAGGTCCTGCAGGACCAGGACCTGCCGCTGGTGGCCGCGCGCCTCCGTCCGGCGAAATTCGACGAGGGCAGCGCGCCGGACAGCACGCTCGGCGTCTGGCAGCTCATCTTCTCCTCGGACGCCGCCTGGGGCGAAGCCGAGCCGGCCCGGCGTCCGTTGCGTTTCGACGCCTCGCGCGACCAGCCGGGCCCGGTGTGCGTCGCCGCCGCCGCCGAACGCGCGACCGGCATCCGCCAGGGCGCCGGCGGGACGGGCGGGCGTCTCGTGGTGGTGGGCACCTCCGACATCGCCGCCAATGAGCGTCTGGGCCGCGGGGGCAACCGCGCCTTCATGATGCAGTGCGCGGCCTGGCTGACCGACCGCGACCGCGCGGTCTCACTGCCCAACCGCGGCGCGGCGGCCTTCCAGCTGACGGCCACCTCGTCGGACTTCTGGGCACTGGGGCTGCGCTTCGCCGGCGTGCCGCTGACCGCACTGGTGGTCGGGCTTGCGGTTTCCGTGTGGCGCCGCAGAAACTAGCGCCGGATGCGGCCGTCGAGGACCACGATCATTCTGCTGCTGGCCAACCTGGCGGCGTTCGCCCTCGTCTGGAGGGCGACCTCCTCGCACCGGGCGCCGGCCGTCGAACGACAGCAGCTCTTCCCCGCGGAGCCAGCTCGGCTGTCCGTCACCGACGGCGCGCAGCGGCTGACCTTGGAACGCAGGGCCGGACTCTGGAAGGTCACCGAGCCGTTCGAGTGGCAGGCGAACGTGTGGGCCGTGCAACGGCTGGTCGACGAGCTCCGCTTCATCACCACCGACGCGGGCTTCGCCGCCGCCGAGGCCGGGCCCCAGGGACTCGCCGCCTACGGACTCGACAAGCCCCGCTGGACGCTTCGCGTGACGGGTGAAAGCGGGCTCACGGTCGAGGCCCGGGCGGGACTGCAGCCCGCCACGCGGAACCTGTTCCTGCTCTCCGACGACGGGCGGCGCATCCTGCCGCTCGCCGAGGCCATGGGATCGGCGCTCTCCGCCAAGCCTGAATCTTACCGGGTCGACAAGGTGTTCGAGGTCGCGGACTTCGAAGCCCGGTCCGTATCCATCAAGTCCGAAGGGGGCGGGACCGTCTCCATCCTTTCGGAATCCAGGACGCGGCCCGGACGTCGCAACGGAGGCCCGGAGTGGAGGTTTGAGGCGCCCTTCGACGCGCTGGCCGACCAGGAGGCCGCGGCGCAGGCGGTCGCGGACCTGACCGGGCTACGCGCCGCCCGATTCCAGGAAGGGCCCGAAGACGCCACGGGACTCGCCTCACCTTCGCTGCGCATCGCGGTGGAAGGAAACGCGAAGAGGCAGGTGCTGCTCGTCGGGAAGCCGGCGGCCGAGGCCGCGGGCCTCTCCTGGGCCCGGCTCGAGGAGAATCCCTCCACGTTCCTGATCGAGACGAAGAGGACGGCGGCGTGGAGGAACGCGGCGCAGGCCCTGGCTCCCTCCCGGCCCGCCGACTTCGACCCCGCGCTCGTCACCGGCTTCACGCTGTCCTCGGGCGGACGGTCCCTGACTTTGCATCGCATCGACTCCGCAGGCAACGAGCCGCGCTGGGAGATTCCGGTCACGCCCGGCTCGACGGCGACCCGGCGCCGCGAGGCCGACGCCGGCGTCGTCAGCCGTTTCCTCGAAGGGCTGGCCGGACTGCGAGCGCTGCGCACCAAGGCCGACGTCTCCCTGCCCGCGACCGCGAGGACGAACGGCGCGCCGCTGCACTCGGTCGAACTGGAGTTCGGCGGCGAACGGATGGCCGTGGGCTTCTCGAACGACCCCGAAGGCAGGCCCGGCGCGGGGCTCGTGCAGGCCAAAGGCGCCCCGCTGGGAGCGGTCTGCGACCTCGCGGCGCTCTACGGCGGCCACCTGGAAGTGGAGCCGCAGGCATGGCGGCGCAGGACGGTTGCGGCCCTGCCCCAGGGCGCCCGCGTGACGGGTCTGCGCATCACGCGCAAGGAGGACGGCGCCGTGCTCGGAGAGGCGAGGCTCGGTCCCGACGGCGGGTGGACCGGCAAGGGCGCACTCGAACCTTCCGCCGCACGCAGGCTTGCGGCGGTGATGGCCGACCTACGGGCCGCGGAATTTCCCAACCGCGACACGGGTGCCGGAGGCTGGCGTTTCGAGATCCGCGTGACGGACCGGGCCGCGGGCGGAGCCGGCGAAGCGGCCGAGACCTTCCGCACCTACCTCTGCTCCGGCCCGGTCAACGCACGGACGCTGCTTCTGAGGGACGAGGCCGACCCTGACGAATTCCTGCTGGAGTCCGCCCAGGCCGAGGTGGTGACGCCGTTGCTGGCCCCGCCGGCGCCCCGATGAGCCGGGCGTCGCGGCGTCCGGCGCTCAGGAGCTTCCTGCGCGGCCTCGTCCGCACCTGCCTCCTCCTGCTGCTTCCCTGCCAGCTGACGCTGCTCTGGCTCGCCCATAACGACCGGCCCGTACGCCTGCCCGACCGGCTGCTCTCCGAGACGGCCGAGGCGTTGGCGACGAAGGGCATCCGCTTCGCGGCCCGCGCGCTGATGGTGAATCCCGACCGATCCTTGCGCGCGGAGGACGTGACGCTGGGCTTCGACGGCGCGGGGGACGGAGTGGTCACCGCCGCCCGCATCGACCTGCGGCTCGGCCTCGCGGCGCTCCTCGCGGGACGGATCGAGCCGACGGGGATCGCGGTGACGGACGCAAGGGTGGTCCTGCCTGCGCCGCTGACCGCCGACGGCCGACCCAGGACGCTGGTGGAGCGCGCGGATTGCGAAGCGGTGCGCGAGGGAAGATGGGCGGTGCTGCGCCTCCTGCGCCTGCGCACGCGGGAAACCTCGTTCTTCGCGTCGGGCGAAGCGCCGCTCGCGGCGATCATTCCCGCGGGCCCAGTCGGCCCCGCGGACACTCCCCTCACGGCCGCCGACGCCCTGCGTCGGGCGGAGACCTGGATCCGCGCGCTGGAGGACGCCGGCATACGTTCGGTCGAGGCCCGCGTCCGCAGCGACGGCGAGGACGCCGCGGCGGTGAGCCTCTCGGCGCTCGCGGCCTCGGCCAAGCTGGCGCAAGTTCCCGGTCTTCGCGCCGAGGACCTGCGCATCAGCCTTGCGGCGAACCTGGTTCGGGGACGGACAGCCTGGACGGCCGAGGCCTCCGCGGGGACGCTGGGCGTCAGGCAGGGCGCCGAGGAGTTCGTGATTTCAGATGCGGCCGCCTTCCTGAATCCTGCAGGGCCAGGAGGCGGACTCAAGCTCGTCACCAAGGCACGTCAGGTCACGGGGGCGGGATGGCCGGCGGCCCGCGTGCGGATTGAGGCGACGACCGACGCGCGATTCGAACGGACGGAGACGCGCTTCTGGCTGAACACGGCCGGCTCACGGCTGGAGGGATCGGCTTCCGTCGAAGGAAAGGCCTGGCGTTCGGCACACGTCGCCAACGCCCACCTCTGCGCCGAGGAGATCCTCGGGCTGGCGCCGGCCGCCCGGGCCCTAGCCGGCGCCGGGGCTGGCGTTTCAGGCAGCGTGATCCTCCGGGACGTGCGTCTGACTGCCGCGGCGGAAGGCGGATTGGCGAAGGCCGACGGTCATGCCGACCTGAGCGGACTGGGCATCCTCGGCCTCTCCTCCACCACCATCGCGCCCGGCAGGTCGCTGCCCGTCTCCGTCGGCTTCGATTACGACCCTGCGCGGGGCGAGAAGCCCCTGCGCCTCAACGACCTCATACTGGGCTCCGTGACCGGAGAGGCCGAAGTGTCGCTCAAGGCCGGCGGACCGTTCTCCCTGCACCTGCGCGGCGACCTGGCGCCGGCCTGCCTCGACCAGGTGCTCGGCCGCTGGTGGACGGACCTGTGGTCGCTGTTCCGTGTGCGCAGGCATCCTCACGCGTACATCGACGTCGACGGCGAGTGGATGAAGCTCGGCGCCCGGACCACGGGCCGGGTGAAGCTCGATGACTTCACGTTCATGGGCGCGCCTTTCCGCGGGGTCGAAGTGACGGTGGACGCTGACGCGAGGCGCACGGTCATAGGGCTGGAGGACCTCGCCGGCGGAAGCCTGCCCGCCGACGGCTCGGTCGACGGAAAGGTGACCTGGGACTGGAGCCTGCCTCCGGAGGCCGCCGGCCCAAACGTCGACGTCAGCGGTGACATGGAGCCGTGGATCGCCGCACGGTGCGCCGGCGAATCCTTCGGCGATACTTTGAAGGGCCTGCGGCTGCCGGCGGGCCGGAGACTCCGCGTGGTCTCACGTCCCGAGGGCGGCAAGCCGGCGGTCACCGCCGAGATCTCCGCGCCCGGCATCAGCCAGGCCTGGGGGTTTCCGCTGCTGAACCTGAAGGCGAAGACGGAGGGTGCCGGCGAGCGGATGACCATCCGGACGACCTTCGGGCTGGCGGACGGCGAAGCGCGGCTGGACGTGAAGGGGGACGTCCTGCGGAAGCCGGCCGTCGATTTTTCCATTCTGGGCTCAAGGCCCGAGCTTCTGATGGCCGCCTTCGAGGGGACCCAGGTTGAGCGCACGGGCAATGCCCGACTGGACCTCAGTTTCAAGGGCACAGTCGACCTCCGGACCCCGCGCCAGCTGCGAGGGCTGGGCGACTACCGCCTGGTGGACCCCGAACTCAAGAAGGTCAGGCTCCTGGGGGGCCTTTCGGGCCTGCTCGAGGAGCTCGGCGTCAACCTCACCTCCTATGA
Source organism: Verrucomicrobiota bacterium (assembly GCA_046080425.1). Classification (GTDB taxonomy): domain Bacteria; phylum Verrucomicrobiota; class Verrucomicrobiia; order Opitutales; family UBA953; genus UBA953. The sequence continues at coordinate 29,759 of JBJTTY010000080.1, forward strand.
CCTTCAGGAGGCCCGGGGGACCTTCGGCTGCCTGGAGGGCAAAGCCTACCTCCCTGACCTCACCGTGACCGGCCCCCAAGCCATGCTCACCTTGTCGGGGGTGGGCGGCTTGGAGGGGGGGCAATTGGACTTCATCGGAGACTTCTCCCTCATAGAAAAGCAGGGGATTCCCCTGATCGGCCTCCTGAACCCGAATCGAGCCTTGATCGGGCTTACGAAAATAAGGGTGAAAGGCAGTTTTTCTAAGCCCGAAACCTCCGCACTGCCTAGGCTATCAGACTTCATTAAGTCAATGAAAGAAAGCGACTTAGGTAAAATTCCTGACGTCCTCAAGGAATGAGGGGTTGATTTGTAGGACTGAAGCGATGTATCAGTCTGACTTCACCCCCATGACGGAGGCAAATCCCTTGGACCTAAGCAAAATCAAACAAGTGGTGGACCTGATGAAGAAGTCCGGTCTGTCCGAGTTCGAAATCCAAGACCAGGAGTTCAAGCTGCGCATCAAGCGGGACGTGGGGGGACAGCCCGCCGTGTTCCAAGCCCCGGCCGCGGCCGCCCCGGCTCCGGCTCCGGCTCCGGCCCCCGCCCCTGTCGCGGCCGCCGCCCCCGCCGCCCCCGTCGCCGCCCCTGCCGCCGACCCCGGCGTCAAGGTCTTCACTTCCCCCATGGTGGGCACTTTCTACGCATCCCCCTCCCCGGACAATCCCCCGTTCGTGACCGTCGGCTCCCCCGTGAAGCCCGACACTGTCGTCTGCATCGTCGAGGCGATGAAGGTCATGAATGAGATCCAGTCCGAACTCAACGGTACCATCGTCGAGTGCCTGGTCGCCAGCGGCACTTCCGTGGAGTTCGGCCAGCCGCTCTTCCGCGTGAAGATCAGCTGAGCCCCGGAGCACGCGCATGAACAAGATCCTCATCGCCAACCGCGGGGAAATCGCCCTGCGCGTCATCCGCGCCTGCCGCGAACTCGGCATCAAGACCGTGGCGGTCTACTCCCAGGCCGACGAGCAGTCCCTGCACGTGCAGCTGGCCGACGAGGCGGTGTGCATCGGTCCCGGCCCCAGCAAGGACTCCTACCTGCGCGAGGACCGCATCATCTCGGCGGCCGAAATCACCAACGTCGACGCCATCCATCCCGGCTACGGCTTCCTCTCCGAGCGCGCCGGCTTCGCGGAGAAGTGCGCCGCGGCCAACATCAAGTTCATCGGCCCGAGGCCCGAGGCCATCCGCCTGATGGGCGACAAGGCCGTGGCCCGGCAGACCGCGACCAAGGCCAAGGTGCCCTGCGTGCCCGGCACCGACGGACCGGTGGACAACCAGCGCGAGGCCATCAAGGAGGCCCAGCGCATCGGCTTCCCCGTCATCGTCAAGGCCGTGGCGGGCGGCGGCGGCAAGGGCATGCGCATCGTGCACAACGCGGCGGCCTTCGCCAAGGAGTTCGAGAGCGCGCGCGCCGAGGCGGAGAAGGCCTTCGGCAACGGCTCGGTCTACATCGAGAAGTACATCGAGCAGCCCCGCCACATCGAGTTCCAGATCCTGGCGGACGAGCACGGCAAGGTGCTCCACCTCGGCGAGCGCGACTGCTCCGTGCAGCGGCGCCACCAGAAGCTGATCGAGGAGTCCCCCTCCCCCTTCCTCACGTCCCGCCTCCGCGAGGAGATGGGCAAGGTCGCCGTGAAGCTCGCCGAGAACATCGGCTACCAGAACGCCGGCACGCTCGAGTTCCTCGTGGACCGGCACGGCAAGTTCTACTTCATGGAGATGAACACGCGCATCCAGGTGGAGCACGGCGTGACCGAGGAGGTCACGGACATCGACCTGGTGCGCCGCCAGATCCTCGTGGCCTGCGGCGAGAAGCTGGAGCTTTCCCAGCGTGACATCCGCATCAACGGGCACGCCATCGAGTGCCGCATCAACGCCGAGGACCCGGCGCGCAACTTCACGCCCAGCCCGGGCACGATCGGGCTCTACTACGCCCCCGGCGGCCACGGCGTCCGCGTGGACTCGCACTGCTACTCGGGCTACGTGATCCCGCCGCTCTACGACTCGATGGTGGCCAAGCTCATCTCGGTCGGCGCCACGCGCCAGAAGGCGCTCGACCGCATGCATCGGGCGCTGAGCGAATACATCATCCGCGGCATCCACACCACCATCCCGGTGTGCCGGGCGATCATGAAGGACCCGGTGTTCCGCCAGGGCGGCGCGACGACGAAGTACCTTGAGGACTTCTTCGAGCGCACGCCCAAGGAGCTCTGGTCGGCGGCGCCGCTCACCTGAGGACGCCGGCGGCATGAACGGCCGCAGGCGCCCCACCCCGCCCCCGCCTCTCCGTACGGGAGGCGAGCTACTCCGGCATGCGAACCGCGAGATGCGACGGGCCGGGGTGTCCCACGGGCAGGGCTTCCTCGGACCGGAGGAGGAGTCGCTGACGCTGCTTGGGCACGCGCTCGGACTGGCCTGGGAGGACCTGCCTTCCTGCTTCCGCAAGCCGGTGCCCGCGGAAGCCGCGACGCGGTTCCTCGAACTGCTGCGCAGGCGCACAGCGGATCGGACGCCGACGGCCTACCTCGTCGGCGAAGCCTGGCTGGGCGGGCTCCGCTTCAAGGTGGACGAGCGGGTGATCATCCCGCGCTCCTACTTCGTGGAACTGATTCCGGAAGTCATCCCCGCCTGGCTGCCGCCGGCGGAGAGGATCCTCCGCGTGGCCGACGTGTGCACGGGCTCGGGCTGCCTGGCCGTGCTGCTCGCGCGCCGCTTCCCCAAGGCGAAGGTCGACGCCACCGACCTCTCCGAGGCGGCCCTGGAAGTGGCCGCGGAGAACGTCGCCGCCCACGGACTCAAGGGGCGCGTCCGCCTGCACCGCACCGACGTCATGCGCTCGCTGGCCGGGGAGCCGCGCTACGACCTGATCATCAGCAATCCGCCTTATGAACCGACGGAGGTTCTGCGAGGGCTGCCCGCCGAATTCCACCGCGAGCCGCCGGAAGCGCTGGTGAGCGGGAAGGACGGGCTGGACGTGATCCGCCGGCTGCTGCGGGAGGCCGCCTCGTCGCTGCTCCCGCATGGCGCTTTGGTCATCGAAGTCGGCGGCCTGCGCGAGGCGATGGCCGGAGAATGGCCGCGCCTGCCGGTCTGCTGGCTGCCGACGGCCGACGGCTCCGACTGCGTGGGGCTGATCCACGCCGCCGACCTCACGGCGTTCACCAGGCCCGGTCGGCGCGCCTCGACTCGAGGAGCGACTGGGTCTCGGCGGAAAGCGCGGGGAAGAAGTCGAGGCCGGTGAGCTCCTCGAGGCGGTCGACGCTGACGACGTAACGGGTCAGCTCGCGGTCGCGCCACTTCTCCTCGTGCGGAACGAGGTAGGCGACGGCGCGCACGCCACGGCCGGCCTCGTCATATTCGGCGATGACCGCCCAGAACGCCTCGGGGACGGGGATGCGGCCGAACCTGGTAGGGGCGGCCCCGTAGACCGGCCCCACGACGACCCAGACCTCGCCGTAGCGCTCGACGTAGCGCTGGGCGATGCGCTGCTCGAGGTCCTTCCAGAGCCCCGCGTTGAGCGCATGCAGCTGCGGAGCGACGTTGCTCATGAGGAAGGTCTCGTTCTGGGCGTCCACGCCGTGGCAGACCGCGACGGCGTAATTGGGCGCCATGTGCCCGCGGTCGTAACCGGACCGCGTGTACTCATCGGTGCGGACCAGGGCCGAAGTCCGGCGATCGGTGCGGAACGACGACGGCCGCGGAGGCGACTGGCCGGAATGCGGGAAGACGCGGTAGGCGGCCCAACGCGGCCCGGGCAGGGCGTTGTCATAGCCGACCGAATGGCCCCGGTTGGAAAGGCGCTGCAGGCCCACCCGGTCGAGCGGCTCCCCGTAGGCGCAGACCGACCCGGGGGCGGGCGGTGGAGCCGGCACCACTTCGCCCTGCACCGACAAGGTGGCGTCCGCCACCCGGTCGAGCCAGCCCACCACACGTCGCGGCGTCTCGCCGTCCTCGCGCACCCTGTCGACGAGATCGAGCGCCGGCCCCTCGATGGCTTTCTTCCCCGGGCGGTCCAGCAGGCCGTAGGCCGCCGCGAGCGCCGCGGCGAGGATGACCGCCGTGAGCGCGAGCCAGCCGATAAGCCTGAGGATGCGGCGGGTCATGCCCGGGTGAGATAAAATACCTGCCAGACCCAATGCAGGAGGAGCGCCGCGACCAGACCGCGGCGCAGCCACGAGCGGCCAGACTCATCCATGGCGATCCTCAGGCGCAATGGATCACGGCTGACCAGGACGTACGCGGAGTAGAGCGTCCACAGGCACAGCCCGAGGACGGTCAGCGTGAAGCCCGGATGGTAGAGCAGGGCCTGCCAAGGATCGAAGGCGACCAGGCAGCGTGCCGAACGCGTGCCGCCGCATCCGAGGCAGGGCAGCCCCGTCCACTTCATGAGCAGGCAGTCCGGCAGGCTCCACCCGGTGGCGAACCAGAGGAAAGCGGCGGCGGCGCCGCCCAGGAACGTGGCGCTCCAGACGAGCTCGTGCCTCAGCTCGCCGGGGTAAGGGGGCCTGCGGATCAGGCGCAGCACCGGTCAGCGGCTCACAAGGAGCCCTAACACCCCCGCGGGAAGCAGGCAGCAGCAGGCGCAGAGCACGAACCAGACGAAGCAGGAGATGCCGAACTGCGCCCAGGGATTGACGCCGGTCGCCGCCCCGACCGCGCGGAAGTAGACCACACAGAAGGGGATGAAAGTCAGCACGCCCACGATCAGCTGGGCGCGGAGGTCGAAGGCCAGCAGTTGGAAAGGGGCGGCTAGGAGCAACAGCGCTCCGCTGGCCAGCAGCGTGGCGGCCGCGGTGCGCTCAGCCGGCACCCTGATCTTGAAGATCCTCTGGCCGACCCAGTGGGCTAGGCCGACGCCCGCGTAGAAGATCGGGGCGAACGCCAGGCCCATGGCCATCTGGAAAATCATCCAGCCGACCGGAGTCGGCGGCGTGCGGGCCATCTGGTCGGCGAACTCGTTGAACTGCGGGAGACCGAAGCCCCGGATCATGTCGGCCAGGGCGGCGTTCTGCTGGCCGGCCATGAACACGCCGGCCAGATTGAAGGGCGCCGCGAAGGCCAGGGCCACGTAACAGAAAAGCAGCCAGTCGACGAAGCCGAGGCGGCCGGTCGACAGGACGGAGGGGTTGAAGATCGCCTGTCTCACGGTCGCAAAGAAAGATCCGACCGACTTGCTC
>JBJTTY010000081.1:0-3631 GCA_046080425.1 Verrucomicrobiota bacterium
TGTTCGGGCTCCGTGGCCGGTCACTTCTTCTTCGCGGCCTTCTTGGGAGCGGCCGCGGTGGCGGCGCCCGGCGAGTAGAAGCGGTTCATCCGGTCGAGAATGGAGGACGCGGCCTGCTCGCGGTCGATGATGCCGGTGTGTCGGTAGACAATCTCGCCTCCGGGAGCGATGACGACGGTGTGCGGGATGGGGCCGGGCATGTCCTTGTCGAGGGAGGCGGCCAGTTCATCGGTGCTGCCGGTGAAGACGTAATGGTTGGTGGTGCGGCCCTCGTTCTTCAGGCCGTTCTGGGTCTTGGGCGCGGTGCCAGCGGAGTTCTTGCCCAGGAAGGCCTCGACCTTCGGGAGGTCCTTGGGGTCGTCCATGCTGAGGGTGATCAGCTCGAAGTCGCGCATGCCGAACTTGCGGGTGAGCTCGACGATGTCGGGGAACTCCTTGACGCACGGGGCGCACCAGGTGGCCCAGACGTTGACCATGCGGTACTTGTTGGTGGGGTTCTTGCGCAGGGCGGCGAGGCCCTTGGCGTCGATGGTCTCGGCCTTGACCGTGATGGCGGCCCACTCGGCGTGCTTGGCGTCGTGCAGGGGCTTCTTCTCGCGCCACTTGGTGGAGCAGCCCATGGGGCGGGTCAGCTCGACGGGCACGGGCTTGCCGGCCAGGATGGCGTCGACGGCGTTCTGGGCGTCAGGCGACTTGACGGTGCTGTCGTCGTAGAAGCGGGAATCGTCGAAGCGGCCCTGGTAGCGGAGCTTGAGATTCTTGTCGAAGATGAAGACGTGAGGGGTCGCGAGGCAGCCGTAGGCGCGGGCGGTGAGCTGCTTGTCGCCGTCATACAGGTAGTCGAAGGTCCACTTGTTCTTGAGGGCGTAGGGCTTCATCTCCTCGTAGGAGTCGCCGAACTCGCCGTAGCCGAGCTCGTCCTTGGAGAGGCCGTCCGGGTGGTTGGGGTTGATGGCGACGAGCTTGACGCCCTTCTTCTGGTAGGCCTCCCAGAAGCGCTGGAGGCGGCGCTCGATGCTGTGGGAGGTCGGGCAGTGGTTGGAGGTGAAGAGGACGACGAGGGCCTCGCCGCCCTTGTAGGCGTCGAGCTTGTGCATCTTGCCGTCGGTGCCGATCAGCTCGAACTCGGGCGCGGTGTCACCGATGGCCAGGGTCTTGATGTCGGCCGGATGGCCGTTGACGAGTCCGGGCGCGTCGGCGGCACGGACGGATGCGCCCAGGACGAGGGCGGCGATGAGGGTGAGGAATCTCATGGGAAGCGGGGTGCTCCCAGAATCCCGTTCAGACGGGCTTTTCCAACCCTAAACCGGCCGCCCCACCCACGCCTCGCCCCAGGGCCTGACAAAGGGCGCCGGACGGCCCCGGAAGCACGGCAGGACGGTCACCCGACCCCTCCTGACATGGAACACGGCGACCTGCAGGAAATCCCGGCCGATCCTGATGGCGTCCTTCCGCCCGATGGGGACGAGCCAGCCGGGCTCGCGATGGACGAAGTCCGGGGAAGCCCCGGTGATGCGCCAGGGGCGGTGGCCCTCCGAGATCAGCGCACGACGGAGTTTACGGTCGGCCGCACGATTCCTAGCCGGCGACCATTTCCCACCGGTCGGCTCCCATGCGGTGATGACGGCGAACTCCGCCGGCCAGCCGACCTTCGGCTTTCGACCGAGGAACACGGTGGACCGATACAGGCGGAGTTGCGAAGGGGTCACGTCCCCACCCTGCCCTGTCAGCGTCCTCTTGCAACGTCACGCTGGCGAAGTCAGATATCCTCATGCCCCGCCTCCTGGCCTCATTCATCGCCCTGCTCGCCGTCGGACTCTCCGCCGCGGCCCGACAGCCCAATGTCGTCATCATCTTCGCCGACGACCTGGGCTACGGGGATTTGGGGTGCTACGGCCACCCGACCATCCGGACGCCGCACCTCGACCGCATGGCTTCGGAGGGCATCCGGTTCACGCAGTTCTATTCCGCCGCCGAGGTCTGCACGCCATCCCGCGCCGCGCTCATGACTGGTCGCTACCCGGTGCGCTCCGGGATGGCGCACAATCAATTCCGGGTACTGAGGGCCGTCTCGACGGGCGGTCTGCCCCAAGGTGAACTCACCATGGCCGAGGCGCTCAAGTCGGTCGGCTACCGTACGGGCATCATCGGCAAGTGGCATCTGGGCGTCTGGGCCAACGATCGTCCGGAGCACCACCCGCTGAACCACGGCTTCGATTTCCACTTCGGCCTGATGCACTCGAACGACATGAACCCCTCCCCCAAGCCGAAGCCGAAGAAGGCCAACGCGCTGGTGGAGCAGGATCCGGAGTGGTGGGACGCCGCGCTCTATCGCGGCCGTGAACTGCTCGAGCCCCGCACGGATCAGACCCAGCTGACGCGTCGCTACGCGGAAGAGGCGGCGAAGTTCATCGGTGAATCCAAGGACAAGCCGTTCTTCCTCTACATGCCGCACACCTTCCCGCACACGCCGCTCTTCGCGTCGGACCGATTCAAGGGACGGAGCCCCCGTGGCATCTACGGCGACGTCCTCGCGGAACTCGACTGGAGCGTGGGCGAGGTGCTGAAGGCGCTGAAGGACAACGGCGTGGCCGACAATACGCTGGTGATCTTCACCAGCGACAACGGCCCCTGGACCTGGATGGGCGCGGAGACGGGCGGCAGCGCCGGCCTGCTGCGCGACGGCAAGGGCAGCACCTGGGAAGGCGGCATGCGCGTGCCGGGCATCGCCTGGTGGCCCGGCAGGATCCGCCCCGCCGTGTCCGACGCGGTCGTGACCACGATGGACCTCCTGCCCACCGTGGCCAAGCTGGCCGGCGCGGAGCTGCCCAAGGACCGACCCTATGACGGCAAGGACGCCTCCCCTGTCCTCTTCGAAGGCCGCGGCATCGAGCGCGACGTCTTCTGCTATTATCGCGGCGAGACCCTCTTCGCCGCCCGCCTCGGCGACTGGAAGGCGCACTTCATCACCCAGGGCTCCTACGGCGACCCCAAGCCCGTGAAGCATGACCGTCCCCTGCTCTACCATCTCGCCGTCGACCCTTCCGAAGCGCACGAAGTCGGAGAACAACATCCCGACGTACTCGCCCGCATCACCGCGGCCGTCGAGGCGCACCGGGCCCGGACCCCTCTCGCGCCCAGCCAGCTGATCGAGACCGTCCCGCCGGCCAAGTGACCAGTCTTGCTTTGCACTCCCCGTGGTCGTGACTATGACCTCGGGCAGGGGCCTATAGCTCAATGGTCAGAGCAGGGGACTCATAATCCCTTGGTTCCTGGTTCGAATCCAGGTGGGCCCACCAACTTTTCCTCTTGGAGCGCAGGGACTTAAGGATGAGAAAGCGCCCGCAAATAGGGCGAAAAGCCCCGTTCCGGCCCGATCTGCGAGTTTCCTAAGGATTCCAGCAAACCTTCCGCACCCTTCTTGCGGGATTAAGGGGTTATTTAGGGCACCAGATTTCCCCTGCTCGGTGCTGCTGTTGCAGATTGCGGAAAGGAATCTTTTAGACCCCCACCGGCTCGCCTCGTGGTTCGGCACCCCGGAGGTTTTTTGCAAAGTAGGCCTGCGGATTTGCCCTATTGAGCAACCAACCTCGGACCGGCTTCTCCGAGGCCTCCGAGGGCAAGCCAGAGG
>JBJTTY010000082.1:0-60571 GCA_046080425.1 Verrucomicrobiota bacterium
ACACACCGGCATCATCGACCGCGAGCAGGCCGCGTCCTCCATTCTCGACCGGATGAACCGCTTCTACTCGCCGGGCGCCGCCACCGCGGCCGCTCCCAAGAAGGCCGCGAAGAAGAAGTGACCGGCCACTGAGCCCGAACAAAAGGCCCCGGCGTCATGCCGGGGCCTTTTTCGTGGGTCACTTGCGAGGGCCGACCTTCATCCGGCCGCCCTTCAGGTCGAGCCACGTGCTCCTTTCGGGCATCCAGGAGGGCCCGAAGATCGCGTCGAAGCCGAAGACCCCGACGCTCATCTTCATGACCGCAGGCGCGAGTCCGAAGATATCCTCGACCCTTTCCTCGCCGAGGGTGAAGGGCAGCTTCCATGCGTCCGTGGGCTCGAGGTCGCCCATGATGGGGTGGAAGTCCTTAAACGTCGCGGTCCGGAAACTTTCGTGGCCGAACTTCGCGTCCATCACGTAGCCATACTGGGCTCCCGTGTCGAAGATGGCCTTAGCGCCGTGGTCGTTGAGCCGGATGTTGACGACGGGCATGCCCATGGCGCTCGTGTCGATTTCGAACGAGCCTTCGGCAGGCGTCGCCACCCCGAGTTCCATACGGCCGGCGATTAGGTCGAAGTGCATCGCCTCCTCCGACAGCAGGTCCAGACCGACCAGCGCGTCGACCTGGGCGCCGATGTTCGCGGACAGGGTGTCGAAGTCGAAGCCCAGGTAGCCGCCCTTGTGGACCTTCCTGATTTTGCCGCCCCAGAACAGTGAGCCGGACCGGCTGGCCGTGTAGGGAGCCCCCGTGTCGATGAGCGTCCGCCCCTCGGCGGTGTCGGCGAACAGGTGCTTGCGGAGGATGTAGATAGGAAGTGAGGAGGCCATAGATGTGAACTTCACGCTGTAAGCATACAGTCTACTGTCAACGCTGTTCTTCCCATCAACAAAAAGCCCCGGTTTCCCGGGGCTTTTGACCTTCATTTGAGGGTTTTCAGGCCCTCTTGACCTTGACCCACTGGCGCGTGCGGGCGGACTCGAGGACCGCATCGCAGACATACTGGGTGCCCAGGGCGTGGCGGAAGTCCGGGTAGGCCTTGGGGGCCTTCGGATCGTCCAGACTCTTGAGGAACTCGGCGAGCTCGTGCGTGAACGAATGTTCGTAGCCCAGGCAGAGACCGGGGACCCACCAGTTGCCGGAGTACGGATGGTCGCCGTCCGAGGTGTGGATGCTGGCCCAGCCGCGGCGGTCGCCGGGGACGCCGTGGTCGAAGTAGTTCAGACGGTTGAGGTCGTGGAGGTCCCACTGCAGCGACTTCTTCTCGCCGTTGATCTCGAACGTGTAGAGCGCCTTGTGGCCGCGCGCGTAGCGCGTGGACTCGAACTGGGCGAGCGAACCGTTCTCGAAGCGGCAGATGAAGATGGCGGCGTCATCGATCGTGACGGCCTGCTTCTTGCCCGTGGCGGTATGGACGCGCTCTTTGATGAATGTCTCGGTGACCGCGGAGACCTCGGTGATGTCACCGTTGATCCAGCGGGCCGTGTCGATGCAGTGCGCGAGCAGGTCGCCCGTCACGCCGGAGCCGGCGGCGGCCGCGTCGAGACGCCAGAGGCCGGCGCCGCCCTGGGGCAGCTCGGCGGAGATCGTCCAGTCCTGCAGGAAGTTGGCGCGGTAGTGGAACACCCGACCGAGTTCGCCGGCGGCCACGATGTTCTTGGCCAGCGTGACGGCGGGGAGGAAGCGGTAGTTGTACCAGACCAGGTTGGGGAGGCCGGACTTCTCGACCGCGGCCACCATCTTCTCGCCCTGCTCGCCGTTGAGCGCGAGGGGCTTCTCGCAGAGGATCATCTTGCCGTGCTTGATGCACTCCAGGGCGATCTCGGCGTGCGAGTCATTGGGCGTGCAGATGTCGACGGCGTCGATGTCGGGGCGGGCGACCAGCTTGCGCCAGTCGGTCTCGTAGGAGGCGTAGCCCCACTTCTCGGCGAAGGCCTTCACCTTGGCCTCGTCGCGGCCGCAGACGGCCTGCCGGACGATGTGGTGGCCCGTGGTGACGGAGTCCTTGGGGAAGAAGTGGCCGACCTGGGAGTAGGCGTTGGAATGGGTGCGGCCCATGAAGCCGTAGCCGATGAGGCCGATGCGGACGGGTTTGGACATGTTGGTGCGGGGATGGTTCGGGGGGATGAGGGGTGCGGCTCAGAGCGCCTTCTTCACCTTCACCATCGCGGACAGGATGGTGTTCCAGGTCTTCGGGTTCTCGAGGGTCGCGTTGGGGAACATGCAGCCGTCCCAGCAGAGGTGCTTCATGCCGCGGTCGGCGGCGCCTTCGAGCCAGACCTTGGAGCAGGCGGCGATGTCGAGCTTGCCGTTGGGATCGTCGGCCTGGCAGTGGCGGCCGGTCTTCTCGTGCGAGCCGGTGCCGTGCACCGTGCCGTCGTTCTGGGCCACGTGGAAGTCGATCGTCCAGGGGCGGAGCTTGCCGACCATCTCGCGGTAGGCGGGCCAGAACTGCTCCTGCGTGTAGCCTTCCTTCAGCAGGGCGGCTTCAGGCTCATTGTAGCCCATCAGGTAGAGGTAGGTGTGGGCGAGGTCGGCCTGGAAGCCGAACGTCTTGGGCATCCCGACGCCTTCGAGCGTGTCGAGTATGGCCTTCCAGGAGTGCATGCCGGCCCAGCAGATCTCGCCTTCGGCGGCGAGACGCTCGCCGTGGTCGGCGGCGATCTTCGCGGCCTTCTTGAACGTGTCGACGATGCGGGCCGTGTTGGCCTTGGGGTTCTCGCGCCACTTCTGTACGCCGAACTCGGCGGAATCCACGCGGATGATGCCGTACTTGCGCACGCCGTGCTTGTTGAGGAGCTTGGCGATGCGGCAGGCCTTCTCGATGGCCAGAAGGAACTTCTGCTGCTGCTCGTCGGTGCCCATGGCGGAGTCGCCGACCGTGCCGCCCCAGACGGGGGCCACGAGCGAGCCCACGTTGAGGCCCTTGGACGCGATTAGGTCCGCCATCTTCTTCAGACCGTCCTCGGAGATGTCGGGGTCGGTGTGGGGTTGGAACAGGAAGAGGTCGACGCCGTCGAACTTCTGGCCGTCGACGGAGGCGTTGACCGTGAGCTCGAGCATGCGCTCGAGGGCGATCGGGGGATGGTCCGTGTTGGGCTCCTTGCCGACGAGGCCGGGCCACATCGCGTTGTGCAGTTTCATGGTGCGGGGTGTTGGGGTTGAGAGATGCGGGGCGCGCTCACTTCTTGCGCGCCTTCTTGTGGGCTCCGATCGCGGGGGCGTCGGGGTTCACTTCGGGGCCGAAGTAGCGGAGGCAGACGAGGGGTTCGGTGGTCGAGGTGTTGCGGAAAGTCACGCCGGCCTTGGCGCCGTCCTCGGTGCAGAAGTACTCGTCCTCGGTGAGCTCGTTGAAGCGGATCAGCTTGGGGCTGTTGAGCACCTCGCCGTTGATCGTGCCGGAGCCCTGGACGCAGATCAGTCCGTAGGCGCCCTTGTCCTTGACGGTGCACTCGGCGCCGGGCTCGAGGGTGAGCTCCTTGGCGGTGAAGTACTGGAACTTGTCGATCTTGCCGTAGACGATCCACTTGTCGACCCAGCCCTTGCCCTTGGCGGCTGCGACGGGTTCGAGGTAGTGGTTGTCCTTGAAGTTCGGGTCGACGTTCTTCTCCCAGTGCAGCTGGTTGACGATGAAGTCCACGTCCTTGTGCTTGGACTTGGGCATGTCCTTCACCAGCAGCGACCACGGCACCTCGCGTCCTTCGACGAGGTTCTGATACATGCCGAAGACGTCGGAGCCCCACTGCGGCTCGTAGGTGCAGAGCGAGCCCGGGGCGTGCAGCACGCAGGGGTCGATCAGCCAGCCCGTGCCGGGCTCGAGCTTGTAGGCCTTGGAGAGCGCGAGGATCTTGTTGTCACCCTTGTGCCAGTTGGCGATGCACTCGCGGACCTGGGCCTTGGTGGTGCCGGGCTCGAAGCCCATGAAAGTGTAGGGGAAGTTGTTGCCGACGTTGTTGTGCTGGGGCGGGAAGTAGTAGGACTCCGGCTTGCCCTCCTGGCCCACGAGCTTCGCCTGCTTGGCGTCCTGGTGCATGTGGTGCGGGATGGGGCCCATGTTGTCGAAGAACTTGGAGTAGACGGGCCACTTCTTGTACTTCTTCCAGATCTTGGAGCCGATGAGCGCGGCGCCGCACTCCTTGACGGCCTGCTTCAGGGTGAAGCGGGTGCCGCCGATGACGACGTAGCTCAGCCCTTCGTCCGGCGTGCGGTTCTCGTTGGCGGCTTCGGTCGTGGAGGCGAACCAGCGCTCGTCGATGCCGCCGCGGCTCAGGCCGAAGGCGTAAAGGTCATCCGGATGCAGCTTGAGGCGCTTGCCGGGCTGCAGGAAGGAGCGCGGCACCCAGCAGGGGGCGAGGCGGAGCAGACCGCCCGTGCGGGCGAGCTCCTTGGAGACCAGCTTGGACACGCCGGTCTTCTTGGTGTTGAGGTCCTGGACGATCTTGGGGGAGGGCATGGGTGGAAAAAGGGTGGGGCGGCGTCGGACCAGCCGAGCCATCCTGAATGGGGACCCGAGAGATAGTCAGGGACCCGTCCGCCTACAAGATTTGAGTGAAACGGGCTTAACGCTTCAAAAACTTCCAATTAACCGGGGCCCTGACCGACTGCCCGGTTTCGGATTCGATGCGAATATGCGCAGGCCCGTCGGCCGAGATGGAGGTGACCAGACCGAAGTCGGACGGGACCGCGGCCGCTCCCTGGATCATGGGAAGGCGGACGGTCTCGATGGGTCGGAAGGCTCGGGAGGTGGGGATGCCGTCTCCGGCCAGTAGGTCCTTGCGGGCGTCGGCCACGCCGTCGCAGAAATGGGAGCAGACCTCCTCGATGCCGAGACGGCCGAGGTGCCGGCCGTTCCAAGGTGCGCCGGGCCGGCCGCCGTTGGAAATCCAGAACAGGGTGGAAGGGAAGTCGGCGACGTTCTTAAGGGCGAACCAGACGGCCCCCGGGAAGGACACCGCCGACCATCCGAAGGGGCGTTTCTCGGTCTCCGGTTCACTGACCATCATCACCAGGTCATCGTTGCCCTTGCGGGCGGGGTAGCGGGTGAGGTCGGCGGTCGACCCTTCCTTCATGGGCACTTTGGAGAGATCGCTGAATCGAGCGCCGGGCTTGAGCGCGCCTCGTTCGCCCGCGGCCGGATCGGAAAACTCCTTGTGATAGACCGAGCCCCAGCGGAAAGGACCGATGGAGACCCGAGCCGCTCCCTCGGGCAGCTTGGAGAGGTCGAGGATCGGGTGCGTCCCGTAGTTCCATCGTCCTTCCAGTCCGTGGATCAGATGTTCGACGTAGACCACGTGATGGCCGGGCTCGACGGAAAGCGTCTTGGTGACGGCCGCGCCCGTGTCGGCGCCTTTCTGTTCGAGCGAGAGGTGACGAGGACCGGAGGATTTGAGCGTCCAGCGGGCGTTGGCGACGTCACCATGGGGCGGGCCGGACTCCTGGCCGCCGAAGGGAAGGCAGAGGAAATCTCCCCGCAGATGCACCAGCAGCGGCGGAAGCGACGCGTCGACGTCCTCGGGCGTCCAGGGAGAGAGCGAGTAGGGAGAGAAATCCCCGCTGGTCAGGTGGAAGGTGACCGGAGCGAGGTGACCAGCCGTCTCGGTGACGGCGACTTCCGCTTCCGGGGTGACGAGCACATGGCTGGGGGAGCCGTGGATGGTCCGCATGGGGAGGGAGGTTCTTGTCCATCGATGACGGCAAGTCAATGACCGCAGGGCTTGATAAGGACCGTAGCGCCGGCAATCTCACGGCATGAACCCGAAGCCGATCCTCTATCACAAGCATGGCTGCCCTTGGTGCGACGAGGCCATGGCTTTCTTCGCGGCCCAAGGGGTGGAGCTCGACGTCAGGGACGTGCTGGCCGACATGCACGAGATGAGGCAACTCGTGGCCCTCACCGGTCAGTCCAAGTGCCCTTCATTCCGCTACAAGGATTTCGTCGTGGCGGACTTTTCCGTGGACGAATTCAAAGCCAAGGCGGTGCGCCGGCCGGATGTCTGCAAGGAGCTGGGTCTGAACCTAAAATAAAGGAACTGCCCCTTGACGACTAGGGTTTTTACCCTAGGCATAAGGACTGTGAGGCTAGCCCCGCTTCTGGCCCTTCTGGTTGCGCTGAATGCGGCGCTTCCTGCCGCCCCCTCCCCAAACGTGGTCCTCATCATGGCCGATGACCTCGGGTGGGGTGACCTCGGGTGCTACGGATCCAGGCAGAACCAAACCCCCAATTTGAACCGTCTGGCTTCCGAAGGTCTGAGATTCACCAGTTTCTACGCCACTCAGGCTGTCTGCACCTCCTCCCGCGTGGCGTTGATGACCGGATGCTATCCCAACCGCCTGGGCTTGGGCGGGACGGCTCTGCCTCCGAACTCCAAGGTCGGGCTGGCCGAGACCGAGCAGACCTTGGGGGCGCTGTTCCGTCAGGCCGGATATCGCACGGCGGTGGTCGGCAAATGGCATCTTGGGGATGCACCCAAGTTCCTGCCTCCGGCTCACGGCTTCGATGAGTCGATGGTCATTCCCTATTCGAACGACATGTGGCCGCTCGGGTATTTCCCCGGAGATGAGAGCCGGAGGTCGCGCTACCCTGTGCTGCCGAGATACACCGACGGGCACCGGATGGGCCTGATCAACGACTGGGTCGACATGGACGAGCTCACGAGTGCGCAGGGCTACCGGTCCATGATGTTCATCCGCGATAGCGCACGCCGTGGACGGAGTTTCTTCCTCTACGTGCCCACCTCGATGCCGCACACCCCCCTGGGCGCATCCTCCGACTTCAAGGGGAAGGGACCTACCCCCTACGCCGAAACCTTGGCCGATATCGACCGGGCCGTGGGAGGCATCATGAGGACGCTGGAGGAGGAGAAAGTGGCCTCCGACACCATCCTCATCTTCACCAGCGACAACGGGCCTTGGCTGAACTTCGGAAAGCATGCCGGGACGGCCGCGCATTTCCGTGAAGGCAAGGGCACGACATTCGAAGGTGGCGTGCGCGTGCCCTTCATCGTGCGCTGGCCGGGCAAGGTGGAGGCGGGAGCCGTCTCCGGCGCCTTGGCCGCGAACATCGACGTCGTGCCCACCTTGGTGAAGGCTTGCGGTCTCACGCCTCCGGCCCTGCCCATCGACGGACAGTCCTTCCTCCCCATCCTGCGAGGCGAGTCCGCCAAGGAGCGCAATGAATTCGCCTATTACTACGGCGATAGGCTCGAGGCCGTCCGCAAGGGCCGCTGGAAGCTCCACCTTCCGCACGCCTACCGGAGCTACGAGAACATGCCGCCCCCGCCGCGGGACGGGTCGCCTTCCGAGACCAGCCAGAGGCAGATGGAGCTGTCCCTCTACGACCTCGACGCCGACCCAGGAGAGCGCGTGAACCTCGCGGACAAGAACCCCGAGGTGGTCACTGAGCTGCAGGCCTTCGCCGCAGCGGAGCGCAAGCGGCTGGATGCGGGAAAGCGTCCGGTCGGCCGGGCTGACTGATCAGGGGCCGAGCAGCCCCAAGGTGCGTTCGAGGCAGACATAAAGTCCGACCGTCGCGACCGCGATGGCAGCGACCTTCCTGGCCGGCAGCGAGGGCCGCATCCGGCCAAGCAGGGCGAAAAAGGCTGCGGAGAGAAGAACGATGCTCACCTGGGCTGACTCGATGCCGACATTGAACCCCACGAGCAGCTCGACGATGCCGGCCTTGTCCCAGCCTTCGAGCCGGTCCGCCGCCGCTGCGGCGAAGCCGAGACCGTGGACGAGACCGAAGGTCAGGGGCACCAGCCATCGGACCGGCAGGACTGCGCCTCTCCAGGCCTCATAGCCCGCCCAGGCGATGGTGAAGGCGATCACCGGCTCAATCCAGGGGCCCGTGGGCGGCAGCGCGCCCGTGACCACGAGCGTCAGCGTGACGGCGTGGCCGGCGGTGAAGATGAGCGAGCGCAGCAGGGCCAGCCTGACCGTCCCTGCGCAGAGGAACATCGCCAGCATGAACAGGCAGTGGTCCCAGCCCGCGGGAATCACGTGTTCAAATCCGGAAAGGAGGAACACGGCCAGGCCCGTCATGGGCAGGTCCACGTCGAAGGCTGCGGCCTCGCTGGGGATGACGGCGGTGACCACCTGATACTCCATCCCCTTCCTGAAGTTGGTGAAGACCGTGCCGAGCTCGGGCGGGAAGGCGATTTCGACGCGTCGGGTGCCGACGGGCAGTTCTGCTCCCAGACGGGCGTTCATCAGCACAGGATAGCGGTCGGCCTCGCCCTGTCGCGCGGACTGGGCCCTCATGGCTCCGGCCTCGGGGAACTGACGCAGCTCGAGCCTGACCGGCATCCCGTCTGCGGTGACCTTCAGCGTGCGCAGGAACTTCGCGTGTGCGCCGTCCATGGCCTTCTCCAGCGCGTCCGGGGTGCGCATGAGCGCGTCAAGTTCCTCGATGGGCGCGTCCTTGGGGAGCTTGCCCGTGAGGTAGGAGGGTACGTCGAACTTGATCGTCAGCGAAAGGGCGCCGGAATCCTCGACCACCGCGATGCAGTTGGCCTCCTTCCACTGGGGGTGGGCGCAAAGGGCGGAGGCCGCGAGGGTCAGGCCGCCCAGCGCGGCACGCCAGAGTGGGCGGGCATTCATCGGCGGCCGGGGCGTCTGGCCGAGTAAAAGACCTTCTCCATGAACAGGCCGCGGGCTGGCGCGGTGGGCACTTCGGCCGTTATGACGCGTTCATCTCGGTAGGATGCCAGGCGCTCCGGGCGAAGCTTGCCCTCGCCGACGCGGATGAGCCCTCCGACTAGCCGTCGCACCATCTTGTAGAGGTAGCCGCTGGCTTCGGTGACGACGGTGATGCGCGGTCCGCGTCGACGCACGCTGAGGCGTCGCAGGTCCTTGACGGGGTTCTCGACCTCCATGCCCTGTCCGTGCATGCCGCCGAAGGCGGTGAAGTCATGTTTGCCGAGGAGCATCCTGGCGGCGCGCGCCATGGCCTTGACGTCCAGCCTGCGCTTGCGGGTGTCGTGGCAGTAGCGGGCCTCGAAAGGCGAGGGCCATCCTTCGTAGATCTCGTAACGGTACCGCTTGCCGGTGGCGCTGAAGCGGCAGTGGAAATCCCCCGGGGCGCGACGCAGGTCGGTGATGAGGATGCCCTTGGGCTCGCTGGAGTTGAAGGCGAGGAGGAGGTGCTTGGCGGGATGAGGCCAGAAGGCGTCGAAGTGGAAGCGCTGCCCGACGCTGTGCACGCCGGCGTCGGTGCGTCCGCTGCCATGGACATCGACGTCCGTCTTGAGGATGCGTGAGAGGCGCGCCTCGATCTCGGCTTCGACCGAATGACCGGTCTTCTGCACCTGCCATCCTGCGTAGTCCGTGCCGTCGTAGGCCACCGTGGCCACGAATCGCTCCGCCTTCAGCGGCTTCCGGTCGGGTTTGGCCATGTCAGCCAGGGCCTCCGATGCCACGGCTGTTGAGAAAATCCTGAAGCAGGATCGCGGCGGCCCGAGAGTCCCTTTCTCCGCCGGCCTGCTGACGTCTCCGCTCCTGGATGTCCCGCGGCTTGCGAGCCCCGTGCTCGTCGGCGGACTGGCTGGTGAGGCCTTCGTCGACCAGTTCGATCGGGAGGCCGAACCTCCCGCTCAGCAGGGCCGTGAAAGCGTCGACTTCCTCGCAGCGCTTCGTGCGTTCGCCTTCCAAGGACAAAGGGTATCCCACCACGAGTCGGGTCACCTTCAATCGGGCTATCTCGGAGCCGATGTGATTCAGGCGGGCCTCCGGGTCCGCTTCGGTGGCCGCTGGCATCGGGAACGCCATGCCGAGGTCGTCCGCATGGCTCAGGCCGATGCGTTTGGAGCCATAGTCGATGCCGAGGTAGACCTCCCCCATGGGGGGAACGTGGCGGTTCGGTCCGGGGTTTTCAACACGTCTCGGGGGCGGGTTTGACATGGTGACGCCGAGGGTTGTGCTGTCCTCATGGCGCCCGATGGAGGACTCAACGACCACGAGAGGTCCCTTTATTCACGCCAGATGCGGCTTCCCGGAGTGGGGGAGGGCGGTCAGTTGCGGCTCAAGCATGCCAAGGTGCTGATCGTCGGCGCCGGCGGCCTGGGTTCCCCCGCGGCCATCTACCTGGCCGCCGCAGGCGTCGGCGTGATCGGACTGGCCGATCCGGACAAGGTCGAGACCAGCAACCTCCATCGGCAGATCCTGCATGGGTTCGACACCCTCGGCCTGCCCAAGACGATTTCCGCGGCCGAGGCGCTGGCTGAGATCAACCCGGGCCTGGAACTCCCTCTGCATCCCGAGGGACTGACCACTGAGAACGCCTTGGAGCTGGTCGGCAGATACGACCTGGTAATCGACGGGGCCGACAACTTCTCCACCCGGTTTCTGCTAGCCGATGCCTGCGTTCTGGCCGGCCGACCCCTGATCCACGGCAGTGTGCTGCGGTCCGAGGGCCAGGTGGGCACGTTCCTGCCCGGAGCCGGCTGCTACCGCTGCCTTTACCCCGCGATGCCGGACCCCTCCGTGGTGCCTACCTGCTCCGAGGCCGGAGTGCTGGGGGCGACCTGCGGCATCGTCGGTTCCTGGATGGCCTCCGAGGCGCTGGCGGTGCTCCTGGGCTCCCGGAATGCCTCCAGAGTCCTCCAAGTCGATGCCGGGCTGGGCCTGACCCGGCCGTTGGACCTGTCCGCCGACCCGGATTGCCCCATCTGCTCCTCTCATCCCCGCATCACCCGAATCATCCCGGAAAACTATCGTTCCTCCTGCCCTCCGCCCTCCATGAGCGATCACCCCCTCGAAGTCACCGTGCGCGAAGCCGCCGCCGCGCTGGCGTCCCCCGCGCCACCCCTCCTGATCGATGTCAGGGAACCCGATGAGCACGCCCTCTGCCGCATCGCCAGTGCCCGGCTCATTCCCATGGGGCAGGTGCCCGAGCGGCTGGCGGAGCTGCCGCAGGACGCCGTCATCCTCGTCCACTGTCACCACGGAGGACGCAGCCTGCGCGTCACCCAGTTCCTCCGTGCCAAGGGCTACAGGGCCGTCTCCAACGTCAAGGGCGGCATCGACGCCTGGTCCCGTGAAGTCGACCCTTCGGTGCCCCGTTACTGAGGTTTAGAGGCTTGCGGAACTTGGTTCCGGGCTTCATTCCTTACCCACTCATGAAGCGCCTATCCCTGCTCCTTCTGATCGCCGGCCTCAGCGTCGGGTGCACCTCCCGTCTTCCCGAAGGTTTCGACACCACCGGCAAGGTCGGAGGGTCCGGTTCCAGCGGCGGCGCCACCGATCTCGACACGCGTCCTTCGGGCTTCGACGCCATGGCCGCGGCCATCCGGGCGGGCAACATCCCTCCCGAGGCCATCCTGACCACGGTCTACTTCGACTTTGACCGCTACACCGTCGGCGGCGCCGAACGCGGCAAACTGGACGCCATCTCCGGACGCGCCCGCGCCACCAAGATCATCGTCGCCGGTTACACCGACCACTTCGGAACCGAGGAATACAACCTCGCGCTCTCCGACCGCCGCGCCCAGTCCGTCCGCGAGTACCTCGTCGGCCTCGGTTGCGCCAACGCCAACATCGAAATCCTCGCCCTCGGCGAGCAGCAGGCCGACAAGAACGCAGCCGGCCGTCAGTCCGGCGCCAAGGACCGCAAGGCCATCGTGGTCGACGTGAACTACTCCGGGGCCATCAAGCAGCCCGCGTCCGTCTCGGCGCCCGCGCCCGCTCCCGCCACGGGCGGAGCCCCCGCCCCCGTCACCGCCCTCTGAGCGGTCCGCGGATCATGACGAAGGCCCGCCGCTCGACGGGCCTTCTGCTTTTCCGGCGGCTCAGGGGAGCGTGATGAACAGGTACGTCAAGGTCCCCAGGTAGAGCGCGGCGGCGACGCCTTTGCCCACCATGCGCTCCCTGTCCTCACGATGCGGTGCGGCCCATCGTCCGTAGAGCCAGCAGGCGGCCGCGATGACGGCAAGCCCGACGGAGGCGTCACGCACCCATTCCGCGTCCTCGACGAGTCCGTTCAGGACCCAGAGCAGGTAGAGCGCGTAGGCGAACAATGGGAAGGACATGCCCTGTTTGAGGGACTCCATCCATTCGCCGGGCTTCGGCAGCTTGGAGGAGAGCGCGGGGAAGACCGCCAGCAGCAGGTAGGGCAGGGCCATGCCTGTGCCGATGACGAGGAAGAAGAGCACCGTCTCGAGCCCGGACCTCTCCTGATCCAGCGCGAAGCCGAGCGCGGCTCCGAGGCCGGGGGCCGTGCAGGGCGTCGCGACCGCTGTCGCGAGCACGCCGGAGAAGAATGAATTGGCGCCGCCCTGAACCGCACCGGCGACATTGCCGGCGAAGGCCGCACCGACCTCGAACACGCCCGAGAAGCTGAGACCCAGGGTCAGCATCAGGACGCAGGTCCCGAGCACGAAGCCGGACGATTGCATCTGGAAGCCCCAGCCCACGGAGGCGCCTCCGGTCTTCAGCGCGACGATGAGCGCACCCAGCGCCATGAAGCTGACCACGACCCCGAGGGAGTAGAGCACCGCGTTGGTCACGGCCGTGCGGCGGTCGGCTGCGGCGTCCTTGGCGAAGGAGAACACCTTGAGCCCGATCATCGGGAAGACGCACGGCATGAGGTTGAGCAGCGCGCCTCCGAGGAAGCCCAGGGCCATCCAGTAGGCCACGGGATGCGTCTCGACGACGGCGACGTGGGCCTTGCCCGCGGCCACGGCGTCGATGGCCGATGCCACCTCCCCGCCGGTGAGCACCTCGGAGAGCACCGCAGGGGGGGCGCCGGCCCTGAGGGCGACGTTGAGCGGGATGCCCTGGCGTCCGTATTTCTTGAGCTCGGCCGCGATGGCGTCGTCCTTCTTGGTCCAGTCGGCCTTCATCAGCACGACTTCATGGGCGGCGAACGCGCGCTGGACCTCGCTCTGTCCGTAGACGCGCTTGTTCACCTGGCAGGTCGCGCACCAGCGGGCCGTGAAGTCGACGTAGACGATCTTCCCCTCGGCCAGCGCCCTGGCCTGCGCTTCGGGCGACCAGGGCAGCCATTCGCCGGGCGTGCCGGCATGGGACTTGCCGGCAGCCGGGGCCGGAGCGGCGGCGGACTCCAGTGCGGCCTCCACGTTGACGAACGTCCCGTCGGGCTGTCGCGTCGTGAAGACGGCCTTGGCGTCGGCGATTTTTTCCGTGGCTTCCTTGGTCGAGAAGGTGACCTTGCCGTCCGCATGCTTCTGCTGGAAGGTCGCCGTCGGGGTGATGAAGTTGGCGTGGGGGAACCAGGTGCCCGTCAGGGAGGGGGAAGGCAGTTTGACCGTCAGCAGGTCGCCCTTGGCGCCGGCCGTGGTCCTGAGGGGCGGACGGAGGTCCGGATAGAGCTTAGGGTCGTGGGGGACCACGGCGTCGGGGCCGTCCAAGTCCAGCGTGAGGGAGACGTCCTTCTCCTGCGGAACGCAGCCCTTGTCATCGCACTCCAGCCAGGAGACATGACCCTTCAGCGTGACCTTCCCTTTGGCGCCGGCCGGAATTTCGACCGGGATGAGGATGAGCGTCTCGTCCTCGTAGACGAAGTTGTAGACCCCGGCCTGGTCCAGCATCTTGGGGCCGGGCCAGATGAAGTCGCCCGGGGTCAGGCCGGCCTTGTCCTTCCATTCGACGGTCGGGGATTCACCGGCGTCCCCCGGGTTCTTCCAGTAGACGTGCCAGTGGGGCTCGCACTTCATCCGGAGCGCGACCATGGCCTTGGCGCCTGGCGCCGCGTCGCTGACCGCGACGAGGTCGACCTTGGTGCGGACCGCGCCGAGGAGCTGGGCAAGGGGCAGCAGGATGGCTAGGAGCAGGGTCGGCTTGCGCATGCCGCCATCGTGTGCGACCCGCGGAGGCTTGGCAAGAGCCGCGGCTCAGCCGACCAGCGCGCAGGGCAGCAGGGCGGCGTCCGTCATCCCGTGGATGATCTTCTTGTCGGCGGGGCAGAAGGTGGCCAGCACGCCGGAAAGTTCGGCCGAATCCCCGTCCACCAGGAAGTAGGGGCAAAGCCGTACGCGTCCATCGGCCTGAGTGAGGGAGCCGTCCTCGGCGTAGACCGGGTGGCGCAGGCGGGAGGGCTTGTGATACTCCTGCATGACGTGGAAGGTCTCGTTGTCGGGATTCAGCGCGGACTCGATCGCCTCCAGCCACTCATCCCTCGAGACGTCGCTGCCCAACGTGACGCTCCGAGCCCCCCAGGCGGTCTCGTGGAAACCGGACGCCTTGATGATGAGGTTCCGTTCGCGCTGGGAGGCGTCGGCGAGCTCCGACCAGTCGCGAATCGGTCTTCCGCCCACCAGGGGCGCGTGAAGCACGGCGGTGGGGGGCAGTTCGACCCGTTCCATGATCCAGGTCTTCGGGACGATGCGCAGGAGGGCCTCGTGATGGTCCTCGGGCAGGTTTTCCTTCCAGAATTCGGCCAGCTGCGGGTGGTGGAGCAGCGCCAGCCCCAGCTTCTCCTCCTGGAAGGCCTTCATCGGAGGCGTGAGCACGAGACGTCCGGCCTCGACCGCAGCGAAGATGCCCTCGGCGCTCCGGACGTTGGCCAGGTCGAACAGCTCGAAGAAACGGTAGAGCAGGTCCGCCTTGCGCGGCGCTCCGTCGACCGGAATGAAAGCCTCCTCGCCCATCCTCATGACCTGGGACGGGTCAACCACCTGGACGTCATGGCCCAGTTCCCGCAGGCGGCCGGCCAGCCATTCGAATTCCGGCCGGTAGGTCGCGGATTCTTCGCTCACGACTATGGCGATCAGCGGGAACTTCTGCCCGGGCGTGAGGGCGGCGAGCGCCTTGTGGAACCTGGCCGGCATCTCGCGGCCGCCGATGACGTTCGGGAAGTCGTCGGCGTAGACCTCGTTGAGGTAGGCCGTCAGTCCCACGCCGCCGGGCACGCTGTCGAGTTCCGTCATGGTGAAACCGGACTCGGTGATGAGCAGGTCGGGGCGGAGCACCACCGGATGCTGGCCCTTGATCGAACGATGACGGCCGTGTTCCACCAGCCCGGCCGGCTTGTGCCGGTCCAGGTACTGCGCGACCCAGGGGGCGTGGACCTCGCGGTTGCGCAGGATCTTCCTGCCCGATGCCGATCGCACGTAGAGCCGTTCCAGCGCCCGCTGGTAACTCAGGCAGGCTCCGCCGACGGTCCTCAGCTCACGCAGCTGCGCGGCGCTGATGGGCCAAGGCTCGGGAGACAGCTTCCAGATCTTCTCGGCGAAGAGGGGAGGATCGAGCAGCTTCTGTCGGAGGACGTCCCGGCTGGGCATCGGTTCAGTCCTCGATCTTGATGTCCTTGTTGCGCGTGCGGGGGCCGCCGGCGCGGAGCCAGCCGTTGATGAACGCGTCGATGTCGCCGTCCATGACCGCCTGGATGTTGCCGGTCTCGACGCCCGTGCGGAGGTCCTTCACCATCTGGTAGGGCTGGAACACGTAGGAGCGGATCTGGTTGCCCCAGCCGATGTCGCCCTTTTCGCCGTAGAAGCGCTCCATCTCGGCGCGCTTGTCGTCGATCATCTTCTCGTAGATGCGGGCGCGCAGGATCTTCATCGCCAGGGCGCGGTTCTTGACCTGGGAGCGTTCGCGCTGGCAGGCCACGACGATGCCCGTCGGGATGTGGGTCAGGCGCACGGCCGATTCCGTCTTGTTGACGTGCTGGCCGCCCTTGCCGCTGGAGCGGTAGACGTCTACGCGGAGGTCCGACTCGGCGACCTCGACGTCGATGTCGTCGTCGATCTCGGCCACCACGTCGACCGAGGCGAAGGACGTGTGGCGGCGCGCGTTGGCGTCGAAGGGGGAGATGCGGACGAGCCGGTGCACGCCGCGTTCGGCCTTGGCGTAGCCGTAGGCGTTCGGCCCCTCGATGCGGAAGGTCGCCTGGCTGATGCCGGCGCCTTCCCCTTCGGCGACGTCCTCGATCTCGACCTTGAAGCCGCGCCGTTCGGCCCAGCGGGTGTACATGCGGAAGAGCATGTCCGCCCAGTCATTGGATTCCGTGCCGCCGGCGCCAGCCTTGACCGTGACGATGGCGTTGGACCGGTCATGCGGTCCCGAGAGGAACGAGGAGATCTCCAGCTCGGCGACCGCCACGAGCAGGTCGGCGGCCAGCTTGCGGAGCTCCTCCAGTTCGCCTTCGGCGGTGCCGTCGGGCGACTCGACGATCAGCTCGGCGAGGGTCTTGGCGTCCTCGAGCTGACGGCGGAAGGCCGCCTGCGGGGCCACGATGTTCTTGAGGGCGTTGCAGTCGCCGATCACCTTCTGGGCGGCCTTCTGGCTGTCCCAGAAGGACGGGCCGGCCATCTGCTCCTCGAAGGCCGCGATCTGGGCCTGCTTGCCGGGCACGTCGAGGAACTTCCAGAGGTGTCCCGAACGGCGTTCGACCTCTTCGAGGTTGGCTCGTGTTTCGGGAGGGATGTACATCGCGTGAAAGGCGGGTGATAGGTCACGTCGGCCCCCTTTTCAATGGCAGACTGCGCAGGCGGCAACGCGCTTGCGCCCGCCGAGGACGAGGGCATACCAGCGTCATGTCCGAACTAGAAGGCCTGAGCCATGAGCAGATCGCGGGGCCTCCACCGGAGCGCAGGGTCCTCGCGAACGGGCTCGAGGTGCTTTTCTGCCATCGTCCCGGCATCGGTCTCTGCACGGTGCAGGCCTGGGTCCGGACGGGCAGCGTGGACGAAGGTCGCTGGGAGGGGTCGGGCATCTCGCACTACCTCGAGCACATGGTCTTCAAGGCGACCGAGCGTTTCACCGGACGCCAGCTGACCGAGGCCGTGCACCGCGCGGGCGGCACGTCCAATGCCTACACCACCTTCGACCGGACGGTCTATTACGTCGACGCGCCGGAGGAAGGCTTTGAGACCGCGATGGAGGCCGTCTCGGAGATGGTCTTCGCGCCGTTGCTCTCCGATGAGGACGCCAGGATGGAGCGGGAGGTCATCCTCCGGGAGATCGCCATGCGTGACGACGACCACGATTCGGTGCTGGCCGAGGCGGTCCTGGCGGAGTCCGTGCGCCGCAATCCCCTGCGTCACCCGATCATCGGTCACCGCGAGAGCTTCGTCGCCATCACGCCGGACGACCTGCGCCGCTATCACCGTGAACGATACGTGACTTCCAACGTCGTGCTGGCCGTCGGCGGCTCGATGTCCGCTGAGCAGGCCTTTGATGCCGCCGAGCGATGGTTCGGAAGCCACCTCCGTCGGCCGCTGGTCGACGCCCTTCCTCCTTCCGAGCCGCCTCAGGCGCTCAGGAGGCGCGTCGAGGTCATCCGTGATGTCAGCACCCTGCGGGGAGTCAGCTGCTGGCGTGCCCCGGCCCTGTTCGACGAAGGTCGGCAGGCCTTCGACGTGTTCGTGGGCATCCTCGGCTCCGGCCAGAGTTCGCCCCTCTGGACCGAGCTCCGTGAACGTCGCAAGCTCGTGCACGGCGTCGACGTTTCGGTCTTCGGCACACGTGACGTCGGCCTCGCCTGGGCCGGTTGGAACGCCGACGCTGGGGCGGACGCAGGGGTCATCGAGGACGCGCTCGCTGAGGTCGCGGCAAAGACCGCCGCAGGGGGCGTCGACGAGGCCGCCGTGCGCCGGGTGCGACGGCAGTCGGTCGTGGCCATGGTCAACGGCCTGAAGTCCATCCATGGTCTGACGGCACGGGCGGCGTCCACCGTGACTTCGGGCCATGACGTCGGCTGGACGCTGCGGACGATCCGCAAACTGGCGGAGCTCACTCCCGAGGAGGTGGCCGAGGAGGGTTCCCGTTGGATCGGTCCGGACAATCTGACGACGGGCGTGCTCCGCAAAGTGTCCGCCGTCGCGGCCTCCGGGTCCGTCGCGGCCCAGGGTCGTTCCAACGGCGAATTCGAGGTGAGGACGCTCGACAACGGCGTCCGCGTGGTGCTCCAGCTCGATCGGTCGCTCCCGAAGGCAGGTTTCGGCGCCTTCATGTCGGCCGGCGGTCCCTTCGAGCCCGATGACCGCCGAGGCGCGACGGCGCTGCTTTCGACGATGCTGACCAAGGACGCCGGCGGACGTACCCGGGCGGACATCTCGGCCGAGACCGACGCCCTGGGCATGACGTTCGCGGAGCACGCATCCCAACTCAGCTGCGGCCTCTGGGGGGAGGCGCTCGTCTCCGACTTCGATCGCATGACGCGCCTGGTGTCGGACGGATTGCTGAGGCCTGACTTCGACGCGGAGGCGTTCGAGCAGGAGAAGGCTTCGCAGATCGCCTCCTGCAAGGAGGCCGAGGACGACATCGTCGAGAAGGCGAGGCTGACCCTGCTGCGTCAGTTCTTCGACCAGCATCCGCTGGGCGTGGACGCCTCCGGCACGCCGGAGACGCTCGCGCGCAACGACCTCGAGGGTGTGCGCGGTCTGCATGCCGCGCTGACCGTGCCGGAAAATCTCGTCCTCGGCTTCTCGGGTGATTTCGACGTTTCACGGGCCATGCAGCTCGCTCAGACGAGGTTTGGGGGGCTGTCCGCGTCCTCGTTCAAGCCGAGGGGGTTCGCTCCGCACACGCCTGGCGTCGCCCGCAAGACGCGCATGGAGGCCGTCGGCGAGCAGGCCGTCGTGGCCCTGGCCTTCCCCCATTGCGGCTTCGGGGCCGAGGCGGTGGTCGCGGCCGGCATCGTCGACGAACTGCTCAGCGGCATGGCCTCCGGGCTTTTCCGCCGCGTCCGGGAGGAGCGTGGCCTGGCCTATTTCGTCGGCGCCTCACGGGTCGAGACGGCCAATCAGGGCATGTTCTACCTCTTCGCCGGGACCGCTCCCGGCGCGGAAGGCGAGGTCCTCCGTGAGATGCGCGCGGAACTTGAGCGCATCCGCGCGGGTCATTTCGGCGCGGAAGAACTCGATGACGTCAAGCGTCGCATGCGCGCCGCCCGACGGCAGGCCCGGCAGTCACCCGGAGCCAGGGTGCAGGGCGCCATGCTACGCGAGCTCGTCGGTCTGGGCGCCAACTTCGATTCTGAATGGGAACGGCGGATGTCCGCCACCGGGCCCGCCCAGGTGTCGGCCTACGCACGGGACTGGCTCAGCGCCAGATATGAGCAGGAGCTCGTGGTCGTGCCTAAGCGTCCCTGAAGTGCCTGCGGGCCCAGACGGCGGCGGCCATGCCGGGCAGCGCTAGCGCCAAGGAGAACAGGAAGTAGCGCGCGTAGCCCAGTTCCTGGGCCAGCCAGCCCGCCCAGAGGCCGGGCAGGTAGGCGGCGATCAGCGCCAAAGTGGACAGGGCCGCGTAACGAACGGCGGCCGAGGCCCCTTCGGCCAGCTTCATCATGGCGAGCAGAAGCGCGCAGAGTCCGGCGCCATAGGCGAGGTATTCGATGAAGAAGACCGTCCCCACCGTCCAGACGCCGTGCCCGGACCCGTAGGCGAGCCATGTCACGGCCAGCAACGGCGCATGCATGGCCAGACCGAGGGGAAGCAGGGCGTTGCCGATGCGCAGCCGGGTGACGACGATTGAGCCGATGACGCCGCCGGCCGCCAGTCCTCCCACGGCCGTGAACATGCGGATGATCGCATAGGTCTCATTATCGAGGGCGAGCCCGCCCTTCTCGAGCGGCGCCAGCGAATACAGGGGCAGGACTCTCGCCATGTGGATCTCGCTTGCCCGGTAGAGCAGGATGAGCGCCGCTGCCGCCGGCAGCCTGGGGTCGCGGAGGAGGTCGCGGAGGCCGGCGCCCATCGCCTTGAACCTGCTCCTGACGTCCATGCCGTCGGCCTCGTGCTCCGGTTCGTCGCGGAAGGCGCGCAGGTTGATCACGCTGAGCGCGAGCGCGAACCCGGCTGCGGTGAGAAGCGCGGTCGACCAGGCGGCGGCGATGCCTTCGCCCCGGTGGATGAGCATGCCCGCCAGGCCGATCAGGCACGGCCCGGCGAGCACGGAGCCGACCTTGGAGGCCACGTTGAGCAGACCGGAGTGGCTGGCCCGGCTCCGCTCATCGAGTGAGGCGACGAAATAGCCGTCCAAGGCGAAGTCGTGGGCGGCCGCGACCACCGACAGGAGCACCAGGCAGGCCACCACCGGCGCTCCGCCGGATTCAGCCAAGTAGGGCAGGGCGCAGCCCGCGAGAAGCAGCAGCACGGCCGTCGAAGCCTGGGTCAGGACGATGAGGGGCCTCGGCCGGAATGCGGCGATGAACGGGGCCATCAGCACCTTGAAGCCGAAGATCAGCCCCAGGGCCGACTGGATGCGCGTGATGCCCGCGTCGGCCGAACCGAGGTTGCGCAGGGCCACGGGCAGCGCCTCGTCACGCACCGCTGCGGGGAGGGCCTGGAAGACGTAGCAGCCGACCACCCACGCCCAGACGGCGCGCCTCTGAACGGGGGTCGGGATCTCTTGCATGCCTTCAGGAGCCCTTGCCGTCGCCGAGCTGGTTCTTGGCGTAGAAGTCGACCGACTTCAGGAGCCCGTCGACGAACTTGGCGGCGGTGATGTTGAGTCCGAGCAGCTCGGCATCCCCGAGCTCCAGCACCGTGCCCGGCTTGAAGGTGCGGGTGGTGTCGACGAGGCGGGAGATCGTCTTGGTGCGGGCGTGCAGGACGTCGCCGATGGGGTGCCTGACCACGCCCTCGGGCGCCAGGGCCTCGGCCGAGGTGGTCTCCTGCGAGTCTTCCGGCACCTCGAAGTCCTGCATGGACTTGAATTCCAGCGTCAGCGAGCCGTCGGGCGCGATGTCATCGTTCGTGACCATGCCCCCGCGCGAAAGCACCCGGAGGGCGGCGGCGAGGCTGAAGACGCCGTCTTCCAGCTCGCAGACGATGCCGTAGGTTTCCTCAAGGGCCTCGAACTTCTCCTGCAGGTTCATGCGGGCGAAGCCGGCGTGCTCCTTTTCGACCTGCTCGATGAGCTCCTTGCCCGGCTGGGTGTTGCGTCCGCAATGGCGCACGAAAAGACACAGGTGATGGCAGTCCACCATGCACTCGACCGTGAGCACGAGGAGGTCGTTGATGGTCGTCCTCAGCATCAGGCCCCTGGCGAACGCCAGCATCTGGGGGGCGGGCAGGTGCGCCTGGGGCAGCGGCATGACCCGTGAAAGGCCGGAGAAACGGTCGTAAGCCGCGGGGTCGGCTGTCTTCAGGCCCGCTAGATTGAAGGCGAGAAGGTCGTGCTGGCGCTGCAAGGCGGTGAAGTACTTCCGGCTGATGGACTGCAGCGAGATGACGTTGTCACGAGGGGCTGGAGCGGGCTGGGACATGGCTCAGGGTTGAGGATTGGACCCTTTGTCCTTGCTGTGGCGAGCCCTTTTGCGGGCAAGGAAGCCGTCCTTGCGCGGGGCCGTGGCGGTGGCGATCCAGGCGGCGGCCACGGGGATGATTTCCGCCAAGGACAGACGGCGGCGGTCCGGATGGCCCGGAAAGCGGAAGCAGTGGGTGACCTTGGAACGCAGGTCGGGATCGAGGTCGCCTCCTGAGACGAGCAGGGCGAGATGACGGCCCGGAACGCGCACGGGGACGCCGAGGTCGATCTTGCGTCCCTCCGACGGGCTCAGCGCGACGACGCAGCAACGGTCCTCGACCAGTCCGAGGAGGCCGCCGAGCGCGGCCGCCCGCATGAGGATGACCTCCTCAAGGGCGCCGCTCGCCAGAGACCAGGCTTCGGGGTGATGCGCCAGTTTTTCGCTGCCTGAGGACAGCAGCAGGCGGCGCAGTCCGAAGGCCGACATCGCCCGTGCGATTGCGGCGAGGTCGGCGGGATCCCGCAGTCCGTCGGCGATCACGACCGTCTCGTGGGCTTCGCGCCAGTCGGTGAAGTCGCCGACCCTGGCCAGGCCCGGCTCGGGACGGAAGGTCACCGCGCAGGCGTCGTCGCAGGGACCTTCGGCGGCTCTGGCCAGCTCGGGTCCGGAGACGGTGCGAAGCGGGATGCCGAGGCCCTTGAATTCGGCGGCATGTCCGGCGAGAGCGTCCTCGCCCTCGCGCGTCATCGTGACCTCACGCAGGGCCTTGGGGTGGTTTCGGAGGCAGGCCAGCACGGCCTCGGCGCCCCGGAGCACCAGACGTGAGCGGTTCGGGTCCTCGCTCACGGCAGGCGGCCCTCGTCGAGGTCGATCATGTCCGCGAACGAGATGACGTCGGTGCGGTGGGCGGCGCCCATCTTGCGCTTCGCGTCGTCGAGGGCTTCGCGGCCCATCTCGCTCATGCCCTTCTGCACGAGCTCACGGTTCCAGACATGGACCCTGAGGTCGGACGGGAAGAGGGCGAGCAGCCGGGCGTCGAGCGACCGTTCGTCGACGGA
Source organism: Verrucomicrobiota bacterium (assembly GCA_046080425.1). Classification (GTDB taxonomy): domain Bacteria; phylum Verrucomicrobiota; class Verrucomicrobiia; order Opitutales; family UBA953; genus UBA953. Next base: position 22,245 of record JBJTTY010000082.1, read on the forward strand.
TTCCCTGACGGCCGCGATGACCTGTTCGGGGTCAACGCCGAGGTGCAGGCAGAGGAAGCGGTCGAATCCCTTGCAGAAATTTCGCTGATAGGACTTCGGCAGCTCACCCGCGAGGTGCTTGCGGATCTTGGCGAGGAATCTCGGCAGGTGCAGCAGCCCGGTCGCGGGGTGCGGGACGTAGGCCGAGGGCAGGTCGTAGCAGATCTCCCCGGTGGCTTCGGAGAAGCCTGTCGGGCGTCGCGGTTCGGAACTCATCGCTTGGGCAGGAAGGAGACGAGTGACGCCGCCGCCTTGTCGAGATTGGATGACTGGGCTGCCACGAAATCACCGGGTTCATCCGAGGCCAGCGGGCTGCTCCACTCCGCCTCGGCCTCATGGCGTCGTTCACCCGATGATGTTTCGAGGCGGAACCTGATGCGCAGTCGAGCGCGGCCGTCCACCACGTCCATGCGCAGCACGTCCGCATGGAGCACCAGGTGGTCTTCTGCGGCAGGCTGGGAGGAGCAGGGCAGGCCGGTCAGGGCGGTGAGCCTGCGGCCGAGGGCCTCGGGGATGGCGGACTCGAGCGGTGTCAGCCAGCGGTGCGAATCCTGGACGAGCAAGGAGCCCGGTCGTTCGATGACGAGCGTCGGACGGCGCAGACCGGCCGGCACGCCGGCACGGGGCAGGTAGAGCGTGGGTCGCGCCCGGTCGGACAGGCCTGACGGGACGGAGAACGCGTGGAAGACCACCGTCTCGCTGCGACTTCCCGGCATCAGGCAGCCGGTGAGGATTGTCAGCAGCAGCAGGGCCGCGTGTCTCATTTTACGCTGGTGGCCTCCTTACCGTCTACTTCGACCCTGCGCTCGGTCGCCTCGCGGCCCCTGCGTCCGGTCAGCACGGTCTCGGGATTGCGTTCGATGAAGTCCGCCAGAGAGCGGATCGCCTGCGCGGCCTCTGAGACGTCGGAGAGGGCCTGCTCGAGGTCGCGTCGGGCGGGCGAACCGGGTCGGGTCAGTGTCCGGAGGTTTGCGGAGGCCTCCTCGAGCCGCTGAAGAGCCTTCCGGCCGGCCTCGGCCATGGCTCCGACGTCGGCCGCGACCGGATCCACCTTGCCGTCCAGCCGCCGGGCGAGCGCTTCGACGCCCTTCATGGCGGCTGAAAAGTCGCGCACCGCCTGCGTGATCGCGGGATCGGAGGTCACCTTGGCGATGTTCTCGGAGGCCGCTACCAGATTGCCGTTGATCTTCTGGAACTCGATGCGCGAGGCCCCTTCGTCCAGCCGCCCCAGGATCGAATCCACCTTTCCGGTGATCGAGACGAAGTCCACCTTGCTCAGCTGGGTCAGGGTCTGGGAGACGGCTTTGGTGAGCGCGCCGAGGTTGGACGGCAGGGTGGGCACTTCGGGCAGTTCGCCCTTGGGGTCGTGCAGTTTGATCGGAGTGTCAGGGAAGTAGTCGAGCTCCACGTAGAGCACTCCGGTGATGACCGACTGCTGCTGAAGCTTGGCCCGGAGACCTTTTTCGATGGAGAGCCCCAGGCCTTGCTTGTCGAGGAGTGCCTCGTCGATTCCCCTTCGTGTGAGCAGGTCCGGCGTGAACTCCATCACGACGGGAACCGCGTAGTCTGATCCTGTCTGTCCCGGGGTGCGGAGCAGCACCTGTGACACCTTGCCGACGGAGACGCCCCTGAACTTGACCGGAGCCCCGATGTCGAGGCCGCTCACGGAGTCCTCAAAGTAGGCGATGGCGCCGGGCTTGCGACCCGAGAAGGAGCCGGCGCCCAGCAGCACCATGGCGACGATGAAGAGCACGACGCCGCCGGCCACGAAGGCCCCTATCAGGGTGACATTGGCGGATCGTCTCATCTCAGTTTCGGTGATTCTGCTGGAAGAAGGCGTGGGCCCTCGGGTGCGCGCCCGGCGAGAGGAAATCCCGGGGCGGCGCGTAGGCGCTCATCCTGCCCGTCTCCGTGTCGAGGTAAACGCAGAAGTCCGCGGTGCGGAGGATGCTCGGCACTTCGTGACTCACCATGACGATGGTCGTCCCGAAGGCCTCGCGGACGCGCAGGATGAGCTCGTCCATCCTCGCCGCGGTCAGGGGGTCGAGCCCGGCGCCGGGCTCATCCAGGAACAGGACCTCAGGGTCGAGGGCCAGGGCACGGGCCAGCGCCGCCCGTTTGGCCATGCCGCCGCTGATCTCGGAGGGCAGCTTGTCCATGGCGTCCGCCAGGCCGACCAGGGACAGCTTGTATTCGGCCAGCTGCCGGCGTTCTCGGCGCGGAGGCGAGAGGAATTCACGGATGGGCAGTTCGACGTTCTCGCGCAGGGTGAGGGAGGAGAACAGCGCCGAGCCCTGGAAGAGGAAGCCGAGACGACGGAGCGCCTGCTCCCGTTCGTCGGCCGAGACCGCCGTGAGGTCGCGCCCCAGCAGCCTCGAGCTGCCGGAGACGGGATCGTCGAGGCCGCTGAGCGCGCGCATCAGGGTGCTCTTGCCGCAGCCGCTGGGACCCACGACGGCCAGGATGCGACCGGGCTGGAGCGAGAACGTGATGCCGGACATGATGGCCTTGCCGCCGTGTCCGACGGCGAGGTCCTCGCAGGCGATTGCTTCGGCGGCCATGTCAGATGCCGTAGAGGTTGAAGATCACCGCGAAGACGGCGTCGGCGATCACGATGAGGGTGATGCCCAGCACGGCGGCGGAGGTGGCCGCCTCGCCCACGCCGAGGGCCGAACGGCGGGCGACGTGGCCGCGGTAGCACCCGGCCCAGGCCGCGATGAAGCCGAAGGCGACGGACTTGATGAATCCGGCGAGGAAGCTCCGCCAGCTGACGGCCTGGATCGCCTGTGTGACGTACTGATCGACGCTGAGTTCGCCGGCACAGGCCACCACCATGCCGCCCAGGACGCCCACGAAGGTGGCGAAGACGGACAGGAACGGCACCATCAGCGACACCGCGAGGATGCGGGGTACGGCGAGGAACTCGACCGGATTGACGCCCAGGGCCCGGAGGGCGTCGCTCTCCTGGCTGAGGTTCATGCTGCCAAGCTGGGACGCGAACGCGGTGGAGGTGCGTCCGCAGGCGATCACCCCCGTCATGAGGGCGCCCATCTCCCTCGCCATCGCCAGCGCCACGAGATTGGCGACATAGACGGTGGCGCCCACCTGCTTGAGCTGGATGAGGCCGACGTAGGCCATGATCAGGCCGGTGAGGAAGCCGAGCAGGGCGACGATTGGCAGCGCGTCGACGCCCGCCGTCTGCATCTGCAAAGGCAGATCGCTCCAGTTGACCCTGGCCCTGCCCAGGATCGTCCGCAGGAAGCCCAGAGCGGTATGACCGACATGCTCCATGGCCCTGCCCCAGGATGAGCCGCTGTCCGACCCCCAGGTTCCTATGTTCTCCAGGAGTCCTGCTTCGTCCGGCGCGGATTCGGTCACGGTGACGTTCTCGGCCATGCGGACGAGTGACTGCAGCCTAGCCGGCAAGGTCGAGAGGTCAGGGCTGCGCACGGACCTGAGGTGCGCGTGCAGCCAGGCGGGCAGGCAGGAGTCAAATCCCTCCAGTCCGTCCGTCCTGACCGAGACCCGGTCGGCTCTGAATGCCACCTCAGGCAGGGCTGAACCGGATTTCCAGACGCCTCCGACGGTCAGCAGGACGGCTCCGTCGGCAGATACCTCCGTGCGGGCCCAGGGTGGGCTGGGGGAGGTTTGCGACATGCTGATTTTCAGTAAGATGAGACCATCTTTTCCCTCAAGTCAGAAAGGCGTTGTCGGTGGCCTTCCGAGGGCTTTGATAGACCCTCCCGATGCGCCACTGGAAAGGCATCCTCCTCCTCTGCGTCTCCATGCCGTCATTATGCGCCGGACTGGAGTCTCCCTTGCCCCGTGAGGGCGTACCGTCGAGGCTCACCCTCGAGGAGGAAAACGACAAGTTCAGCACGGACAACCGTGACCGTTACTACACGCAGGGCCTCAGGCTGACGCTGCAGACGGGCGATCACGCCTACCTGTCGATCGGACAGGAGATCAACACGCCGTCGGACACGTCCAATCCCAACCCTCCTGACACCGACATGGCCTATTCGGGGGCGTTGTACCTCGCCTACGGCTACGGCCATGTGTTCAGCCGCGACGGTCGCAATGACGTGCTCGTTTCCGTCGAACTTAAGGTCGGCCTCATCGGGCCGGCCGCCGGAGGAGAGACCATCCAGAACAAGTTCCATGACCTCATCGGACAGCCGGCCGCCGCCGGCTGGGGCACGCAGACGCCGAATGAGCCCGTGCTCAACGTCGACGTCGAGCTGCGCCGCCGTTTCGGCGACGACCGACTCGATTTCATCGCGCGTTCCGTGGCCCAGCTGGGCACCTTGCGCACGGGGTTCCTGGTCGGAGGTCAGCTCCGTTACGGGCGCGGGCTGGCGCAGTCATGGGGCGCGGGCACCATCCGGAGCAACAACGCCTACCTGGGTCCTCTTTCGGCGCCCTCGGGCTTCAGATGGAACGTCCATGCCGACCTGCAGGCGGATGCCGTCGTGCTCAACTACGCCACCGACGGGGGGCACTTCAAGGAGTCACCGGGCGTCGTGCGCCGACCGGTCGTGGGGCAGGCCTCGGTCGGAGCGACTCTCGAATACGGCGGCTTCTCGTTCACGGTCTTCTCCGCGCTACGGACCTACGAGTTCGAGACGCAGACCGAGGCGCACCACTTCGGAGGATTAAAGGCCGGGCTGCAGTTCTGAACGATGGAGCGCGTCTCAGTCATCGACATCGGATCGAACTCGATCAAGGCCACCGTCTTCGTCGTGAAGGACCGTTCGGAGGCGGCACGGACCGCTGAATCCGTGCGCATCTTCCCCTCCGGTCTCCATGACGCCATGTCCGCCGAGCAGCTCCGACAGGCGGCGGCGGCGGTGGGCAGGCTGCATGCCTTCGCCTTGGACAACGGATCGGCCCGCACGGTCATCGTCGGCACCTCCGCCATGCGTGAATGCGGAGGCGCCGCCCAGCTGGCCAAGGCGGTCCTTGATTCCACCGGACTCATGGTCAACGTGCTTTCGGGTGAATCGGAGGCCCGCGTGGTCGCCCGTGGCGTGAGGTCGGATCCGGCCTACGCGTCCTACCCGGACCTGCTGGCCTTCGATCTCGGCGGGGGAAGCCTGGAGGTCGCGCAGCTGCGCGGCGCCGGCATCCTGAAGGCGCGAAGCCTCCCGTTGGGCTCCGTCCGGCTCACCCATGGCTTCCTTGGCGGCGGACAGGCGCCGCTCAGCGACCTCGACGTCGCCTCGATCGACAGCCATGTCGCGTCCATGGTCGAGATCCTGCTCAAGCCTTCGATGGCCGAGACGCATCTGGTGCTGGGCGCCGGGGGCGCCTTCACCGCCATCGCCCAGCATCTCGCCGCAAACGGCGAACCTCCCCAGGCCGGCCGCATCCCGACCTTGCGCATCCGCAGCCTGCGTGACCGGCTCTGCAAGCTCCGCGTCGACGAACGTCGTGCAGTGCCCGGCATCCCTCCCGACCGCGCCGACATCATGCCCGCGGCCCTGGTGACCATCTGCACCCTGGCCGACCTCTGCGGCGCCGAGGCCTTCCATCTTACGCACCACGGGGTGAGGCACGGCATCCTCGACGTCATGCTCACGAACGAGGGGGTGCTGCTGTGAGGGCGGGGGTCGCCATGCTGCTGATGTCGGCGGCCCTTTGCGCGGCGGACAAATCCGTCGTGGCCGACGTCATCAGCGTCGATGCCGCCGGCTCGGCGACCGTCAGGCCCTCCGGGCAGACGGCCACGTCCGAGGTGAAGCTTTCGCCCGCCGACGCGGCCATGGGCTGGAGCGGGAGGCGCATCCGCTATCTGCCCGTCAGGGACGGATCGTCGATGAGGGCCGACCGTGTATTCCCGGCTGGCGCCGAGGAGCTACGGAGGATGCAGGAGACGACCGACGCCCTGCGGCGGGCCACGGCGGACCGCGGCAGGATGGTTTCGCGCATGCCTACCGAACTCGTGCCTGACATGGCGCTCTGGGATCAGTCCGCCAAGGTGGTGACCAAGCGTGACCTGCTCGGCCGGCCGTTCGTGCTGAATTTCATCTTCACCAGCTGCCGTAACGCCAAGATGTGCCCGGCCGCGACCCGTTGCATGAAGCAGCTGGGCGATCTCATGCAGAAGGCCGGCTCGACGAGCAGGCTGGTCACCATCACCTTCGATCCCGAGGTGGACTCGCCCGGCACGCTGAAGGCCTATGCCGAAGGTTACGGCATCGACGGGAGCCGGCACCTTTTTCTCACCGGCGATGAGGGACAGATCCGCGACCTGATGCGGCAGTACGGCATCCTGACCGCTGAATCCGACGGAACCATCGTCCACAATGCCGCGACCCTGGTCGTGAGCGCCGAAGGCCGGATCATCCGACGTTTCGAAGGGGCGACCTTCGATCCGCAGCAGGTGGCTGACACGCTCGCCGAACTCTCCCGTCCGAAATGAGCCCCGCATGGAAAGGCACTCTGCTCCTCACGCTGGGCGCAGCCTGCGGCTTCGCCATCCTCCGGGCCCTTCCCGACACGCAGTGCACGCTACTTCACGCCGGCCATGAGCCGGTCGTCCAGGATGGGGTCGAATTCTGCGGGGTGAACGAGCAGGCCAACTACTACTCGCCGGCCGCGCTCGGGTTTCCCGTCTCCGCATCGCTCCGTTTCGACTCCGAAAAGGGCGAACTGACGTTGCTGATGGACGGCGACAGGCCCGTGCTTGCGCACGAAGTCGCCGTCTCCCATACGCGCAAGGTGCATCTTCATCTCCGTCAGGAGGGCGGGGCGCGGGCATACGCCCACGTGCATCCCGAACCGACGGACGACGGACGATGGGTCTTCGACCTGCCGGCCGCCTTCCGCTCCGCCGCCGGCGGTTCTTCGGTGAAGGCTTTCGTGGATTTCACCTCTTCGAGGACGCGGCGCACCATGCTGGCCGAATGTCGCGCGACCCTGCCCGGAGCGCCGACCGCGTTCGTAGCGGAACCGGGTTTGGCCGTCCGGCTTGAAGCGGACCGTTTCCGGACCGATGAGGCCGCCACGATCCGCGTCAGGCTGGAAGGTAGGAGCGGCAGGTCCGTCGTGCTGCGACCGGTGATGGGGGCGCTCGGCCATGCGGTCGTCTTCGGTGATCAGGCTTCCAATCCTGGCTATGCGCACATGCACCCCTCCTGGGAGGGAGCCGAGAGGGATGATCCGCCCACGCTGACCTTCCGGCTCCGCATGCCTCCCCCGGGGCGATACGACCTCTGGATCCATGTCGACGACGGCGTCGAACGGTTCCTGCGGACGGAGTTCGAGGTCACTCCCTGACCGAGCGATACCACTCGACCGTCCTGACCAGACCTTCCGTGAGCGCATGGGAGGGCCGCCAGCCCGTGCCGCGCAGCTTCTCGGCGGACGCCAGGGAATGACGCACATCCCCGGCCCGGACGGGCAGATGGATCACCTGAGACGGGGAGCCGGTGAGGCGGAGGATATCGGTTGCGAGTTCCGAGATGGTCATGCTCGCGCCGTAGCCGACGTTGTAGGAGCCGAGGACGTCCGGGCGGGAGGCCACGTGGACGAGGGCGCCGACGATGTCCTTCACGTAGATGAAGTCCCGCGTCTGTCCGCCGTCGCCATACACCGTGATCGTCTCGCCGCGCAGGGCCTTGCGGATGAAGATGGGGACGGCCGCGGCATAGGCCGAGGCGGGATCCTGCCTCGGGCCGAAGACGTTGAAGAACCGGAGGGAGGTCGTGGATAGTCCGCCGTCGGCCGCCTCCGCGAGCAGCCTTTCTCCGGCCAGCTTGGTCGCCGCATAGGGTGACCGGGGCTCGGGGGCCATCGTCTCGAGTTTGGGCATCATGGGGTTGTCCCCGTAGACCGCGGCGGACGACGCCAGGACGACCTTGGTGGCGCCGGCACGGCGGGCGGCGGCGAGCACGCGGGCCGTCCCCGTCACATTGAGCGACTCGCAGGCCGCCGGCTGGGAGACCGACTCCGGGACCGACACCATGGCGGCCAGATGGAAGACCAGGTCCGCGCCCGCCGAGGCGTCGGCCAGCGCGGCCTCATCGAGGATCGAACCTTGGACGAGGCGGTGACGGAGTCCCTCCAGGTTACGCAGTCGTCCGGTCCGCAAGTCATCCAGCACCACGACCTCGTGATCACGATGGAAGTGCTCCACGACATGCGAGCCGATGAAACCGGCTCCTCCGGTGACCAGGACTCTCATCGTTTGAACGCGGCCACGGAAGACTCCATGGCCGGCATCTGGCGCTCGATGGAGCGAACCAGGGCGAACTGCGTCCGGCAGCGGTCTAGGTTGTGGCCGGGACGTCCGACCTTGAAATAGACGTCCCCCTCCAGCCAGTCCGTCAGGAACCTGAGGCCGATTTCAAGCGTGATGAGCTTGCCGGAGAAGGCCAGCAGCCTGCGTTCCTCGGCGGTAAGGAAACCCGAGGCCGCCGAGAGGTAGCCTTCGACCAGGGCCTCGAACATCGGCATGCGCATCTCGACCTTGGAGAGGTCGGTCTCGTCCTCCGCGGCGGGCGAGGTCGAGGTCCTGACCAGGTCGCCGAAATCGTAAAGCGCCGATCCGGGCATCACCGTGTCGAGGTCGATGACGCAGATCCCCTCGCCCGTGCGGTCGTCGATGAGCACGTTGTTGAGCTTGGTGTCGTTGTGGGTGACGCGCTCGGGCACCTTCCCCGCTGCCATTGCGTCCACGATCACGCCGACGTCCCCGGCATGCGCCAGCGCGAAGGCGACCTCCTCCGCGGCGGCCGCGGCGCGTCCGTGGGCGTCCGCCCTGAGCGCCCGTTGGAAGTTAGCGAAGCGGGTCGGCGTGTGATGGAAGGCCGGGATGGTCTCGTTGAGCCGTCCCCCCGGAAGGTCGGCGAGCAGCGACTGGAAGCCTCCGAACGCACGGGCGGCTTCGCGGGCCTGGTCGGCGTCGCGGATGACGTCATGTCCGGTCGCTCCCTCGATGAAAAGGTAGCAGCGCCAGCATCCTCCGAGCTCGTCCTGGTGCCAGTCGCGGTCCGCGCGGGTCGGCACGAGCGTCAGGGCGCGCCTTTCGGCGTCCTTGCGCCCCTCAAGGCGGAGGCGCGCCTGCGCATGGGTGCAGACCCTCGCCACGTTCTGCATGAGGGCGGGAGGATTCCTGAACACCTTCTCATTGATCCGTTGCAGCAGGAAGCGACGGGGGCCGTCCGCGCAGGCCTGCACGACCGCGTAGGTGTCGTTGATGTGACCGCTGCCGTAGGGTGCGGCGGAGACGAAAGTCCCCGGAAGACGGAACGCCGAAGCCACCTTGGCGATGTCGACCGCGTCCTTCATCTCATGCCCAGAGGCACTGAGGGTAGTCCCCGCTGGCGACCAGGGAACGGATGCTCGCCTGCACCATCGGCTTGTCCTCGCGGTAGGTGACGCCGAACCAGGCCGAATGCGTGCGCAGCACCCGGCAGGAAGCCTTGGATTCGCGGATGAGCGAGCCGACGGTGATGGGGATGTAGCACTCGCTCTTGAGCTCCGAACCCTTGGCGGCCAGGAAGGCTCGGAATTCCTCGTCAAGGAGCGGAAACACGGAGGGGGCGAAGCCCCACATGTTCATCGAAACCGGCTCCTCTCCGGTCAGGGGCACGACCTCGCCGTCCTCTCCGCGGTGTTCGGCGCCGGTTCCCTTGCGGGCGATCTTGGTAAGCTCCCGGATGTCCGTCAGCCGTCCGTCCGATCCCGTCCGGCAGACGCCACGTGCCACCGTGCCGTGTTCCGAGAGGGTGTTCTTGAGGGTGAAGCCCACCATGGAGTAGTCGCTCGTGCCGGGGTCCATCGCTGAAAGGTCCTTGCCGAGCACCGCATAGGAGTCTCGTCCGTAGAAATCGTCGGCGTTGATGACCGCGAAGGGCGTGCGCACCTGCTCGCGGGCGCAGAGGATGGCGTGCGTGGTCCCCCAGGGCTTTTCACGCCCCGCCGGAGGCGTGAAGCCGGACGGCAGTCGGTCGAGCGTCTGGAAGGCGAAGTCGACTTCGACCTTTTTGGCGAAGCGCGCCGCGACCCGCTCCCGGAAGTCCTTCTCGAAGTCAGGGCGGATGATGAAGACGACCTTGCCGAACCCGGCGCGCAGGGCGTCGAAGACGGAGTAGTCCAGGATGGTCTCGCCCGAAGGGCCCATCGGGTCGATCTGCTTGAGGCCGCCGTAGCGGCTTCCCATTCCGGCGGCCAGCACGAGCAAGGTAGGTTTCATCATCGGAAGCGTGAGATGCGGGCGGCGACGTCGGCTCGGAAGCGGTCTATGAAACCGAGCACGTGGCCGGTGAGGTCGAGGGAATCATCGCGGACCAGCGGGGTCAGGTCGAGCGCCCATGACATCGCGGGCTCACGGTCGGAGGCGTGGGCGTCGTTGAAGGTGGCGTTGGCCAGCCTGCGTCCGAGTACGGCCAGGTCGTATCGCTTGCCGCCGGCGATCTGGGTGGCGAAGACTCCGTTGATGCGCTCGGCCAGTCCGGGCGGACCGGAGACCGGCATGGGGGTCTTCTCGGCGTCGACGACCCAGTCGAGGTCGCGCCACACCTCGCAGCCGTAGACCTTCTCGGGACGGTGTCCGACGGGCAGGCGTCGGATGGCCTCGAGTGACCGGAGCAGGCAGGCCACGTGCGTATCGTGCTTGTCGGCCGGGTTGTGCAGGTAGACCGAACCGGGCCTGGCGACCTCGAGCACGGCGTGGATGTCGTCGACGACTTCGCGTCGGGCCGGATCCTTGACCGTACGGCTCGGGTGACCGAGCTGCGCGACGAACGAATACTGTCCGATGTCGGCGGCCAGCTTCTGCTCACGCACCCTCTCTGCGGCGATCTGGTCGTCGGTCCACTCCGCATAGGGGCCGGCGCGCGAGGAGCCGCGTCCGTCCGTGACGACGACGCCCCCGAACCAGCGGTCCTGACGCCCGTGGCATGCGACGATGCCATGGAAGGCCATGAACTCGAGGTCGTCCTGATGCGCGCCGATGCCGAGGTGGGTGGTGCGGGAGACGGCGGCGGGAAGATCCGCCCTGTCCGGCACGTGAAGGTCGGCTGCGGGTGAGGAGAGCTTCATGCTCGGACGGCGGGGGCTAGGGATGCGGCGGCGACGGCCTGTCCGTGCCTCCTGTCTTTCTCATCGGGGGCCAGGATGTCCACCTGAAGTTCGGGAAACTCGTATCGGAGCACCTCTGACGCCCTGGAGGAGATCAGGTCGCCGCCGGGGCCCGTGGTGACGCGTCCCATGGTCAGGACGGCGTCCATGTCGTAGAAGTCGGCGAAATGGGCGATGGTGTAGCCGAAGGCCGTGCCGACGGCCTCATACACCGCGGCGGCGTGCGGGTCGCCCTTCTTCATGCGTTCCTGCAGGAGTTCAAGCTGCTCGGGCAGCCGCATCCCCGCGGGCGGGATGATGCCAGCGGCGGGCAGAAGCCTTCCGACGGCCTGCTGGCTGAAGTATTGCACCGAGCATCCGCGGTCGCCCGACCACTCGTCGGCGGGGGCGTCCGCCCGGTAATCGACGGGCACGAAGGCGAGCTCGCTCAGCCAGTTGGTCAGGTTGCCGGAGCGGTCGACGTAGCCGGCGGCGACGCTGGTGCCCATCGCGACCCCCAGGACGGCGTTGCGGCCGAGTGACATCGAGGCGGCCAGCGCGGTCACGTCGCCGTCATTGAGCACCTCGAAGGGCACCTTCCATTCCTCGGCGAGGCGGAGGAATATGTCCTTCACCTCGCGGTCGAAAACCGTCTGGTCCGTGACGCCACGGAAGAGCGAGGCCACCCCGACTTTGTTGCCGATGTAGACGCCCGCCGAGGAGCCGCCGATGGCGTCGACCCTGGGCAGATGGGCCGCGGCCCGTCTGAGGGAATCCCGGATGCCATCGAGATGGTAGGCGGGGTCGGACTGGAAGTAGGGGTCCCACTTGATCTCCTCGGAATGCACCACCTTGCCGTCGATGACCGCCGCGCACTTCCGGTCGGAGCCGCCCAGGTCGAAGCCGATGCGGCATCCTTGGAGGTGACGGCCCAGCCGCACGTGCGAGGTCGATTCGGGCGGGAGCACGCCCCTTGCCACGGCATCGAAGGTCAGTTCGCGCTCGAAGAGACGCCGGTTGAAGTCGGCGTCGAAGGCGCGAAGCCCGGTGGGCGCATAGCAGGCCGAGAGGCGCCGGGCGTATTCCTCCGCCCGGGCTCCCGACAGCAGCACGCGGTCGCCGCCACGGGACCAGAGGAGGAACTTGACCGTGCGTTCGACATGGAGCCAGGCGTCCGCGTCCATGGCGCCTTCGGGAGGGACGAGCGTGGTGAATCGCGAGGCGGTGCCGTCGGGCCTGGTGAGACAGATGATCAGCTCACCCACGCCCTTGTACGCCCTTGCCGAGGACAGGTACTCCCTGGTCCACAGCGAGGCGGGAATGAGCCCCGGGTCGGCCTGGGCGACGAATCTCGGGCGGACTGTGACCATGCCGTCAGACGGCGGAGCCGGAAGCCGACTCCCGGTCGAGGTGGAAGGTGCAGGCCCCGTGCTCCTGCAGCCAGGTCGCCGGGCAATCCGGTCCGGGCTTCTCCTGCCGGGCCCGACGGACGATCTCGGCCTTGCCCCGGCCGAAGGCCAGGAGCTCGATCCTGCGCGCGTCAAGGATGGTGGCGACGCCCATGGTGAGGGCCGCGCGCGGCACGCTTTCGATGTTTCCGAAGAAGGCGGAATTGTCCCGGCGGGTCACCTCATCCAGCACCACCCGTCTCGTGCGTGATTCGCGTGGCGAGGGCGGTTCGTTGAAACCGATGTGTCCGGTGCGTCCGATGCCGAGGATCTGCAGGTCGATGCCTCCCGCACGCCTGATGGCCTCTTCGAAGTCGCGGCAGGATTGCGCAGGGTCGGCGGCGGTGCCATCGGGCACGTGCGTGGCGGAGGCCGGGATGTCCACTTGGCTGAACAGGTGTTCTTCCATGTAGCGCCGGTAGGACTGCGGATGGGAGCCGGCCAGGCCCTCGTACTCATCGAGGTTGAACGTGACGACGTCCGCGAAACTGAGCCCCTGCTCCCGATGAAGCCTCACGAGCTCCCGGTAGAGGGGCAGGGGGGTGGATCCGGTCGCGAGGCCCAGGACCGCCTTGCGGCCCTGCCGCCGGGCGTCCCGGATGACCTGGGCGACCGCAGCGGCCACGGCGGCGGAGGCGGCCGTGGCATCACGATGGACGACGACGGAAGACATCAGCCCAGGGCGGCGAGCATGCGCTTCAGTTCGTCCCGGCGGGCCCTGGCCTCATCCAGCTGCTTGCGCGCGCCGTCGAGGATCTGAGGAGGCGCCTTGGAGACGAAGGCCTCGTTGGTGAGCTTGGCTTCACCTGCGGAAACGGCCTTCTCGGCCTTTTCGAGCTCCTTGCCGAGGCGCGCCTTCTCGGCGCCGACGTCGACGTCGGATCCCAGTTCGAGCGCGACCGTGCCGAGCAGGGTGAGCGAGCCGGGCCTGCCTCCGAGGTCGTCGACGAACCTGATCTCGGAGAGGCCGGCCAGACGGCTGACCTTGTCCTTGGCCGATTCCAGCATCGTGCGCCCAGCGGCGTCCTTGGATTGGACGGCGATGATGGAATCCCTCCGAGTCGCCTGTCCTGCCTGCGACTTGAGGGCGCGTACCGCCGCGACGAACTCGCGCAGCGCTGCCACTGCGGCCACCCGCCCGGCCGCGGGCTTGATGCCGTGGTCACGGAGCGCCTTGAGGAGGTCGCCGCCCGTGCCCGTGTGGTGCCGTTGGATGAAGTCCGCGGGACCGCCGTAGCCGAGCAGGTGCCAGAGCTCCTCGCTGATGAAGGGCGCCACGGGGTGAAGCATCAGCAGGAACTGCCTCAGCACGAGGTCCTGCACGGCCAGGCAGGAGTCGCGGTGCGCAGGATCGGCCAGTCGCGATTTGGAGGCTTCCACGTACCAGTCGCAGAAGTCCCCCCAGAAGTAGGAGTAAAGCCCCTGGGCGTAGGCGGTGAACTCGTGATCCGCCAGATTTCGGTTGGTCGAATCCGTCAGCTCGGCCAGCCCGTGCAGGATCGAGAAGTCGTCGTCGTCCAGGCCGGAGGCGTGGATGCGGGAGATGATTGCTGCCAGGCTTGAATTGTCCGCCATGGGGCCAGACATCTGCCTGAAGCGTGAGGCGTTCCAGAGCTTGTTGCAGAAGTTGCGGCCCTGGGCGACGCGGTCCTCGTCGAACAGGATGTCCTGCCCCTTGGGGGCGATGGACAGCAGGCCGAACCTGAGCCCGTCCGCGCCGAACTTGGCGATCAGGTCCAGGGGCTCCGGCGAATTGCCGAGCGACTTGGACATCTTGCGGCCGAGCTTGTCGCGGATGATGCCGTTGAAATAGACGCGTCGGAACGGCACCCGGGCGCGGATGTCATCGTCGGTCAGGGTCTTCTTCTCAGGGCCGTGCAGCTCGAGGCCCGCGATGATCATGCGCGCGACCCAGAGGAAGATAATGTCGGGACCGGTGGCGAGGGCTCCGGTCGGATACCAGTGGGCGAGCTCGGGGGTGGTTTCGCCGGGCTTGCGCCACCCGATGGTGGCCAGACACCAGAGCCAGGAGGAGGCCCACGTGTCGAGCACGTCGGGGTCCTGTTCCCAGCCCGCGGGATCGGTCGGCGGCGTGAGCGAGACGTGGCGGTTGACCGGGTCGTTGCGATCGGCCCCCTTGCGATACCAGACCGGAATGCGGTGGCCCCACCAGAGCTGGCGGCTCACGCACCAGTCCTGAATGTGGTCGAGCCAGTGGAGGTAGGTCTTCGTCCAGCGCTCGGGGTGGAAACGGATGATGCCCGAGGTGACGGCCCGCTTGGCCTCCTCGACCTTCGGGTAGCGGATGAACCACTGCTCGCTGAGTCTCGGCTCGATGGGCACGTCGGCCCGTTCGGAGTAGCCCACGGTGTTCTCGTAGGGCTCGGCCTTGACCAGGGCGCCCAGCTCCTCGAGCAGTTTCGCCGCGGCGTCGCGGGCCTTGAAACGCTCCATGCCGGCGAGCGGACCCGCGTCGGCCGACATGGTCCCGTCGGGATTCATGACATCGAGCACCGGGAGGGAGTGGCGCTTGCCGATGTCGAAGTCGGTCCGGTCGTGGGCGGGCGTGACCTTGAGCACGCCGGTGCCGAATTCCTTGTCGACGGCGGCGTCGCCGACGATCGGTATCCGCGCCCTCGGGAAGGGCCGCCAGACGTGCTTGCCGATGAGATGACGGTAGCGGTCGTCCTCCGGATGGACCGCGACGGCGGCGTCGCCGGGGATCGTTTCGGGCCGGGTGGTCGAGATTTCGAGCCAGGTGCCGGGGTGTTCCGCGACCTCATATCGCATCCGGAAGAGCTGGCCCTTGGACGGCTTCATCACGACCTCCTCGTCGGAGAGTCCGGTCTGAGACACCGGGCACCAGTTGACCATGCGCTTGCCACGGTAGACGTAGCCGCGCTCGTAGAGCGTCACGAAGGCCTGAAGGACCGCCCGGGAATAGCCTGCGTCCAGCGTGTGCACCGTGCGATCCCAGTCGCAGGACGCCCCGAGCTTGCGCAGCTGGGAGAGGATGATCCCGCCGTGCTTGTCGCGCCACTCCGCGGCGAGCTCGAGGAACT
This sequence comes from Verrucomicrobiota bacterium, assembly GCA_046080425.1. GTDB lineage: Bacteria > Verrucomicrobiota > Verrucomicrobiia > Opitutales > UBA953 > UBA953. The sequence goes on from JBJTTY010000082.1 coordinate 37,861, forward strand.
TGTCACGGCCGAGGTCGTGGCGGGTCTTGCCCTGCTTCTGACGCAGTTCGCGTTCCACCCGGGACTGCGTGGCGATGCCGGCATGGTCCGTGCCGGGAAGCCAGAGCGCCGACTTGCCTTCCTGACGGGCCCGGCGGACCATGATATCCTGCAGGGTGTTGTTGAGGAGGTGGCCCATGTGGAGCACGCCCGTCACGTTCGGCGGCGGGATCATCACCGCGAACGACTCACGTTCCGCGTCCACCGCGCCCTTGAAGCATCCCGATGAGACCCAGAGGTCGTACCAACGCTGTTCGACGCCCTGAGGGTCGTAGGACTTGGGAATTTCGGCCATCGGAAGGCAGAGGACTAGGGTCTAAGAACAGGATTGAAAAGCGTGGATTATGACCGCATCTGTTCAAGCAGGCCAGGCCCCATGCAGCGGGCCGACGACGAATCCCGCCAGGTCCGGAAGGAAGCAACGGCAGTCGACCGGGACGCGTGCCGTGGCAAGCCTGGCCCCTGATTTTCTGACCGCTATCCAGCGTATAGCGTTCAAGCCGACAAGAAGGGCGTCCCCGACGAGGACGCCCTTCTGCGCGACTGAGACGAAGCTCAGAGCGAATGGATGCTCGACTTGCTGACGGCCATCGCGGCTTCCTTGAAGGATTCGCTGATGGTCGGGTGCGCGAAGCAGGTGCGCGCGATGTCCTCGGCGCTGCCGCCATACTCCATGTGCGCGCAGGCGGCGGCGATCATCTCGGAAGTGCCCCGACCGACCATCTGGACGCCGAGCACTTTGTCGGTCTTGGCGTCGGCGATGACCTTGACGAGGCCAGTGGTGGCGTCGGAGGCGATGGCGCGGCCGTTGCCCTGAAGCTGGAACTTGCCGACGCGGACTTCGACGCCCTTGGCCTTGGCCTCGGTCTCGGACATGCCGACGCAGGCGACCTCGGGATCGGTGTAGACCACGCCCGGAATCACCCCGTAGTTCACGTGGCCGTGCTTGCCGGCGATGTTCTCGACGCAGGCCACGCCCTCCTCCTCGGCCTTGTGGGCGAGCATGGGTCCGGCGACCACGTCGCCGATGGCGTATACGCCAGGCAGGTTGGTCTTGAAGTGGGAGTCGATGACCACGCGGCCGCGCTCATCGAGCTTGAGGCCCGCCTCGACGGCGCCGAGTCCGGTGGTGTTGGCCTTGCGACCGACGGCCACGAGGATGCGGTTGGCGGGAAACTCCAGGACCTTGCCGTCGCGCTCAGCGGTCAGCGCGACCCCCGCGGCGCTCTTCTTCATCCCGGTGACCTTGGCTCCGAGTTCGAACTTGATACCCTGTTTCTCAAAGGCCGTCTGCGCGGCCTTGGCGATGTCGGGGTCGTACGACGGGCCGCAGATGGCGGTGAGCATCTCAACGACCGTCACCTGGGAGCCCAGGCGGGCCCAGACGCTGCCCAGTTCGAGTCCGATCGCCCCGGCTCCCACGACGACCATGCGTTCGGGGACGGAGGGCAGGGCGATGCCTTGGTCGGAGGAGATGACGGTCTCGCCGTCGAACTTCATGAAAGGAAGCTCGATCGGCACCGAGCCGGTGGCGATGAGTACGTTCTTGGTCTCAAGCGTGCGGTCGCCCGCGGTGCTGCGTACGAGCACCTGGCCCTGCTTGCCGAGCCGCCCGAGCCCGCGGACGATCTCCACGCCGCGCTTGGTCGTGAGGAACTCGACGCCCTTGTTGAGCTGCGCGACGACCTTGTCCTTGTTGGCCATCATGGCCGGGACGTCGAAGGTGAGCTTTTCGGCGCCCTGCAGGCCGTGCTTCTTGCCCTCGCGGGCCAGGTGCCAGACTTCTGTGGAGTGTAGGAGGGCCTTGGAAGGGATGCAGCCGACGTTGAGGCAGGTGCCGCCGAGGCTGGGATCCTTTTCGACGAGGGCCACCTTGAGACCGAGCTGCGCGGCCTTGATGGCGGCCACATAGCCTCCGGGTCCGGAACCGATTACGACGAGATCGAGCTGAGACATGGGTTGGAAGGGGGTGTTTGAGCGGGTTCAGATGCCGAAGAGCAGGGGCTGGGGGTCCTCGATCGCCTGCTTCACCTTGACGAGGAAGGTGACGGCCTCCTTGCCGTCGATGATGCGATGGTCGTAGGACAGGGCCAGGTACATGATCGGGCGTATGACGATCTGGCCGTTCTCCACGACCGGACGTTCCACGATGTTGTGCAGGCCCATGATCGCCGCCTGCGGGTGGTTGAGGATCGGGGTGGAGAGCATGGACCCGTAGATGCCGCCGTTGGAGATCGTGAAGACGCCGCCCTGGAGCTCGGGGAGCTGGATCTTTCCGTCGCGGGCGCGCTTTCCGAAGTCGGCGATGGACTTCTCGATGCCCGCGAAGGAAAGCTTTTCGCAATCGCGCACGACGGGGACCATGAGCCCCTTGTCCGTGCCCACCGCCACGCCCACGTCGTAGAAGTTGTTCTCCACGATTTCCTCGCCGTCGAGCTGGGCGTTGACCTGCGGGACCTCTTTGAGGGCGCGCACGGCGGCCTTAACGAAGAAGGACATGAAGCCCAGCTTGACGCCGTGCTTCTTGAGGAAATCCTCGCCGTGACGCTTCCGCAGCTCCATCACGGGGGCCATGTTCACCTCGTTGAAGGTGGTGAGCATGGCGGCCTCCGACTTGGCCTGGACGAGACGCTCGGCGATCTTCTTGCGGAGCGGGGACATCTTGCGGCGGGTGGTGCGTCCGTCGCGGGCCGGGATGACGGCGGGCGCCGCGGAAGACGCGGGCACGGCAGGGGCGGCGGCCGGTGCGGATGGGGCGGGCGACTTGGAGACGGCCGCGCCCCCGCTCAGGGCGGCCAGCATGTCGCCTTTGGTGACGCGGCCGGCTTTGCCGGTCCCTTGGACGGCGGCGGGATCGAGGCCGGACTCGTCGGCCAACCTGCGGACCGCGGGTGAGATTTCGGCGGCGGCCACCGTCTTGGTGAGCGCTGCTGCAGCCGGCGCCGCCTTGGTGACGGGTACGGACGCCGGGGCGGCGGGGGCGTTGCCAGCGGCACCGGCTTCAATCGCGGCCACCACCTGTCCTACGAGCACCTCGGTTCCAGCCGGCACCTTGATGGTGATGCGACCGTCGACCTCGGCGGTCGCCTCCGAGGTGACCTTGTCAGTTTCGAAGGAGAACAGCGGCTGGCCCTTGCGGACCGCATCGCCATCCTTCACGAGCCAGGTCGACAGCAGACCCCCCGTGATGGATTCGCCAGAAGGAGGGATTTTGACGTCGACAGCCATTAAGGTGAACAATGGTGATTTAACCTTGCAGGGTCAGATTTCAATGGGAAATGGGCGATTTTTGGCACCCAAAGCGGCTTTCTGAGCTTTCCGTCCGTGTCAGGCCGAGAAGGCCTGCCTGATGACGTCGGCTTGCTCGATCTTGTGGACGGAAAGGGAACCGACTGCGGGCGATGCCGCCGCGTCGCGGCCCGCGTACTTCGGGCGGATGCCAAGTGCGGATTCGATTTGCTCCGCCACGAAGGACCAGCCGCCCATGTTGCGGGGTTCGTCCTGGACCCAGACCACCTGCAGGGGGGAGCCGGCGTCCTGATGCACGCGACGGAGAGCATCGGCGTCGAAAGGATAGAACTGCTCCACGCGTGCGATCGCAACGGAAGTGTCCGCAAGCCGGGTCCGCTCGGCTTCGAGCTCGAAGTAGACCTTGCCGGAGCAGAGGAGCAGACGTCGTGCCGCCTTGACGCCGCCATGGTCGGGCAGGATCGCGCGGAAACCTCCCGTGGTGAAGTCCTCCAGCGAGCTGACGCAGGACTTGTGCCTGAGCAGGCTCTTGGGCGTCATCACGATGAGGGGCTTGCGGTGCTCGGCCTTGACCTGCCGGCGAAGCGCGTGGAAGAGCTGGGCCGGAGTCGAGGGCTGGGCCACCTGGATGTTATTCTCAGCGCAGAGCTGGAGGAAGCGCTCCAGTCGGGCGGACGAATGTTCCGGCCCCTGTCCCTCGTAGCCGTGGGGAAGGAGCATGACCAGGCCGCTCGTCTGGGCCCACTTGGACTCGGCCGAGGCGATGAACTGGTCGATCATGATCTGCGCGCCATTGGAGAAGTCTCCGAACTGGGCCTCCCAGATGACGAGCGCGTCGGGAGATTCCAGCGAGTAGCCGTAATCGAAGCCGAGCACGGCGTATTCGGAGAGGGAAGAGTTGACGAACTCGATGCCGGCGCCGCCCACCGAGGAGAGCGGCACGTACTCGGCGTCATTCGAGGGGTCGTGGAGGACGCCGTGACGGTGGGAGAAGGTTCCGCGCTCGCAGTCCTGTCCGGAGATGCGCACCGGATGTCCTTCGGCCAGCAACGTGCCGAAGGCGAGGCCTTCGCCTAGGCTCCAGTCGTAGTTCGTTCCGGAACGGTAGGCGTCGGCACGGATGTCCAGCATCCGCTTGATCTTGGGATTCGGGGTGAAGTCCGGCGGCATTTCCCAGAGGCAGGGCGCCACGCGCTCGATGAGGCCCACGGGCACGGCGGTGTCGACTTCGTGGGAGTAGGGAGATCGGAAGGGCCGGAGCGAGGGCGCCTGGTCCTTGCGCGCCTCGAGGTCGGCGTTGAGCGAGGCGCGGGCGCGGTCGAGCGCGGCGTTAAGCAGCACGTCGATCTCGGTCCGGAGGGCGACCAGTTCGCCGTCCGGAGCCGCCTTGGTCTCGATGAGGCGCCTGGCATAGACCTCGCAGGGCGAGGGGAATGAGGCGATGGTCTTGTAGAGGATGGGCTGGGTGAACAGCGGTTCGTCCGTCTCATTGTGTCCGTAGCGGCGGTAGCAGACGATGTCCACGACGACGTCGGCCCCGAACTTCTGACGATATTCAAAGGCGATTTCTGCGGCGAGGGCCACGGAATCAGGGTCATCGCCGTTGACGTGCAGCACCGGAGCCTCGATGAACTTTGCTATCTCCGTGCAATGATTTCCGGTGCGGGCCTCGTCGGGCGCGGTGGTGAAGCCGATCTGGTTGTTGCTGACGAAATGGAGCGTTCCGCCGACGGCGTATCCCTTGAGCGCCGCCAGATTGAGGGTCTCCATGACGACGCCCTGTCCCGCGAAGGCCGCGTCGCCGTGGATGAGCACCGGGAGGAGCGATGAGCGCGGCGTCTCCTGCACGTCGGCCCGGGCGCGCGCGCGGCCGAGCACGACGGGGTTGACGGCCTCGAGGTGGCTCGGGTTGTAGGCGAGCGTCACGGCCACTTTGGAGGACCCCACGTCGCGTTCCCCTTCATAGCCCAGGTGATACTTCACGTCGCCGTCGCCACCGGAGGTGTCCGGAAGGTGCTTTTCATCAAAGGCCTTGAAGAGGGCCTCGGCCTTCTTGCCGCAGAAATTGACCATCACGTTGAGCCGGCCGCGGTGGGCCATGCCGAGGATGATGTCCGTCACCTTTGCGCCCGGGGCTCTGGACACGAGGGTCTCGAGAGCGACCATGAGGGATTCTCCTCCCTCGATGGAGAAGCGCTTGGCCCCCACGAAGGTGCGATGGAGGAAGCGTTCGAACTGCTCGGCCTGCGCCATGGTGCGCAGGAAGGCGCGTCGACGTTCGGGGTCGTAAGCCGCCTTCAGGCCGCCTGATTCGACGCGCTCCTGCAGCCAGCGGCGCCTCGCGCCGTCCTGGATGTGGGAGTATTCGACGGTGAGCGAGCCGCAGTAGGTCGACTTGAGACGGCTGAGAATCTCCGAGAGGGGCAGAGTCTGGCCGCCGAGGAAGTCGCCCGTGAAGAATGTCCGCTCGACGGGGACGCCTTCGAGCCCGAGGGCGCGCTCGGTCAGTTCGTGACAAGGCACGGGTTCGTTGATGGGGCTGAGCTTGGCCTGACGGTGTCCGAGCATCCGGTAGGCCTGGATCGCGGCCAGTACCTTGTACTGGGCGGTCAGGTCGACGGCGGCGGGGGCGGCGGCACCCGAGGCGGGCTTGGCGGCCTTGGGAGGGAGACTGAGACCGAGCTCAAATCCCTCGAAGAAAGCGCGCCAGTCGGCATCGACCGAGGACGGATCCTTCATCCATTGCTCGTGGTATGCCGCGAGCAGGTCGGCGTTCCATCGGGAACCTACGCTGAGATGCTTCATGAAATTAATGAGCGATTGACGCCCATTCTTTCTAACCTTCCGACCGAACCCTACAAGTCCAGACGGGTGTGGAAAAATCCGCAAGATTGGTGATTGAGTCACACTTTTCAGAGTGGTTTGCTATTGGACGCGTCGATGTCCACCCCACGACCCGCCAATCGTTCCTATTCCACTGAGGCCTTGGAAAGGTGGTTCGCATCCCTGCCCGAGGATTGGGAGGGATGCTTCGAGGCGGCCGATCTCGAGGAAGGCCGACGCATCTACACCGAGGGACTGGTCAGGTCGCTCGAACTGAGGCCTGACGCCGCGGAGGCCGTGACACGTACCGACGCCCAGACCGTCCGCGCCGTCATCGAGCTGTCCGACAGCCAGCTCGAGTGGCGCACTTCGCTTCCCGAGGAGGAGAACGGAGCCCCTTATGCGATCGCGGCGATGTACGAGGTTGAGGAACTGCTGGCCGACGAAATCCCCGCCATCGACGATTCCGCCCCCGTCCAACCGGCGGAGGCCGCACCCGAGCCGGAGCGCAAGGAGGCCGGCAGCAGGACTTCGCTCAAGCTGCAGGTCAGCTTCATCCTGACCTCGGATGGCCTGACCGCGGCCGCCGCATGGACTGGGAGGGGCGGTCAGAGTCTCAACTGCTTCGGCCCTGGTGCGATTCCCGGAGACGAGCTGTCCGACGAACAGCGCCAAACGCTCTTCCGGTTCAACACCGTGGCGCACCGCGCGGGCTTCGTCTACGCGAAGGCTTCCGGCCAGTGGGCGATCGACAACATCGGACGCATCGAACGTTTCGTCCGCGAAGACCTCGCCGACTGGCGCAAGCGCTTCAAGCTCGTCGGCGAGGAGGCGCTCAACATCTTCCGCAACGAGCAGCTCCAGGTCGCGGTCGACGCCGACGCGGAGTCCACCGCGGACGGAAGGTCCTTCCGACTCAACTGGCGGCTCAAGGCCGGGGGCCACCGGCTGCTCGCCGACGAGCAGAAGCTGCTTCTCAAGGCCGGAGGACGCCCGGTCATCCTTCCGGGCAAGGGCGTCGTGGCCTACAACGCGGCGGTGGCCGATTTCTCCGAGGACTGGAGGGCCAAGGACGGCGAAGTGCCGCGCTATCTGCTGCTGTCCCTCTTCGACCATGCCGCGGTCGGTGCGCTGCGCCTCAACGAGGACCTGCGCGAATGGAAGGACAGGCTGCTTCAGGAGCCTGAGCCGTCCGACCGGCTCCCCGCCCACCTGCGGCCCTACCAGGCTAAGGGCGTCGCCTGGCTCGGCCGCCTCTGCGATCTGGGCGCTCATCCGCTGCTGGCCGACGAGATGGGTCTCGGCAAGACCATCCAGGTGCTCGCCCTGCTGGCCTCACGTCCGGCGGGAGAGAGGTCCATCATCGTCTGCCCCGCGAGCGTCATTCCCGTCTGGCTGGGTGAGATCCGGCGATTCCACTCCGAGCTGAGCGCCTCCGTGCTCACCGCCGAAGACGATTTCGCTCGGCGGCCCGAGGTCCGCATCTGGATTTCCAGCTACACCCAGCTCAGGCGTCACGCCGAGCTTCTGCCCAAGGCTCGTTTCGGCTACGCCGTGCTCGACGAGGCCCAGGCGATCAAGAATCCGGAATCCAAGACCACGCAGACCTGCGTCCTGATCCAGTCCGACCACCGCATCGCGATCACGGGCACGCCGCTGGAGAACCGCCCCACGGACCTCTGGGCCATCTTCCGCTTCCTCATGCCCGGACTTCTCGGCAAGCGGGCCAACTTTGAGCGCATGATGCTGCGGGACCCCCAGGCCGGTCTCGGCAAAGTGCGACGTCAGGTCAGCCCCTTCATCCTCAGGAGACTCAAGCGTCATGTGGCCGCCGACATCCCGCCTAAGATGGAGGTCGTGCTGCCTTGCCCGCTCACCCATGAGCAGAGGGCGCTCTACCAGCATCTCACCCAGGGCAGCGGCCTGGCCGGAGAGCTGGCCGGACTGCTCTCCCGGGACGCCACCTCGGTGCTCACGCTGCTGATGCGCCTGCGTCAGGTCTGCTGCGACCCGGGCCTCCTGCCTGACAACTCAGCGTGCCCGTCCGCCCACTCAGGCAAGGTCACGATGCTCATGTCCAAGCTGGCCGAAGTGGCGGCCAACGGTTCCAAGGCCGTGGTGTTCTCGCAGTTCGTCTCGCTCATCGAACGCGTCAAGTCCGCCCTCGCGCGTGAACTTCCTCAGCTTCCCGTGTTCGAACTCACGGGGGAGACCAAGGACCGTTCGACTCCGGTCGAGCAGTTCAAGGAGACGAGGGGTCCGGCCCTCTTCCTCGCCTCACTCAAGGCGGGCGGCACCGGCATCACCCTGAACACGGCCGAATACGTGTTCCTGCTCGACCCTTGGTGGAATCCCGCGGTCGAGGCCCAGGCGGTCGACCGCGTCCACCGCATCGGCCAGAAGAATCCGGTCCTGATCTACCGGATGATCTCCCCGGGCACGGTCGAGGAACGCATCGAGGAACTCAAGCAGGAGAAGCGCGAACTCTTCTCGACGGTGGTCGGCGACATACCTGACATGACGGACTGGACCCGGCATTTCTCCTCGATCGAGGCGCTCATCCGACTCAGCGATTCACCGGCCGCTTCGGAGTCCGCCCAGGAGCGCGACGCCGAAGGCTGAGTCATTTCGCGGTCAGGTCGTATTCGGTCGCCCCGGTGACGGTCACATCGGCGAATTCGCCGACGGGAAGCGTCCTGGGGACGCGCACCGTGCCGTCGATCTCCATCGCGTCGCCTTCGCTGCGGGCGACGCCCGGGCTCTCGACGAGGACGCGGAGGCGGCGGCCGACCTGCGCCTTGCCTCGCTCCTTGGACAGCCGCTGCAGGAGGGTCATGGCCCGCGCGTGGCGATCCGCCTTCACGTCATCGGAGAGGTGTCCATCCATGCGGTCCGCCCTGGTGCCTTCCTCCTTGGAATACTTGAAGATGCCGACCCGGTCGAAGCGGGCCTCCTGAAGGAAGCCCAGCAGCTCGGTAAAGTCATCCTCCGTCTCACCCGGGAATCCGACGATGAAGGTGGTGCGGATGGCGATGTCCGGGATGCCCGACCGCATCCTCCGGATGAGGTCGCGGATGTAGGCGCCGTCCGTCTCGCGCTGCATCGCGGACAGCATCCGGTCGGAGACGTGCTGGAGCGGGATGTCGACGTATCGTGCCACGTGCCGCGACGCCGCGATGGTCTCGATCAGTTCGTCGCTCCAGTGGGCGGGGTGGGTGTAAAGGAGCCGGATCCAGAAATCGCCCTCGATCCTGTCGAGTTCGCGGAGCAGCGAGGCCAGCGATTCGCCCTTGGAGGAGTCGACCTTGCTCCGAGGGCCCGGACGGGCGTCGGTCCAGCGGTCCATGCCGAAGAAGGTGGTGTCCTGGGAGATGAGGTTGATCTCCTTGACGCCGTCGGCGACAAGCTGGCGGGCCTCCTTGACCACGGAATCGACGGTCCGGCTGCGATGCCTGCCCCGGATGCGGGGTATGATGCAGAAGGAGCACGGATGATTGCAGCCCTCGGCGATCTTCACGTAGGCGGCATGCCGCGGGGTTAGACGGACGCGCGGGGTGTCGAAGTCGGGTATGTAGGTGGTGGTCTTGGCCAGGAACTCGGTTCGTCCGGCCTCGCCGCCCATGACCTTGCGGATGACCGGAACGATGTTGGCCACCTGGTCGAGTCCGATGAAGGCGTCCACGGCGGGCAGTTCCACGCGGCCCTTGGCGCCTTCGACGACGGGGAGGGCGCCTTGGTAGCGCTGAGACATGCATCCGGCCACGATGAGCTTCTGCCCCTTGCGTCGGGCGGTGGCCTTGCCGTCGCTCATCTCGTAGATGGCCTCGAGGGCCTCGTGCTTGGAGGCGTCGATGAAGGAGCATGTGTTGACGATCACGACGTCCGCCTCGGAGGCGTCGGGTGTCATGGCCATGCCGGCGCCGGCCAGGTGACCGATCATGATCTCGGAATCGATGAGGTTCTTCGCGCAGCCGAGCGAGACGAGGCCTACTTTGACGGGCATGGGCTGAATGGAGCAGGGTTTCCGAGGAAGGCAATCCGGCTCACAGCCCCAGCCAGGCCTCGGCGGGCACCTCCTGCGGCCTCGAAGTGGGCCCGAGCCCGTGGGCGCCGAGGCCCTCCAGCCATGCCTTCACGTCCGGGGCGTCAGGGAAAAGCGTGCGCACCGAGGCTCCGAGCTGCTTGCGGCGCAGGGTGAAGAGCATGCGCGCAACTTCCCGGGCGCGGGGGGAAAGGCGACGTGCGTCGGCGCGACGGCGCAGCACCAGCAGGCAGGATTCGACCTTCGGCGGAGGGCTGAAGGACTGTCCTGGCACGGGGTGGATGCGCACCTTCTCGAACGCGAGCGACACCTGCGCCGTGGCCGCGGACCAATGGGCTCCTCCGACCTGGGCGGTCAGCCGCTCGGCCGCCTCCCTCTGGAGCATGAGCACCATGACTGACGGGTGAGGCCCTCGGCACAGCGCATCCATCCAAGGGGTCGAGATCGCGTAGGGCAGGTTGGCGATGACCTTGAAGGAGCCGTCCGCCGGGTCGCGCAGGTCGGCCAGCGGGCGTTCGACGGCGTCGCCCTCAAGAAGGTGGAATCCATGGCCGAGCTTTTCGGCCAGGAACTCACGGAGGTGGGCGGCCATCGCGGGGTCGGCCTCGACCGCATGGACTTCCGCGCCGGCCGTCAGGAGGGTGCGCGTCAGCGTCCCCAGCCCCGGACCCACTTCCACGACGATGTCGCCGGCCCGGACGTCACCGAGTTCCAGCGACTTGCGTACGATGTTTCCGTCGACGAGATAGTTCTGTCCCAGGGCGTGCCTGGGCCGGTGCCCCAGCCGCAGCAGGAGGTCCCTGGTCTCCCGTGCTGAAAGCGGGCCTTCCTTCATGCGCCTCGGAAGGAACGCAGGAGCGCCGCGGGATCGGAAGCCCGCATGAGGGATTCACCCACGAGCAGCGAATCGGCTCCGGCGGCTCGCATGCGTGCGGCGTCCTCGGCCGTCTTGATTCCGCTTTCCGCCACCTTGAGCACGGATTTGGGCATCCGTGGGATGACACGTTCGGCGAACGTGAGGTCTATCTCGAAGGTCGAAAGGTTGCGGTTGTTCACTCCGACCATGTCAGGCTCGTGACGCAGGGCGCGCTCGAGTTCCGGCTCGTCATGGACTTCGAAGAGGACGTCGAGTCCGGCGAGGCGCGCGGCACGGTGGATGGGGCGGATCTCGGCGTCCGTCAGGCCGCGCACGATGATGAGGATGCAGCGGGCTCCGGCCTGCGCCGCCTCGAGGACCTGCCAGGGGTGCACCATGAAGTCCTTGCGGATGCAGGGCAGGGGGCGGGCGCGCGCGGCCTGGTCCTTCACCACGGATTCCAGGTCGGCAAGCGAGCCTTTGAAGTAGGCCGATTCGGTCAGGACTGAAAGGCAGTCGGCGCCGGCGTCGGCATAGAGCCTGGCCTGGCACACGGCATCCACCTCGGCTCGGATGGTCCCCACGCTGGGGGAGGCGCGCTTGACCTCGGCGATGACGGTCAGCCGGCCCGGGAAGGCCAGGGAGGCGCGGAAACCCGGACCGCGGGGCCGGGAGAAGGCCGCCAGTTCATCGTCCGTGACCGCCCTGACGCGGTCGGCGATTTCCCGACGCTTGGCGTCCATGATTTCAGTCAGCCGGTCCACACAGCACGGAAAGCGCGGCGCGGGTGTCTGGCAATCGTTTTGACTCCCTCGCCGGGCAGGTTCTCCTACCCGCATGACCGGCATCGAGGCGCTTCTCAGGACCACCGCCAGACTCCGGGCTCCCGACGGTTGCCCGTGGGACCGTGAGCAGACGCACCGCAGCATCTGCGACTGCCTCGTTGAGGAGGTCTGTGAGCTGCTCCAGGCCATCGACCGTGAGGATGACGCGAACCTCAGGGAGGAGCTCGGTGACCTTCTCTTCCACGTCGTGCTGCATGCGCAGATGGCGTCCGAGTCAGGCAAGTTCGATTTCGACGCGGTCGCCCGTGAGGTGAATGACAAGATGGTGCGCCGTCATCCCCACGTCTTCGGCGAGGGGGCCAGGCTGGCCGACTCGGAGTCGGTGGTCCGCCAGTGGGAGCAGATCAAGCTGAAGGAGAAGGGTGCGGCCCCCGCGGGCCCGTTCAAGGAACTGCCGCCGGCGCTCAATTCCATCCTGCGCGCCCGGGAAGTCTGGAAGCAGGTGCGGAAGAAGTCCCTCAATCCGGGCGGCACGGTCGACGGCGAGAAGGTCTCGGCGGAGGCTGCCCGGCTCGACGAGGCCTCCGCCGGCAGGGCCCTGTTCGCCCTGGTGGCGGCCTGCCGGGACGCCGGCATCGATCCCGACTCCGCGTTGCGGAGGCATACCGACGAGGTGATGAAGGCCTGCGGGGCGGAATCTGAGGCATGAGGGGCTCCGACCACCCCATCGCGGTCCATGTCGGCGGACGGGAGGTGAACGTCTGGCCGAGGATCTCGGAGCGTTCGCTCCGGATGCGACTGAGCGTGAAGCCGGGCCCCAAGGTGGTGCTTTCCTACCCTCCCCACGCCACTCATGGCGCCGCCGTCACGTTCCTGAAGGACAATCTCGCCTGGCTGGAGCGCGCCCTAGGGCGATCGCGGTCCGTCCAGCCTTCGCTCATCCGCCATCTTGAGAAATTCCCCTGGATGACCTATGACGACCGCCTGCTGGACGTGCGCATCGAGACCGCCGGACGCATCATGATGAAGATGGATCGTGAGCGGGATGCCGTGACGTTCGCGCTTCCCGTCGGGCAGCGCGACCTGGCCGCCGCCAAGGCCGTTCGCCGTGCGGCGGAGGATGGGCTGAGCAAGGCGGTCAGCCGGCTCGGTCGCACGACCGGAGTCTCCTTCTCCGCGGTGACCGTGCGCGATCAGACTTCGCGCTGGGGTTCCTGCTCGGCCTCCGGCTCCCTCTCCCTCAACTGGCGGCTGGTGCTGCTTCCGCCCAGGCTGCACGACCACGTGATCCTGCATGAGCTGGCGCATCGCAGGCACATGGACCATTCGGACCGGTTCTGGGGACAGCTCGCCGCCTGGGATTCCGACTGGAAGAAGCACGACCGGGAGCTCACCAGGCGCTGGTCGGTCATCATGGACCTGGGCCGCGCATGAGCGACGGGCGCCCCGCCCAACGCCCTGATGAGAGGTTCGACGTGGTCGACGAGCACGACCGCGTCATCGGCGCCGCGGAGCGTGGCGAGATCCACCGCCTCGGACTCCGTCACCGGGCAGTCCACATCTTCTGGTCGTCCCCCGCGGGGCTGGTCTGCCTCCAGCGCCGGTCCTACGCCAAGGATTCTTCGCCCGGCCTGCTCAGTTCCTCCTGCGCCGGGCACGTCGATTCGGGCGAGACCTACCTGCGTGCCGCCGTGCGTGAATTCCATGAGGAGCTGGGGATCGCGCTGAGTCCGCAAGACTTGCGTGAGATCGACCACGCGCCCTGTCATCCCGAGCTGGGCAACGAGTTCGTGAGGACGTACGTCATACGGGGGGACTGGCGACCCCTGCCCAGCAGAAGCGAAGTCGACTCCCTGATCTGGCGCACGCCCCGGGAAGTCATCGCATGGGCCGCCGCCGAGCCCACGCACTTCGCCAGCCCGTTCCATCACCTGCTGGCGAGGGGCGCGGTCGCGGAGGCGGTGCGGGCACTAGGGGATTGTCACGGACCCTGAGCTGGAGGAGAAAGTGCCCGTGACCGCCTCAGCCCACCTTGACGCTGAAGCGCCCGTAAGGGTGCCTTGGTACCATTGGCTCTGGGTGGCGCCGATGGCCATGCTGTTGCGACTCTGGCTGGCGACCTTGCGGTTCCGTCCGAATCCCGGACGCCTTGACGATGCCGGCGGTCCCCGAGTCATCGTGCTCTGGCATGAGAACCTTTTCGTGACGGTGCTCGTGGCGCGGAGGTGCCTGGGCCGGAAGGTCACCGCCCTGATCAGCGCCAGCAAGGACGGCGCCTGGCTCGTGGCCTTCTACCGGATGATGGGCGTCTCCGCCGTGCGCGGATCTTCCAATCGGGGCGGAGTCGGGGCGCTCGTCGCCCTCACCCGTGCGGTCCGGGCGGGCGCGCATGCAGGAGTGACTCCGGACGGCCCGCGCGGCCCGCGCCGGGTGGTCAAGCCGGGCGTGGCCGCGCTGTCACGTCTCACCGGAGCGCCTTTCCTCGTCCTTGGCATCCGGCACGCCTCGGCCTGGAGCCTCTCAAGCTGGGACCGTTTCCGACTTCCCGTGCCGTTCAGCGTGGTCGAAGTGGACATGGTCGAACTTCCGGGCCCTTCCGCCGATGAGTCCGATGAGCAGGTGGTCGCCCGGTTGGGGACGTGCCTGGGCAGGCTCAGCCCCGATTGACGGGACCGAGGAGCTTCTCGGCATACTTGGCCAGAAGGTCCGACTCCAGATTCAACCGGTCGCCGGATTTCCTGGCCGCCAGATTGGTGCAGGAGAGGGTGTGCGGGATGATCCAGATGGTGAAGCCATCATCACTGACTCCGGCCACCGTCAGCGACATGCCGTCCACCGCGACGCAGCCTTTCAGGACGACGTGACGCATGACGCATTCCGGCGCCGTGACCACGAGCTTCCAATCGCCGCCGGCCGACGCGAAGGATGCGACCGTTCCGCAGCCATCCACGTGCCCTGTGACGAAATGTCCGCCCATGCGGTCGGTCGGACGGAGACTGGGCTCGAGATTGACCCGGTGGCCGGGCTTGAGGTCCCCGAGGTTCGTCAGCCTGAGCGTCTCTTCCAGAAGATCGAAGCATCCGCCGTCGGGCAGTTTTTCAGCCACCGTGAGGCAGCAACCGTTGACGGCGATGCTTGCTCCGATCTCCGCATCGGCGATCAGCTGGGATCGGAGCGACAGTCTGGCTCCGCCATTCTCGCGGGACTGGATTCGGATGACCTCGCCGGCCTCCTGGACCAATCCCGTGAACATGCGCTTGAAACGAAAGGGGCCGTCTACGGCCCCGTGGTTCAGTTCTGCTTTCCGTCCTGCGACCGCTTGGCCTTTTCCTCGGCCTCGATCTGGGCGCGGATGCGGGCGCGCTCCTCCTGCTCGACGTTCTTGAGCCTGGCCTGACGACGCTCGTCCTCTTCGACGGCGCTGCGGACCTCATGTTCGACCTCTTCCGATGCCTTCTTGAATTCGCGCTTTGCCTTGCCGAGACCGCGCGCCAGTTCGGGGATCTTGGAACCGCCGAACAGCAGGAGGGCGACGGCGAGAATGGCCCAGAAAACCGGGCCGTCGAGCAAGGCGAGGGGGAAGTTCATGGTCGGATTGCGTTTGCTGGGATGGTTGATTGGTCACTATTAACGGAAGCCACCCCATGTCAACCCATGTCTCCCATCGTGAAGTATGGTACACGGGCCGCGTCCAGGGGGTGGGATTCAGGGCGGGCGTGCTCGGCGTGTCGAGGGGCTTCGAGGTCACGGGGTTCGTCCAGAATCTGACCGACGGACGTGTCTACCTTCACGCCGAAGGATCGGAGCCGGAGCTGGAGGACTTTCTCGCTCAAATCGAGACGTCCATGGACGGCCACATCCGCGGATCCGAAGTGCGCTCCTTTTCGGGCGTGAGGACTTGCCGCGACTTCTCGATCCGCCGATGAAGTCCGCCGTTTCCATCCGCAACCTGACCAAGGATTTCTCCGTCGGCATGCGCGGACTCAAGCTGCGCGCGGTCGACGACGTCAGCATCGAGATGCCCTCCGGACAGGTCTTCGGCTTGCTCGGGCCCAACGGATGCGGTAAGAGCACTACGCTCAAGATCGCCCTCGGACTGGTGAAGCAGACCTCAGGCACGACCTCGATCCTCGGCGACGAGGCCGCCTCGACGGAAGCTCGACGCCGCACGGGCTACCTCCCCGAGGCCCCCTACTTCCATCGTTTTCTGACCGGCCGGGAACTCGTGCGTTACTGCGCGCGGCTGAGCGGCGTGAGCGAGGAACGGCTCGACGAGGCCGTCGGGCGCGCCCTGGACCTCGCCGCAATGAGCGCCGCCGCGGACAGGGCCGTCGGCACCTATTCGAAAGGCATGCTCCAGCGTATCGGCCTGGCCCAGGCGGTCGTGCACGACCCCGAACTGGTAATTCTGGATGAACCCACGGCGGGCGTCGATCCCGTCGGCTCCGCGGCCATCGGCGGCATGATCGCGGAGATGCGCAGGCAGGGTCGGACCGTCGTGCTGTGCTCCCACCTGCTGGGGCAGGTCGAGCAGGTCTGCGACCGCATCGCCATCATGGACCGGGGGAGGGTCGTGCTTCAGGGCGCGGTCGACGAGGTCCTCACCGGCCGGGACCGTCACCTCATCGAGGTCAGCGCCCTGACGCCGGCTGCGGAGGCCGCCGCGAGGGAGGCCATCGCCCGAGCGGGCGCCGTCGTGGTGGGCGTCAGCCGGCCCCGCAGGACCCTCGAGGAGCTGTTCAGGGAGCTCGTCACCGGCAGCAAGGACGCATGACCATGGACTCGCTTCGCCGAACCTGCTGGATCGCCCGGATCACCTTCCTGGAGGCCGTCCGTCAGCGCCTCTTCTCGTTCCTGCTGCTGCTGGGGGCCGCCCTGGCCGGCTCTTCAGTTGCGTTCCGTTTCCTCAACTTCGGTCACGGCGAGCTCAAGTTCGTCGCAGACTTCGGATTCGGCATTATGTTCCTCTTCGGGTCGCTGCTGGCCGTAGTCATGACCGCCCAGCTGCTCTACGCCGAACTGGACAACCGGACCGCGCTGACGCTTCTCGCCAAGCCCGTCAGCCGGTCGGAATTCCTACTTGGCAAGTTCTTCGGGGTCTGGTCCGTACTCGGCGTCTTCATCGTCCTGCTCTGCTCCATCCTGGCGGGCGTCCTGCTGACCCGCGCGGCCGAACTCACGCCGCTCGCCGAAGCCGCGGGCAGAGTGCCGCCGTCGGTCGACGCCGCGGGCCTGGCGCTGTTTGCGTTGCTGCAGTGGGTCAGGCTGGGAATCATCGCGGCCCTGACCCTCTTCCTCGCCGCCGGCGCCAGGACATTCCTCTTCAGCGTCGTCGCCGGCATGCTCGCCGTCCTCGGAGGGCAGCTGCAGTGGCTGGCCCAGGATCTCCTTGCCAAGCCTGACGTCGGCGTCGTCCAGCGTTCCCTCGCGTGGTTCGCCACGCGGGCCGTGCCGAACCTGCAGCAGTTCAACATCGGTGACGCCCTCGTGCTCGAGTCAGCCGGAGCCCCCGCCGGCGCGGCCGCTTCCGCGCTCCTGGCGGGCTCCCTGCACCTGCTCGCCTTCCTGTTCCTGGCTTGCGCGCTTTTCCGGCGCAGGGAGATCTGATGACGGCATGGGCGACATGGACGGCGTCCGCGGCCTTGCTCCTGGCCGCCGGGTCGGCCACCGACCGTTCCTGGGCGGCCGTGCGTCCGTGCATTCCTGAACTCGGCGCACGACAGCTGGAGCTGAGCGCGGGGCAGGGCGTGCTCCTGGGCGTCCTCGGCGGCCTCCGCACCGTCGTGGCCGACGTCTCCTGGCTGCGCAGTTACGTCCTGTGGGAGCGCAAGGAGGAGGCCGGCTGCGAGGCCCTGATGCGGCTGGCCTGCACGCTTGACCCGCATGCCCGTTATTTCTGGGAACAGACCGGCTTCGCCGTCGGTCTCGACATGGCCAACTGGGAGATTCGCCGCCGCGGCGGATACGCGCGGCTCTCGAAGGAGGTCCAGGATCACGTCTTCGCCGCGTACGCGCGCAAAGGCATCGCCGTCCTCGAGGAGGGCGCGAGGACTTCGCGGAACCGCGCGCCCTTCCTGATCGTCGCCGGACAGCTCGCGGAGATGAAGATCAGGGATCCGCGGCTGGCCGCCACCTACTACCGGGCGGCCGCGGAGTCGGAAGACGCCCCGTGGTATGCCGCCAGGTTCGCCGCGCGCACGGCCTGGGAGGCGGGCGATCGTGCGCAGGCCTACGCGTGGTATCGCGACCATTGGTCCTCGGTTCTCCGCGTCAGGCACGAGGACCGCGCTCCGGATGACCTCGCGGAGCTCCGGATGATGGAGGACGCCCTGGGAGTTCCGGCGATGCGACGCATCCCGAGGCAGCCCTGGGAGCGCTGATCAGAAGGGGTCGTCCGACTTCTTCTCCGCCTTCGGCGCCTTGGGCTTGCGAGGGGGGAACTCGAACCACCAGCCCTTCTCCTTGTCCGCGACGAGGAAGGCCTCGAACGCGCGCCGTGTCCGGTTGGAGACGAACTTCTTCAGCCCCGTCCGTCCCTCGTTGAGAATCTTGGACACGTCCTCGGGAGAGATTGGGCACTTGAGCATCTCGGCGTTCAGGCTGAAAGTCTTCTTGGCGCCGGCCGCCTTGGCCTTGGCGGGGCAGACGCGATAACCGGCGGCGGGCGTCTGCTGGACCGGCAGCCCGCTCACGGGACAGTCGCCCAGCACCGGCCATGATTCGTCGAAAGGAGCGCCGTCCGGATCTCCGTCGCGCGGCGGCAGGTCGAGCGCCGAACGCAGCTGTCCGTCCTTGTCCTCGAGCTTGATGTAACCGGAATAATTGCGTCCTGACTTGAGGGATTTGAAGTCATGGAACGGACCGATGCGCCTCGTGCTGATGAGTTCGGCGAGTTCGGACGGCGATAGGGGCCTTCCTCCGAGCTCACGGTAGACGAGGACGGCGGGAACGGTCTTCTTCCCCTGCGTGACGGTCTCGGTGGAGACGTACCTGCGGTCATCGCCCATCATGGGCGTGCCTCCGGGGGAAAGGACCTCCGGCTCGACCTTCTCCGCCACGACGGGCGTGTCGATGCGCTTGCGCACCTTGTCGATCATCTCCGCGACCTGGCTGCGGATGCCTTCCATGAAGACCGCGGGTTCCAGCTGGCCGCGCTCCATCTCACGCAGCCGGTGCTCCCATTCACCGGTCAGCACGGGGTCGGCGAGAAGCAGCAGTTCGTTGCCGGACAGGAAGCGCTCCAGCTTGAAGGCCTTGCCCGTGGGCACCAGCTCCTTGCCCTGTCGCTCGATGTACTTCTGCGACAGAAGCCCCTCGATGGTGGCCGCACGCGTGGCGGGCGTGCCGAGACCGCGCTCCTTCATGGCCTCGGCCAGCGCCTCGTCGTCGACCAGCTTGCCGGCGTTCTCCATCGCGCCGAGCAGCGAGGCCTCGTTGTAACGGGCGGGAGGCTTGGTCGCGTCCTCCCTGATGTCGACGCCCAGCACGTCGGCCCGGGCGGGATCGCCGTCGGCGGCGCTGAGCGCGGGCAGGCTGGCCGAGCCTTCCTTGTCACGGTCCTCCTCGGCTTCGGCCTCCTGGCCCCAGACGGCGCGCCAGCCGGCCACGACGAGCACCTTGCCGGACGTGCGGAAGGCGAGCTCGCCCACCTGGGTGATGCGCACCGTCTCCTCGAACTCCGCCTGCGGGAAGAAGACGGCGACGAACCGGCGTACGACGAGGTCGTAGATCCTCTGTTCCACGTCGGTGAGTCCGACGGGGATGGTGCCCGTGGGAACGATCGCGAAGTGGTCGCTGACCTTCTTGTTGTCGAAGACCCGTCGACCCGCCGCGTCGACCCATCCGTTCGAAAGGGCCGTGCGGGCGTGTTCGCCCGAGGCGTGCCCCGTGGCGAGCTGGGTCAGGACCTCCTTGGCCGTGGCCACGTAGTCCTCGGGCAGATGCTGGGAGTCCGTGCGCGGGTAGGTGAGCGCCTTGTGCTTTTCGTAAAGGGACTGGGCCACGCCGAGGGTCGTCTTGGCCGAGAATCCGTAACGGCGGTTGCCCTCGCGCTGGAGGGTGGTCAGGTCGAAGAGCCGCGGGGCGGAATCCTTCTTGGGCTTCTTCTCATCCGTGACCGTGCCGCGGCCGGCGGCGCGGGCGGATTCGGCGACGGCCCTCGCCTGCGTCTCGTCGTAGAAGCGTTCGGCCTCCTTGCGGTCCTGGACGCCGGGCACCTGCGCGGAGCCGCGGTACTGTCCGGCCCGCACGCCGAAATCGGCCTCCACCTTCCAGAATGCCTTCGGCACGAAGTTGCGGATCTCCAGCTCGCGTCGCACGACCAGCATCAGCGTCGGGGTCTGCACGCGGCCGACGGGATGGACGCTCTCCTTGCTGATCTTGCCTCCGCCGAGCATCTTGGAGGCGGCCCGCGTCAGGTTGAGCCCCACGATCCAGTCCGACTGAGAGCGGCAGATGGAGGAGGCCCGGAGGCCGGACTTCTCGGACTCGTCCAGGAGGTGGTCGAAGGAATCACGGATCGCGGAGGGCGTCATGCTCGTGAGCCAAAGCCGACGTTCGGGCAGCTTCGACCCGGCGAGGACGCAGACCATGTGGAAGATCAGTTCGCCTTCGCGTCCGGCGTCGCAGGCGTTGACGACGTCGCCGACGTCCTTGCGCTGAAGCAGCTTCTTGAGCAGCTGGAAACGCTCGCCGGAACCGCGCTCGGACCTGGCGCGGAGCACTTCCTTGCTCAGGCGACCGTCGAATTGGGGCGGCAGGATGGGGAGGTTGCGCAGGGTCCAGGATTTCCAGTCGGGATTGAGTTCGTGCGGTTCGACCAGCTCGGCGAGATGACCCACCGCGGAGGAGATCACCCAGCGGTCATCCTCGAAGACGTCGCCGGACTTCGGGACTTTCAGGACCTTGGCGAGGTCGGCCGCGACGGACGGCTTTTCGGCGATGACGAGGGTCTTGCCGCCGTTGGGGACGGCGACGTCGGACTTCTTCTGGGGCTTCTTGGGCATGCGTAGGATGATAACCGACTGTCAAATCGGGTCACATCCCCTGCTCGGCGAAGGCGTCGTCCAGCGCGGCGATGAGCGTGCCGATTGTGGCGTCGGTCTCGTCACCCATGTTGGAGATGCGGAAGGTCTTGCCCTTCAGCTTGCCGTAGCCTCCGTCGATGACGATCTTGTGGCGCGACTTGAGCGTCTCGTTGAGACGTTCAAGGTCCGCGTTGCGCGCGTTGCGGAAGCAGTTGAGTCCGCGGGTGCCGAATTCCGGGGAGGGCAGGAGGGGGAAACCCTTGGCCAGGCCCCAGGCCCTCATGCGTTCGTTGAGCCGGAGATGGCGCGCGTATCGGTTCTCGAGGCCTTCGGCCTCGATTTCCGTCAGCTTCTGCTGGAGCCCGTAAAGGAGGGAGATGCAGGGCGTCGACGGGGTCATGCCCTTGACGTGGTTGTCATGGAACTCGATCAGGTCGAAGTAATAGCCACGGTCGGTGGACTGCCTGGAGCGATCGCGGGCGCGGTCGCTGACGGAGGCGATGGCCAGCCCCGGGGGCAGGGCCAGGGCCTTCTGAGAACCGGTCAGCAGGATGTCGATGCCGAGCCGGTCCTTGTGGATAGGCAGGGTGGAGAATGAGCTCACGGAATCGACGATCGAGATCACGTCGGGAAACTCACGGATCACGGCCATGAGTTCTTCGATGGGCGAAAGCGTGCCGGTTGAGGTCTCCGAATGGATGAAGGTGATGCAGTCGAACTTTCCGGTGGCGAGCGCCTTGCGGACGGCGGCTGGATCGACGGGGGTCCCCCATTCGAACTGAAGGGCTTCCGTGGGCCTGCCGCAGCGTCTGGCGACGTCGTTCCACTTGTCCGAGAAGGCGCCGTTCATGCAGTTGAGCACGCCCTTGCGGCAGACGTTGCGGAGCGCGCCTTCCATCACGCCCCACGCGGAGCTGGTGGAGAGATAGACGGGGTCCTTGGTGAAGAACATGGACTGAAGTCGCGGCTGCATGTCGTTGTAGAGGCTGACGAAGGCCTTGGAACGGTGGCCGACCATGGGACGGCCCATGGCTTTTATCACGCTTTCGGACACGGTGAGGGGGCCGGGGATGTAGAGGCGGTTGCTCATCTTTGGAAGGTGCTGAGGAGGTCGGCAGGGGCGTCGGGGCTGTCGATGCGCACGAGGCGCCGGTTGCGCTCCGCCAGGGTGGCGGTCCGGGGTCGCCAGGTCACGGCCTCGGCCGGCTCGACCTCCGCGAAGCTCATGACCACGAGAAGGTCGCCGGGCCTGCCCAGATGGGCGGTGGCGCCGTTGAGGCAGACTTCCCGGGTGCCGGCCGGGGCGGGAATGGCGTAGGTCTCGAAACGCTCGCCATTGGTGAGATTGCCGACCAGAATACGTTCGTAGGGGAGCATGCCGACCAGCGCCATAAGCTCGCGATCCAGGGCGAGGGAGCCCTCGTAATCGAGCCTTGCGGCGGTGACTTCCGCCCGGAGTAACTTGGTGCGCAGCAGGTGGACGTACATGGCGCGGTAAAGGCCGTTCTGAATCGGCAAGGTTGCCTTCGTCAAACAACTTTGCATCTAATTGCGTCATGTCCGCGAAGCACAGAGGGCTGTTTTCCTCTACGGCCGAGGCCGTCGCGGCCTTCGCGGTGGACGTCGTCTACGAGCGTCGCAAGGGGTTCGGAGCAAGCTTGCTGGCGGCTTTCCTGAGGGCGCTGTCGTGGGTGTTCAGCCTGCTCGTGCGGCTGAGACTCTGGCTATACAGACACCGGCTTTTCCGTGACACCCCGCTCGGCTGCAAGGTGGTCGTGGTCGGCAATCTCACCGTGGGCGGCACCGGCAAGACGCCCGTGGTCCACAAGATGGCGCAGGTGCTGGCGCGCCGGGGGCGTCGGGTGGCGGTGCTGTCCCGAGGTTACAAGGG
>JBJTTY010000083.1:0-11123 GCA_046080425.1 Verrucomicrobiota bacterium
GACCACCACCAGTCGGCGCCGTGACGGGCGACCTGGGCGGCGACGTGACGCACGACGCCGGCGTCGAGGAAGGACTCTCCGGTGGAGGTTGAGACGAAGGCGGGGATGGGCACGCCCCACGCGCGCTGGCGGGAGATGCACCAGTCAGGCCGGCCTTCGACGGCGGCGCGGATGCGGTTCTCGCCCGAGGCGGGGATCCACTTCACGGTGCCGACGGCCTCGAGGGCCTTCTTGCGGAGGCCGCCGCGGTCGAGCCCGACGAACCACTGGTTCATGGCGCGGAAGATCACGGGGGTCTTCGATCGCCAGCAGTGCGGATACTGGTGCTCGAAGGCGCGGGCCCTGAGCAGCGCGCCGGAGGCCTTGAGCAGCTCCATCACCGCGACGTTGGCGGCGTTCTTGCCGTCGACCTCATGGACGGAGACGCCGACGAGCGAGGCCGGCACGCGTCCGTCATCCTCGTAGGCGCCGTCGTCGCGCACGGGGCAGTAGGGCTCGAGCTGGTAACGCAGGCCGGTCTGGTAGTCCTCGAGTCCGTGGCCGGGCGCGGTGTGCACGCAGCCGGTGCCGGCGTCGGTGGTGACGTAGTCGGCGAGGACGAAGGGCGAGCCGCGGTCGATGAAGGGGTGGCGCGACTCGAGGCCCTCGAGCGCGGTGCCCTTGACGCGGAAGCCGTCCGTGGCGCCCTCGAGACCGCAGTCGGCCACGAAGGCGTCGCGCAACGCGGCGGCGACCAGGAAGGAACGGCCACCATGGACGACCTCGACGTATTCAAGCGCGGGGTGCACCGCGACGGCGAGGTTGGCGGGCAGGGTCCAGGGCGTGGTCGTCCAGATGACGACCGAGAGGGGATGAGCGGGCCTGAGCCCAGCCGTCTGCGGCGCGGGCACGGGGAAGGCGACCCACACGGAGAACGACCGCTTCTCCAGGTACTCGATCTCGGCCTCGGCCAGCGCGGTCTGGCAGGCGATCGACCAGTAGACGGGCTTCTTGGAACGGTAGACGAGCCCCTGCTCCACGAAGGAGGCGAAGACGGAGAGGATCTCGGCCTCGTAGGCGGGGTCCATGGTGCGGTATTCCGACTGCCAGTCGGCGAGCACGCCGAGCCGACGGAACTGCCCACGCTGCCTCTCGATGTAGGAGGCGGAGAACTCGGCGCAGGCCTTGCGGACGCCGAGGGGCTCGAGCGACTGCTTCTTCGACTGCAGCTCCTTCATCACCTTGTGCTCGATGGGCAGGCCGTGACAGTCCCAGCCCGGGACGTAAGGCGTGCGGAATCCGCGCATGCTCTTGTAGCGGAGGATGGAGTCCTTCAGCAGCTTGTTGAGGGCGGTGCCGATGTGGACGTCGCCGTTGGTGAAAGGCGGGCCGTCGTGCAGGACGAAGGCGGGGCTCCCGGCCCGCGCGGCTTGGATGCGCGCATAGAGACCGGTGCGGTCCCAGTGCGCCACCCGGACGGGTTCGCGTTCGGCCAGGCCCGCGCGCATCGGGAAGTCGGTGACGGGAAGGTTGAGGGTGTCCTTGAGCTCTTCGGCCATGTTTTATTGCGGCAAAACCGGCGCCAGACGCGGGCCTCCGGGGCCGGCAGGGTGAACGGCCCACCCTCGGTGGCAAGGGATTAGATGCGGCGGATTGACAGGCGGGCGGGCGGTCCACCCAATGGAGGCCCCATGGACAACATGAAGCCCAAGCTGGTCACCCGTCAGGGAATCATCATCGACCTGGTGATCACCGCCGTCTTCTTCGTGTGGATGACCGGAGTGCTCAGGAAGCATGTGCCCTGGTCCGAATCCGGACAGACCGCCGTCCTCCTCGGCGCGGCCTACTGCTCCGCCTGCCTCTCCAGCGTGCTCTGGCTCGCCCTCTCGCTCTTCCGCGTCACCCTGGCCGACCAGATGCTGCAGAAGACCGTGGTCCCTCGCGCGGACGGACGCTGATTCAGCCTCCCGCGGCCCTGAGCGCGGCCTCGACCTCGTAATGGAGGGACCGCGCGTCCTTCCTCTCCTTCTCGAACTGACGCCACAGAGCCTCGAGCTCGACGGGCTCGGCGTCCTGGAAGCGCTCGAGCCACAGGCCCAGCGAGCGCCAGGCGTTGTGGTAGACGGGATTCTGCCGGATGATTTCGCGGCGAAGTCCGCGGAGGCGCGTCTCGACGCCCTGCCTGACGGCCGCGAGCCGCCGGTGCGGCACGATCTCCGGTCCGGTGAACACGGCGTCGCCGGAACCCAGGTCGAAGACGAAGGCGGCGAGGTCGTCCAAGGCCTCGGAGGACTCCCTCATGCCGAGGGAGACGGGCGAACGCGAGAGCAGGAGCTCCGACCGGCGCAGCGGCCACCAGGCCTCGGGGTCGCGGGAACGGGCCGCGAGCAGCGCGGCGAGCCTGCGGCCGCAGGCCATCTCCGGGAGCGCAGCGACGACCTCCGGAGCCCTGAGCTCCTGCCTCAGGCAGCGCCACAGCAGGAACGCCTCGCGGACGGAGGCCTTGCCCGCGGCCAGTTCGGCATAGGAGGGCGCCGGCGACAAAGCGGCCTCGCGCAACCAGTGCTCGGCCAGTGCGGGGCGCAGCTGGACGAGGGACTCGGCGGCGAGGGCCTGGACGAGCCAGGGCTCGGCGGACGGGGCGACGCCGGCGGAGAGCGAGACGCGGCCCAGCCAGGCGCGGGCGGCGGCCTCGGCGCAGCGGTCGGCCAGGGCCGGCGTGCCGCCGGGCCGGACGACGATCATCATGTGTCCGGCGGAAGCACTCGCGTCGACGTCGGGCCGTCCGGCGACGTCCGCCAGCACGACGCGCGCGCCCGAGCCCTGGGGCGGCGGGGCGCCGATGACATATTCGAGATAACGATCGAGGGCCGAGAGATGGGCCATCGCGAAGCTGACCTCCGGCTGCCTTTCGCCGACGACCGTGGCGATGCGGGGCTCCGCGAAGAATACCCGGGGTGGTTCCGGCGGCGGAGGCTCGGCCGCCGACGTGCCGACGGCAGAGGCGGACAGCAGAAGGCCGATCGTCCTCGCCGCCGACATGCTCAGGAGCCGCCGAAATGCCCTTCGTCCAGCTCCACCGGTTCGCCGCCGGACAGGTGGACCGGCTCGCCTAGGGGCGTCTGGTCGTTCTTCCAGACTTCGACCGTGGCCGCCGCGTCCGGATCGGGACAGGTCCACTGCCAGCGGCCGATGCCCAGGAAGTTCATGGGGACGCCCTTGTCGGCGCTGAGCCCGGGCCCGCTGCCGCGCACGAACGGCTTGTTGCCGATGCCGATCATCAGGTTGATGGTGAGGGAGGTGCCCTGCCCTTCGGCCACCTTCGCCGTGGGCGCGGGAGCCTCCTCTCCGGGCTCCTCCTCGAAAAGTCCGGGGTCGGCCTCGGCCTTCGCGGGAGCGGCCGGCTCCGGCTCCTCCTCTTCCTCGTCTTCCGCCTCGGCCTCGGCCTGGCGCGGGACGGGCGCGACGGCGGACGGAGCGCGCGCGGCGAGCGCGTCGACACGGGCGGCGAGCGCGTCGATTCGTTCGGCGAGCGAGGATGCGGACTTCTTGATCTCCTTCTTCGCGTCCTTGATGACATCCTCGGACGAAGGGGCCTTCTCCTTCAGGAGCGTGAGCTCGGACGAGACCTCCTCGACGTCGGCGACGGCGCCGCGCACGGCGGCGGCGAGGGAGTCGACGCGGGCGTTGAGCTCGTCGTCGGCCCCCTTGTCCTCCAGCGACTGCGACAATGCCGAGAGTTCGCCCTTGAGCCCTTCAAGCGCCGACTTGAGCGCGTTAATCTCGGACGAGGCGCGCTGGGCGACGGCCGCCGCGGCGGCCTCCCCCGCCTTGCGCGCTCCCGCCTCGGCGTCGGCTGCGCGCCGGGAGGCGGCGTCCACGCCCGTTCGGAAGTCGTCGCGCAGCTGGTCGACCTCCTCCTTGAGCGCGGCCCGGAGGCGCGCCTGCTCGGCGAGGCGCTCGGCGCGACCGCCGCCGTCCTGCATGACCGGGACGACCACGATGAGCGAAGCGCCGAGGATGCCCAGGACGGCGAGGAAGCCCTCGTAGGCGTCACGGGGGTCGAGCCCGAGGCTGAGCACGGCGACGACGGCGATGAAGTCGGCCGCCACGAGGAACCACTTCTCTTTCAGGAGCTTTTCGAGGTCGCGGGTGAGCATGTTGGGGGAGGAAGGTTCAGCGGGGCCGCTCCACGAAGCCCACCTTGCGATGGACCTTGGAGAGCGTGCGGAAGGCGGTCGCCTGCGCCTGTTCGGCGCCGGCCTTGAGGATGCGGGCGAGCTCGCCCTTGTCCTTAATGAGCTCGTCGTGGCGCACCCGGACGGGGTCCAGCGTGGCGACGACCGCGTCGGCGACGGTCTTCTTGAAGTCGCCGTAGCCCTTGCCGGAGAACTCGGATTCAAGGGCGGCCACCGGACGCCCCGTGCAGGCGGACAGGATGGAGAGCAGGTTGGTCACGCCGGGCTTGTCGTCTCCGGCGCGCACCTCGGACCCCGAGTCCGTGACCGCCGACATGATCTTGCGGCGCACGTCCTCCGGCCGGTCGGTGATGAAGACCGTGGCGGCGTGGTTGGGGTCGGACTTGGACATCTTGGCCCCGGGATCCTGCAGCGACATGATGCGGGAGCCGACCTTGGAAATGAAGGGCTCGGGCACGCGGAAGGTCTCCGAGTAGCGGTGGTTGAACTTCTGGGCCAGGTCGCGCGCCAGCTCGAGGTGCTGCTTCTGGTCGTCACCCACCGGCACGAGCGAGGCGTTGTAGAGCAGGATGTCGGCGGCCATCAGCACCGGGTAGTAGAGCAGTCCGGCGTCGACGCTCTGCTGCTTGCGCGACTTGTCCTTGAACTGGGTCATGCGCTCCAGCTGTCCCAGCGGGCAGAGGCAGCCCAGCACCCAGGCCAGCTCGGTGTGGCCGAGGACGTTGGACTGCACGAAGAGGCGGCTGCGGGCCGGGTCGAGGCCGCAGGCCACGTACTGCGCCAGGCAGGAATAGGTGTTCTCCCGGAGCTCGGC
Source organism: Verrucomicrobiota bacterium (assembly GCA_046080425.1). Lineage (GTDB taxonomy): Bacteria > Verrucomicrobiota > Verrucomicrobiia > Opitutales > UBA953 > UBA953. The sequence goes on from JBJTTY010000083.1 coordinate 4,993, forward strand.
CGGCACCGTGGGCACGGTGATGGCGTGCTGGTCCACGATGCCGAAGTAGCACTCATGGTCGTCCTGCATGCGGCCCCAGTTCAGGACCGCCCCCAGATAGTTGCCCAGGTGGAGCCTCCCGGTCGGCTGCGCGCAGGTGAGCACCACGGGCCGGCCGGAGGGCTTTTCTGGGGATTCGCTCATGCCTCGGACCAGCGTGGCGGAGCCCCTCCCCCGCTTCAAGCGGATTGGGCGTTCGGCGACGCTTGAAATCAGGACGGCATCCGGCTAATTCCAGCGACCCCTCTCCCGCGACCCGCATGACCCTGCTCGCACAGACTCAGCCCGCCGCCGCGGCCGCCGCGGCGCCCCTCGACACCAACCTCGTCGCCATGGCGCTCGCCTACATCGTAGCGGGCGCCGCCGTCGGCTGGGCCTCGAAGCGCATCCTCAGATGGATCTCCGGACTCTTCCGCCGCAGCCCGGTCATCGAGGCGCTGATCGCCGCCGTCGGGCGCTCCCTGCAGTACCTCATCCCCGCCTACACGCTCTTCTTCTACGAGGCCCGCAACCCGGGGCTCATCCCGGCGCAGCATGAGGTCCTCGCCGGACGCGCCATCGAACTGCTGGTGTCCCTCGCCCACACCGCCTCCGTCTTCCAGATGGTCGCGGTGCCCATCGCCTGGGCCCAGAAGCTCGCCGGCCAGACCGACAACAAGCTCGACGACGTGCTGGTCCCCATGCTGGCCACCGTCACGCGCATCGTGGTCGTCCTCGTCGGCGGCGTGAAGGCCGTGTCCATCATCGATCCCGAGATCTCGAAGTCGATCCTCGGCCTGCTGGCGGCGGGCGGCATCGGCATCGCCTTCGCCTCGCAGGACACGCTCAAGAACGTGTTCGGCGCGGTCATGCTCATCGTGGACCAGCCCTTCACGCTGGGCGACGTCGTCAACACCGGCTCGCACGAGGGCAAGGTGCGCGCGCTCGGCCTGCGTTCCACCACCATCGAGCTCAACGACGGACAGACGCTCACCATCCCGAACAGCGACCTGGCCAACCGGCCCATCGTCAACCTGTCCCGCCGCGACTTCATCCGCTCGCTCGAGCTCGTGCACCTCGAGACGAACACGCCGGCCGAGAAGGTCCTTCAGGCGGCCGAAATCGTGCGAAAGGCGCTGGAGGGGCACGAAGGCTCCGACCCCCGCCACCCGCCGCTGGTCAGCGTGCTGGAGTTCGCGGAGTGGTCGGTGAACGTGCGCTACATCTACTGGTACTACCCGGCGGACCTGCGCCGGCAGCTCGACTTCCACCAGCGCCTCACCGTGCGCATCGCCGAGAAGCTGCAGGAGGCCGGCATCCGCCTCGCGGTCCAAGGCACCCCCCAGCAGCGCTGAACGACCTTCCCCTCATGGCACTCATCGAAGCGAAAAACCTCCGCAAGGCCTACGGCGAGCTCCTCGCCGTGCGCGACGTCTCCTTCGCCGTGGACCGCGGCGAAGTCGTGGGATTCCTCGGACCCAACGGGGCCGGCAAGTCCACCACGATGAAGCTCCTCACCGGACACCTGCGCGCCGACGCCGGCTCGGCCTCGGTGGCCGGCCTAGACGTCGCCGACGATCCGGTCGGAGCCAAGCGCCGCCTGGGCTACTCGCCCGAAGGCGCCCCCGCCTACGGCGAGATGACCGTGCGCGAGTTCCTCCGCTTCGCCGCCGACCTGCGCGGGCTGGACGACGCCGCCGAGCGCGTGCGGGCCACGCTCGACCTCTGCCGGCTCGACGAGGTCGCCGGACAGGACGTGGACACGCTCTCCAAGGGCTACCGCATGCGCGTGGGCTTCGCCCAGGCCGTCATCCACGACCCCGAGGCGCTCATCCTCGACGAGCCGACGGACGGGCTCGACCCGAACCAGAAGCACGAGGTGCGCCGCATCCTCAAGGACATGGCCGCCCGCAAGGCCGTCATCGTCTCCACCCACATCCTCGAGGAGGTCGGGGAGCTCTGCACGCGCGTGATCGTCATCGCCCGCGGCGAGATCCGCTGCGACGAGTCGCGCGAGAAGTTCCTCGCCCGCGGCGCCGACCTCAACGCCGTCTTCCGCCAGCTCACCGCCTAAACAGCACCCTTCCATGAACGCAGCCCCCTCCGCCCGACCCCCCGTAGCCGCCGCCTTACGCGCGGTGCTGCGCCGCGAGTTCGCCGGCTTCTTCCGCACGCCCCTCGCCTACGTCTTCCTCGCCGTCTTCAACGCCTTCGCGGTGTCGCTCGCGTTCTTCGTGGGCGGGCTCTACGAGTCCGGCGTCGCCGGCCTGGACCGCTTCTTCCTCTATCATCCGTGGCTCTGGGCCTTCCTCGCCCCCGCGGCCGGCGCCCGGCTCTGGGCGGAGGAGCGCCGACAGGGCACGCTGGAGCTGCTGCTCACCTGGCCGATCACGGTCTGGCAGGCCGCGCTCGGCAAGTTCCTCGCCGCCTGGCTCTTCCTCGCCTGCGCGCTGGTCATCACCCTGCCCGTCGCCTTCACGGTCGGCTGGCTCGGCGACCCCGACGCAGGCGTGATCGCCGCGGGCTACGTCGGCTCGCTACTCTGCGCCGGCGCCTGCCTCGGCGTGGCCGCGGTCGCCTCCGCCCTCACGCGCAGCCAGGTCATCGCCTTCGTCACGGGCTTCCTCGGCTGCTTCATCCTCGTCCTGGTCGGCTACGGCGTCTTCGACGAACTGCTCTCCGGGGCGCTCGGGTCGACCGCGGTCGACGAGGTCCGCCGGCTCGGCCTCTGGCGCAACCTGGAGCCCTTCACGCTCGGGCTGCTGGACGCCCGTCCGGCCGCCTACTTCCTGTCCGTCGCCTTCGCCGGACTCGGGCTGAGCGCCATCGTCATCGAACGCCGCTGAACCGGAGGAACCCAAGATGTCACGCACCCAAGCCCTCGTCGCCGCCTTCGCCGTCCTGGCCGCGGCCTTCTTCGCCAACCTGATCTTCGGCGCCGTCGACGTGCGGCGGGACCTGACCGAGGACCGCACGTTCACGCTCTCGCCCGGCTCGCTCAAGGTCGTGCGCGGACTCGAGGAGCCCGTCACGCTCGAGCTCTTCGCCAGCCGCTCCGACGTCAAGCTGCGCCCCTACCTCGAGAGCTACGCGCGCCGCGTCGAGACGCTGCTGCGCGAATACGCCGCGCGCTCCGGCGGCAAGGTGCGCCTCACGGTCACGGACCCGCGGCCCGACACCAAGGAGGAACAGCGCGCCCAGCGCCACGCGCTCGGCGCCATGCGCACGCCGCAGGGCTCCGCCTACCTGGGGCTCACCGCCACGCAGGCCGACACGGTCAAGGCCGTGCCGATGCTCGACCCGTCCCGTGAGCGCTTCCTCGAGTACGACGTGACCAAGCTGATCGCCTCGGCCTCACGGCTGGAGCGACCCAAGCTCGCGATCATCAGCGGGCTGCCCCTCGGCGGCGCCCCCTCGCCGCAGGGCGAACAGTCAGGCCCCGCGGACTTCCTCATCGCCGAGCTCGGCCAGACGTTCGAGGTGCTGACGCTCAGCAACCAGACGGCGGAGCTGCCCAAGGACGTGAAGGTCGTCGCGCTCATCCACCCGTTCGGCCTGGCCGAGGGGCTCGCCTACCAGGTCGACCAGTTCCTGATGAACGGAGGCCCGGTGTTCGTGGCCGCCGACCCGCTCTCGCGCTTCCAGAAGTTCCAGCAGGGCAGCATGCCCTTCATGGTCGCCCCGATGGCGGCGATGGGCGCCTCGAGCGACCCCGCGCTGCTCCGCGGCTGGGGCGTCAACGCCGAGATGGCGGGCGTCTCGGGCGACGCCGCCAACTCGGTCGCAATCCGCGGCTCCCGCGGCGAGCCGGTGCAATATCCCTCGGCCTTCTCGGTGCCGCCGCCCGGCCTGGCGGCCGACTCTCCGCTCACCAGCGACCTGCGTGAGCTCGGCTTCATGGAGGCCGGCGAGCTCGCCCTGATCTCGGGCGCGGAGAAGCGCCTGAAGCTGACGCCGCTGGTCTCGCTGGCCGGACCGGGCGCCGGCTCGGTCCCGACGGCCTCGGCCACCGCCGGTCCGTTCGAGAAGGTGGCGCTGGCCTTCAAGCCCGACGGACGCGCGCGCGTGCTGGCCGCCACGGTCACGGGCACGTTCACCTCCGCCTTCCCCGACGGGCCGCCCAAGGCCGCCCCCGGCCCCGACGGCAAGCCGGCCCCCGCTCCCAAGGCCGACGGACACCTGAAGGAGTCCGTGAAGCCGGGACGGCTGCTCGTCGTGGCCGACTCGGACTTCATGCTCGATCCGTTCACGGTGCGTCAGCGGCAGATTGGCGGCGGCCAAGTGGCGATGGAGGCCATCAATGACAATCTCTCCTTCGCGCTCAGCGCGCTCGAGACGCTCGCGGGCAGCGAGGAGCTGGTGGAGCTGCGCTCCAAGGGCACCTCGATCCGCCCCTTCACGAAGGTGCTCGCCCTTGAGCGCGAGGCCTCGATGCGCTACCAGGCCAAGCTCGACGAGATCGAACGCAAGCTGGAGGAGGCCAACGCCCGCATCACCGAGCTGTCCCGCACCGGCGGAGCCGGGGTCCAGAAGGGCGCGCTCGTCGTCACGCCCGAGATGCAGCGCGAAGTGCAGAAATTCCAGGACGAGGTCGACCGGCTCTCGGAGGAACGTCGCGTCATCCGCCGCGGGCTCAGCGAGGACGTGAACTCGCTCGGCCGGCGCCTCCAGGTCCTCAACCTCGTCGCCGGTCCGGCGCTCGCCGCCCTGCTCGGTCTGGTCTACGCGCTGTCCCGCCGACGCAAGTCCCCCTGATCCGCCATGCGCACCAAGAACCTGCTCATCGCCACGCTGGTCCTCGGACTGGCCGCCCTCGCCGTGCTCAGGCTCGGCCGCCCGGAGGCGCAGTCCGCTCCCGCCAAGTCGCCGCTCGTCGACGCCGCCCTGCTCACCGCCGCCGTCAAGGTGGAGGTCCGGGCCAACGGCAAGTCCGCCACGATCGAGAAGGGCGCGGGTGACGTCTGGACGGTGAAGGAGAAGCTGGGCCTGCCGGCCGACGTCGAGAACCGTCTCGCGCCGCTCCTCCGTTCGCTCCAGAAGGCCGAGAATCTCGGCGTCCTGACGTCCAACGCCAAACGCCTCGAGCGGCTCGGGCTGGGCGAGACGGTCGTCACGCTCACGGCCGCCGACGGCAGGTCCTGGTCGGCCGAGATCGGCCGCACGACCGACGACGGCTCCGGCTCGGCGGTCCGGCTCAAGGGCGCCCCGGAGGCGCTGCGCACGACGTTCACCGGCTACGTGGAGGGCGATCCGACGTCATGGTTCGATCCGCTGCTCCACAACAAGGCGCCCGAAGAGGTGAAGTCCCTGACGCTGACGGCCGCCGACGGCTCGGTCTCGGGCTCCAGACCGGCCAAGGGCCAGCCGTTCCCGGGCAAGGAGTCAGGCGTGCTGGAGAGCATCGCCGGCAGCCTCTCCAACCTGCGCGCCACGGACGCGCTGTCGAAGGATGACGCCACGGCGAAGAAGGCCTTCGAGAAGCCGACGACGGTGAAGCTCGAATACTTCGACGGCACGACACTCACGGTCACGCTCGGTCGCGTCCCCGGCGCCACGCCCGCCGACCAGCCCAGGCTGTTCGTCCGCGCGAAGCACTCGGACCCGAAGCACCCGGCCAACGCGCTCGGCGCCAAGGCGGACTTCGCGATGTCGGGATGGCTGGCTGAGCAGATCCCCGCGACGGTCGCCGACTTCCGCAAGGCGGTCGAGCCTCCCCCGCCGCCCGCCGATGCTCCGCCCCAGGGCGACGTCGGCCTGCCCAAGTTCACGCCGCCCGCCCCGCAGAAGTGACGGGTCGCCGACGCGGTTTCCCGAAAGCCCTTGCCTCCGCAGGCAGGGGCTTTTTCTTGGGGACACGATGCTGATCGCCGAAGCCCAGTCGCTCGCGACCTACCTGCCCGCCCTCGTGCAGGCGGCCCTCGGACTCGCCGTGCCGGTCGCGATTCTCGCGGTCAGCCACCTCTTCGGTCAGCGCGCCAAGGGCAATTATATCAAGGACAAGGCGTATGAGTGCGGCCTGCCCATGGAGGGCAAAGCCCACCCCCGCTTCGCGGTGAAGTTCTACGTGACCGCGATGCTCTTCATCCTCTTCGACATCGAAGTGGTCTTCCTGG
>JBJTTY010000084.1:0-34544 GCA_046080425.1 Verrucomicrobiota bacterium
CGGGCAGGCGCCAAGGTGAGGCTCATCGAGACGCACGGATCGCTGGGCGGGGTCTGGACTTCATCGCTGCTGGGATACCTGCTCGATTTCGACAAGCCGGGCTTCAATCAGGAACTGGTCGGGCTGCTGCGCAAGCGGGACGCCATCAACGGCAAGGGCGTGAACGACATCTCCTACCATCCGGAGGAGATGAAGCTGGTGCTGGAGGAGCTCTGCACCGAAGCCGGGGTGAAGATCCTGCTGCACACGCGTGTGGCATCCGTCATCAAGGACGGACGCAGGGTCGTGGGGGTGATCACGGAATCGAAGTCCGGCCGACAGGCCTGGCGGGGCAAGGCGGTGATCGACACCACGGGTGACGGCGACGTCGGCGCGCTGGCCGGCAACGGCTTCGAGCTGGGCGTCGAGAAATCCTGTCCCTGCCAACCCATGAGCATGTGCGCCCTGCTCACCTGCGACGACGTGGCCGCGCTGAACGGCTACGTGCGCTTCGGGGACGGTTTCGACAGCCCCGACCGCTACGGCCACAAGAAGCGCCTGCTGGCGGAAATGCGCCGGGCCGGGTCCGACCCCAGCTATCAGGCCCCGACGTTCTTCCCGGTCCGCGCGAACCTCATACTCGCCATGATCAACCATGAGTATGGCGTGAACGCGACCGACACCGAGGCGGTCACGGCTGCCACCCTGCGGGCCCGGGCGGAAATCAACGCCCTCGTGCGAGGCCTGCGCTCACTTGGCGGCCCGTGGAAGGGACTCCAGGTGGTCGCCACGGCCGAGCAGATCGGCGTGCGTGACGGCCGCAGGCTGGCCGGCCGCTACACGGTGGTGAAGGATGACGTCGCCAGCGGAGCGCGCCATGACGACGCGGTGGTCCGGGCGACGTTCTCCGTCGACGTGCATGCCCTGACCAAGGAGAAATCGGCTTACTCTAACATGGGCGTAAAGGTGAAGCCTTACGACATACCCCTGCGCGCCCTCATCGCCCGCGACGTGGACGGTCTGATGATGGCGGGTCGCTGCATCAGCGGAGACTTCATCGCCCATGCGTCGTATCGCGTGACCGGCAACGCCGTCGCCATGGGCGAAGCCGCCGGCACCGCCTCCGCCCTCGCCGCGGACAAGCGACTCCTTCCCCACGAATTGGCCTGGCCGGACGTCGCCGCCCTCCTCCCCAAGGTCAGGCGCAACTGAGGCCGCCGCAGGGCGGCCCAAAGGTAGGGGCGTGGCTACGCCGCGCCCTCCAGTGTCGGAGGGCAAGGCAAAGCCTTGCCCCTACCCTAGTTCGCCCTGCGGCGAACGTTCATCGCAGCTTCGCCCTTCTCAGGCCTTGCCCGGGACGACGGGTTTCTCCTCCGGCAAGGTCAACTTGCCGGTCTCGAAATCAGCCGGGGCCGGGGAGAGCGCCAGGTTATACCAAGGGGACTGGGCGTCACGGGTCAGGTCGGTCCAGCGCACCATGTCGCCGGTGTAGGCCGAGATGCGTCCCATGATCGCCACGAGGGTCGAATCGGCGATCTGCCTGGCCTCGTTGAGCGGCTTGCCCATGAGGACGCTGCGGATGAGGTCCACGTGCTCCTGGACCATTGAATTGTCGGTGTCGAACTTCACCTCGGGGGTCTGCAGCTTGCGGCCCGCCGGGGGCTTGATCCTACCGCCGCCGTAACACGAACCGTCAGCCCCGGTGAACATCTCGCCCACCCTGCCCCATGTGCCTGAAAGCTGACGGCACTGGCTGTGGATGTGAACGTCGTCGCCGAAGTCGAAATCGACGCTGAAGAAGTCGAACTGGTTGCCAGTCTCGCGACGGGCGCGTCCGCCGAAACCGACCGCGGACACGGGCGGACGGCCGAGATACCACACTGCGACGTCCAGATTGTGGACGTGCTGCTCGACGATGTGGTCGCCGGACATCTCTGTGAAATTGAGCCAATTACGGGCGAGGTAGTCGGCCGCGGATTCACCTGCGGTGCGGCGCTTCACCCAGGGCACGACGCCGTTCCATTGCACGACACCGCCTCGGATCGCCCCGATGGCGCCCATGTCGATGAGCATCTTGTTCACGACATAGGAGGCGGTGTGACGGCGCTGCGTGCCGGCCACGACGGCCAGGCCCTTGGATTTGGCGAGCTCACCGGTGGCGATGACCGCCCGGGCACCGGCAGGATCGACGGCCACGGGCTTCTCGATGAAGCAGTGCTTACCGGCCTCGACCGCCGCCGCGAAGTGCAGCGGACGGAAGGCGGGCGGGGTCGCCATGACGACGTAGTCGCAGCCGCTGGCGATGACCTTGCGGTAGGCGTCGAAACCATGGAAGCGCCGGTCGGGGGTGAGCCCGAGACGGTCGGCGACCTTGTCGGCCTGGGACTTGAAGGCGTCGCCGACCGCGGTCACCTCGGCGTCGAGTTTGAGGACCTTGCAGGCCTCAAGGAAGTCGGAGATGGCGCCGTTGCCACGTCCGCCGCAGCCGATCAGCCCCACCTTGATGCGGGGTCCGCCCGCGGCCGCGAAGGCGTTGGTGGCGGCAAGGGCGGCTCCGGCCAGGGCCGTGTTGCGAATGAAGTCACGACGGAGGGTGTCCATGGGGTGTTAGGGGTTGAGCAGGAGGTTGGCAGGGTCATCGTCCGTTGCAAACCAGACCAGCCCTTGGACACCGACCATCCAGTCCGCCCCTTCCGGCTCCTGCTTTGCTGGCTGGGGACTGTCATCGGGTGCGCCGGCCTGGGCGCCGCCTTCCTGCACGGTCTGTCGACGGTCAGCGTCGCCTTCAACAACCACGGCTGGCTGCTGTATTCCCTTCCCCTGCTCGGTCTGGCATCCGTCTGGATCTACCGGCATTGGGCGACGGCGGCCGACGGGGGCATGCGCCGCGTCCGGGATGCCGTGGAGGGAGGGCAAACCCTCGCGCCCTCCACCGCCCCGGCCATCGTGGCCACCACCCTGCTGTCCCATCTTGGCGGGGCGTCCGTAGGACGCGAAGGCACCGCGGTGCAGATGGGGGCGGGCATCGCCGACCTGTGCGTCGGCTGGGCCAAGCCCGGTCCGGGCGCACGCCGCATGCTTCTTCTTTGCGGCATCGCGGCCGGCTTCTCCGCCGTATTCGGCACTCCCCTGGCCGGTGCCGTCTTCGCCCTGGAGTTCATGCGTCGGGCCAGCTGGGCCTTCATCCCCTGTCTGGCGGCCTCGTGGGGGGCTGATTTCATCGCACGCCGCGCCTTCTTCTCTCCGCATACGGATTATCGTCTGCCCTTCGGGCCCGATCTGGGAGCCGAGACCTTCCTCTGGGCTGCCGTCATCGGCGTGGCCGCGGCCGTGGGTGCGACCGCATACCTTCTGGTCCTCCGTTTGCGTAGCCGCATCGAAACCGCCTTTCCGTCGCCGTATCTTCGCGTGGCCGTCGGGGGCGTCTTCGTCGCCGTCCTACTTTTCCCCGAGGGCGGCAGAAACTTTTCCGGACTCGGACTGCAGCTGATTGACGCGTCGTTCCTGACCGCACTTCCCGCGCCGGTCTTCATCCTCAAACTCATCATCACCGCCGCCTGCGTCCTCTTCGGCTTCAGAGGCGGCGAAGTCACGCCCCTCTTGGCCGCCGGCGCAGCCCTCGGCAGCGCCATGGGCGCCTGGATCGGCCTGCCCGTCGTCCAGTGCGCAGCCCTGGGCATGGTGGCGCTTTTCGCTGGCGCTGGCAAAGTCCCCCTGACTTGTATCGCCCTCGCGGCCGAACTCTTTCATCCCGGCATGGCCCTGCCGGCCGCCCTCGCCTGCGCCACCTCGGCTTTGCTGACGAGGTCGCAAGGGCTCTATTTCAGACCGGCCAGAGGAGCTTCAGAATGATGGCGACGACGACGACCAGGAAGACGGAGCGGATGAATCCGGCGCCATGCCTGAGGACGAGGCCGGTGCCGAGTCGGACGCCGATCAGCTGACCGGCCACCATCACGACCGCGACCCAGGGCTCGACCTGACGGAAGGCGGCGAAGACGGCCAAGGAGCCGAGGTTGCTGGCGAGGTTGACGGCCTTGGTGTAGGCGTTGGCCCGGGTGAGCTCATGCCCCAGCAGGGTGACGACGGCCAGGATCCAGAAGGCGCCGGTACCAGGACCGAAGAAGCCGTCGTAGAAGCCGAGTGAGAATCCGAAGATCCAGGAGAAGATCACGACGTCGAGGCGCGCCTTGGTCGCGACAAGGCCGAGCCGGGGGCTGACGGCCACGTAGATGACGACGGCCAGCAGCATCCAAGGGATGATGACCCTGAGGAGGTCGTTGCTGATCTGGGTCAGGGTCCACGCACCGACCATGGACCCGATGAAGGAAAGGACGACGGCCAGACGCACCTCATGCCATTGGACCAATCCGGCCTTGGCATAGCGCGAAACGGCCAGCGCCGTGCCGACCGAGCTCTGCGCCTTGTTGGTGCCCAGGGCCAGCTGTGGCGGAAGACCGACCCAAAGCAGCGTGGGCACGGTGATCAGACCTCCGCCGCCGGCGATGGAGTCGATGAACCCGCCCAGCAGCCCCGCCCCGAATAGCAGCGCGTAAAGATGAGGAGCCAGTTCCATTGACATGACAATGCCCGGCCGTCGGCCCGACCCTCAGGCCTCGAAGTCGAAGACGATGACGCGGGTCAGGTTCGGAACGACGATCTCCTTCACGCGTTCGTGCTCAGGGTGCGGCAGGTAGGCGTCACGGCTCCTCTGGGTATCGAAGGTCATGACGAAGCCGTGCGTGAAGCCGTCGTTGAGACCCTCGGGGCTCTCGTAGGGACCGTGCTTCATGGACAGGAGGCCGGGGATCTTGCCGACCATGCCCCGCATCTCGGCGAAGCATCGGTCAATCTGGGCCTGGGTGACGCCCGGCTTGAAGATGAATGTGCCGTAGTGGTAGACCATGAGATCAGGGGGCAAGGTGACAGGGGGACACGGTGACAAGGGGGAGACACATGTCGCTCATTTCTGAGAGACCCAGGTGAGGGAGTTCAGGAGGAGCTGCTTGTAGGCGGGATGGTCGTGCGACTTCTCGTCGTGACCGAGGGCGATGCAGACGACCCGGGCGCCGGGATAACGGACGGTCCAGACGGACGGCAGGATCTTGGACTGACCTTCCTTGGGGTTCTGCCGCGGGATGGTGCCCAGGACTTCGGCGCCCTCGGGGCGGGTGAGCTCGACGTTGTAGCTCTCGTCATTGATCACGAAGGTCGCGGGCACGCCCTTCATGACCGGATGCTCGGTCTTGGTGACGGTGAACGGGAAGTCGCTGTGACCGTGACCACGGGCACCCCCGCAGACGAACTCGTCGTTATACTTGGTCTCGAGAGGCCAGTTATACCAGGTGGCGGCGTGCAGGAGCACGATGCCCTTCCTCGCCGCGGCGAAGTCACGGATGGCCTTCTGGAAATCGGGCGTTCCGAACTGGGCATGATTGCCACTGAAGAGCAGCAGGTCCGCCTGCGGCATGAGCGCGAGGGTCTCCTTCAGGTTGGGCGTGGATGCGACGTCGTAGCCGGCAGCCTTGGCCGTGAGCGCATCGGTGCCCAGGAAGAAGGCCGGAAAGTTGTGGGAGCTTCCGGCACCGGCCACCAGAACGCGCAGCTGGCCGGCTTTGCGCGGTCCGAAGGCCTGACCGAAGGCCTGGGTGGACTTGGGGTGATCCTTGGGCAGAAGGTCGCTGGGACCTTCGTCCTTGGCCTTGGCCTTCTTGCCCTTCGGGGCGTCGTCATTCTTGCCGGGGAGAGGATTGGGCGGACCGCCGATCTCGATGGTGACGGCCACGGTCGTCGGGGCGATGGGGGTGTCCTCGGAACTGAGGACGAGCTTGTCGATGACCTCGTCGCTTTCGACGGGAATCCAGAGCGTACGGACCTGGCGTCCGTCGCCGGAAAGCAGCTGGCGGGCGGACTTGGAACGCGGGACGTCCCCGGTGCCGTTGTAGTCGGCGAAGTCGACGCCTCCGTAGAAGACCTTCCTCTGCACCTTGCCGCTGAGGAAGTGCAGCTCGGCGATCATGGCGACGGCGTCACCGTGGGCGCCCCAGCCGCCGACGGCTCCGAGGAAGTGGACGCGACTGGCGACCGAGCCGACGGGAATCTCCACCTTCCGGGGGAAGGACTTGGAGTAAGCCCCGTTGAAGGCACCGCCCTTGAGCACGATGACGTTCAGGCCGTCCTTGGAGTCCTTGGGATCCACCACCTTGTAGGGTACGCCGTTGGACTGAACCTGTCCGAATTGCGCGAAAGGCAACGTGTCCCGCTTGGCCTCCTTGCTGGCGTAGAGACCCGTGGTGGTCGAGGCGGTGAAGACCGGTCCGAGGTCGAGCAGGCGGAAGCGTCCGACCGTCACGCCCTCGGCGCGCACGGCTACGCTGCGAAGGTAGGCGATGACGTTGCGCAAGCCTTCGGCGCCCAGGGATTCGAAACCCTCGGGCATGAGGGAATTTGGCGACTTGGCGCGCTCGGCGAGGTCGGCGACCTTGAGCTCGGCGGACAGTCCGCCGGGCAGTTTGAGCTTCACGAAGGTCGGATTTTCGCTGGCGATGAGCGCCGAATACTGCGTGCCGTCCTTCATGCGGAGGTTCCAGGTGCGGTGCTCGTCGTCCACCATGCGGTTGGGATCGACGATGTGCACGAGCATCTCGGCGGGAGGATGGGAGCCGATGCCCTGCAGGTTTGGCCCGAATTCGTTGCCCTGGTCGCCGATCTTGTGGCAGACGGCGCAGGCGGCCAGGAATACCTCCTTGCCCTTGACGACGTCGCCCGGCTTCTCGACCTCGGGACGCAGGCGGGAGACGAGGTCGTCCTTCGCGGGGCTGCTTCCGGCGTTGAGCTTGGCCAGCACGGCCTCAGCCCGCTTGGAGACGGCGGCGTCGGGGTGACGGATGAGCTGGGAGGTCTGGAGCGGGCCGAGCTGCATGGGGGAGACCGCCTTCGCCTCGAGGGCGTTGAGCAGCAGCGCCGCCCATTCGGAACGGCTCACAAGGGCGTTGAAGATGGCGGTGCGGAGGAGTCCGGCTGACTTCGGGAAGGCGGCGGCGAGGACGGAGCCGTAGGAGATGTCGCCGCTGGCGGAGAGCGCCTCGACGATCGCACCGCCGACGGCGTCGGAAGCCGACCCAGAAAGGGCCGTGGTGAGCGCAGTGCGGACAGAGGCGTCGGTGTTGCGCAGCGCCACGAGCGTGCGGGCGGCGGAGACGCGTGACTCTACGGGCACCGAGGCATCCGTGAGCGTCGGGATGAGACGCTTCACCAGCGGAGTAAGTTCGGCGTTCAAAGAGCCGTCGGTGTACCACGAGGCTGCGACGGATGCGGCGGAGGATGCCACCGAAGCGTCGGCGGACAGGAGTCGGCGGAAGGCGTCCCTCACGGAACCCAGGTCGGCCGGCGCCGCGATGCGACGGACGGCGATCTCGCGCAGGAGGGCGGAGGTCAGGGCGGAGTCCTTGGAGCCTGCGGCGGCACGGATGACCTTGGCGGCGGACTCTGGCGAGAGCGTGGCGGCGAGCGAGACGGCGAATTCGACCTTGGCCGGCGCCTTGCCGGCGAGCATCACCTCGAGCGTGGAGGCGGGGTTCGCCGATGCGGCGGCGGTGGCGGCGGCGGCCTCATGGGCGTTGGCCCAGGTGGAAAGCAGGAGCGAGCCGGCCTCGGCGTCGAGCTCAGCGGCGCCCATCGCACGGAGCGCGGCGAGACGGACGCGATCATCGGAATCGGTCACACCGGCCCTGAGGGCGGCGGCGGGCAGGCTGATGTGGCCGGCCTCGGCGACGAGGAAGGCGTTCTTGCGCACCGCGGCGGACGCATCGGTGGCCATGGTGGCGAGCAAGCCGGGCTCCAGACGGTCCAGCCGCTGAAGCGCCCACAGGGCCAGCACACGGGCCTCCGGCAGGTCGTTGGAACGGGCCAGGGCGTTGAGGGGGCCTGTGGCCGAGGCCTGCAGGCCGGAGTCACGCTCCATCAGGGAACGCAGGGCGTTGAATCGGACGACCTTGTTGGGATGGCCGAAGGCCGCCACGAGGGCGCCGACGTCGGTCTTGGAAAGGTCGGGATGGGATAGGGCCTTGGCCTCGTCATGCTGGATGCGCCAGATGCGGCCGAAGTAGTGCTCGCGGTCGGGGCGCACCGAAGCGCCGGAATTGGAGTGGAGCGGGCCGCGGGTGTCATTGTGGGCGACGACGGGCGTGTAGAAGTCCAGGACGTAGAGCGCGCCATCGGGACCGAACTGCAGCGCGACCGGGCAGAACCAGTGGTCCATGGAGCGCAGCCACTCGCAGTCCTTAAGCAGAAGCTCGCCCGTGAACGTGCCGCCTCCGGGGACGAGCTTCTCGTGGTGGATGATGTCGAGGATCGGTTCCGTGATGAAGATCGTGTCGCGATAGGCGTCGGGCCAGGCACCGTGCTCCTGCACCGTCACCGCGCAGGCGGCGGTGTAGAATCCGACCTGGTCGATCTGCAGCAGCGGGGCGCGGTCCGGGAGGTCGGCACGGATGACGGGTCGGCGGGGATTGACCGCATTGAAGGCCTTGGCGGGCGTGCCCGGGGCCTTGGCGAGGATGGACTCCGGCAGGACGACGTGCTGGATGGGATTACCATTGGTGGCCTTGCCGTGGTAGAGCTCCATGTCGGAGGTCACCTCATTGCCGAAACTGTTGCCGCCCTGGGAGGCGATCTGCTCGATGGCTGATCCGTCGGGACGGAAACGGAACGTGCCGGACGAAAGACGGACCTTCTTCTCGGGATTGGAAATCGAGAAGGCCTCACCGCCGCCGCCGTTGCTGGCGTAGACCCAGCCGTCGGGGGCGAGGATGAAGTGATTGGCGACGAAGTGGGTGTCCCCAGGCGTGAAGCCTCCGTAGAGCACCTGCTCCTTGTCCGCCTTGCCGTCGCCGTCCGTGTCACGGAGCCAGACGATGTGCGGCTGGCAGACGACGATCACGCCGTCTCGGTAGTGGCAGAAGCCGGTGATGAGCTCGAGACCCTCGTGGAAGACCTGCTTCTTGTCGGCCACGCCGTCGCCGTCGGTGTCGACGAGCACGCTGATCTTGTCCTGCGCCGGACGGTCGTAGCTGCCGGGCACGAGCACCCCGCCCTCCTTCCAGGCCTCGGCGTTGAGCGGACGGCGGCCGTTGGGATACTCGGGGGTCTCGGCCACCCAGAGGCGGCCGCGTTCGTCCCACTGCATCGCGATGGGCTTGTTGATGAGGGGTTCGGCGGCGATCAGCGTGGCCTTGAAGCCGGGCTGCATCCGGAAGGCGGCGGCCTCCTGAGCCGGTCGGCTCGGTCCGCCGGCGGGATAGCGGAGGTCCGCGAGGTCGGCCGGCACGCAGAGCGCGTCGATGTCCGAGAGGCGGGCCGTCCAGGCCACCGCGCGCTTGATGAACGTTCGGTAGCTGAGATGGGAGTAGGTGGCGGGATTGCCACCCTGGAGGAAGACCGCGGCACGGTGCTTGCCCGAATCGTGCAGCCAGGCCTGGGGCTGGATGTCGTAGATTGAGGCACGCGTCTCGTCGGCGACGATGTTCTTGCGGTTCGTCGAGACCTTGGAGGTGAACGAAGCGCCGAGGACCTCGATCTTGTCGGTCAGCGCGAGGTCGAGCACCGTGTCATCAAGCAGGTCGAACGTGGAGGCGTCCTTCAGCACCGGATGGGCGCCGGTGCGGATGTTCAGCATCATGAGATTGCGGAACTTGCGGCTCTCAGCCGTCCATCCGCCGCCGAAGACATTGCGGCCCCATTCGGCGTCGCCGCCGGCGATACCGCCGTGGACCGAAACCACGCCCTTGCCGGCGGCCGCATGGGCGGCGACGGCATCCTGGGCGGCCTTGGGCAGCGCCTTGAAGGCCGAGGCGTGCAGGACGATGACGTCATGACCGGACTTGCCGGCAAGTTCGGCAGGCGTCGCCGCGGAGGCCCTGGCGGCCGAAGTCACCTCCAGCGACTTGACCAGCGGGCCGGAGACGGCCGGGTCGTCGCTGACGACGAGCACCTGGATGGGAGCGGCGCTGAGGACGGCGGCCAGGAAGGCCGGCGCCAGAAGGCGGACGAAGCGGGGAAGCATGCCTGGAAGTTAGACGACCCCGCCCCACCCTCAATCCCTGACTTCACCCCTCACCGCAACCCTCCCCCTCTCAAACGCACATCGCCGCTCAGGAAGCGCGTCCTGATGACCGCAGGACCCTGAATTGCGAGGGCGCGTGCCCGGTGCTGCGTTTGAAGGCGGCCGCGAAACTGTTTCCGTTGGCGAAACCCACCTGCCGGGCTACCGCCTCCAGCTTGATGTCCGACTCCCCGACCAGCCGGATGGCCTGCTGAATGCGCAGGTGCGTCAGGTGGTTCATGGGCGTCCGGCCGATCTCCTTCAGACAGAGACGCCTCAGGTGTTCGAAGCTCAGGCCGGAGGCGCGAGCCAGCGTCCGCATGTCCCAAGGATCGGCCAGGCGCGACTGCACCAGGTCCCAGAGCCGCATCAGACGTTCATCCCCACGGAAACTCCCGGCGAAGCCGCGAACGTAGTCGTAGACGAGCTCCAGCCACTGGTGGACACGGCGCGAGGACCCGGCTCCCGCGGCCTCGGCCATCAGACCTTCGACCGCCGCGCGGAAGGGCCCGGGATCGAACTCCGCGAGCACCGGCGAACCCGCGCGGAAGATCGTGTTGGAGCGGATGCCGCCCGAGAAGCGCACCCAGGCGAACTCCCAGCGCTTGCCGCGCCCCATGCGGAAACGGTTGCGCAACCCCGCGGGCAGCAGGCATGCGTGACCTGGGGGCAGCGCGCGCCAGCGCCCGTCGACCTGCACCTGGCCCTGACCGCCCAGCCCCACCATGAAGAACGCGCCGCTCTGACGGTCCCGGACGACCTCATAGGGAGGCAGCATCTCGGCCACGCCCAGGTGGGCGATCTCGAAGAGGGCCAGCTCACGGCAGGGCACCCCGGCGCGCACCCAGGGCCGTGAATCGGCTGACACGTCGGCCACGACCGCGCGACGCCTTGAACGCGGATTCTCGATGTCCGTTTCAAGGTGGTGGACTTGCGTCTCGCTGTGGGGTTTTGGTTCGCTCTTCGCGGCCACGGGACTTTGCATAGCCGCCTGTCCGACGCTGGCAACCCCCGGCTCGGCGAGCTTTCCAACCCACCCTCACGATGCCCAACCCCTGGACCGGAAAAGGAAACCCTTACACGCGCGAGGAGGTGCTGGGGCGCCTGCGTGAGACCAAGTCGGCCGGCCGGCCGATCATCGCCGCCGGGGCCGGCACCGGCATCTCGGCCAAGTTCATCGAGAAGGGCGGCGCCGACCTCGTCATCGTCTACAACTCCGGCCGCTTCCGCATGGCCGGCCACGGGTCGACCGCGGGCATGATGGCCTACGGCGACGCCAACGCCGTCGCCATGGAGATCGGCGAATACGAAGTGCTGCCCGTCGTGGAGGAGATCCCCGTCATCTGCGGCGTGCACTGCACTGACCCCCGACGCCGCATGTGGCACTGGCTGGGCAAGGTGAAGGACATGGGCTTCTCCGGCATCAACAACTTCCCCACGCACACCATCGTCGACGGCAAGTTCCGCCAGGTCCTCGAGGAGACCGGCATGAGCGTGAAGAAAGAGTTCGAGACCGTCGCCCTCGCCCGACGCATGGGCCTGTTCACCATCGTCTACGTCGGCTCGCCCGCCGAGTCCAAGGCCATGGCTGAGGCCGGCGCCGACGTCATCATCGCCCACGTCGGCACCACGGTCGGAGGCTCGATCGGCGTGACCAACGCCACAATGACCCTGCCGGACGCCGCCAAGGCCACCCAGGAGATCATCGACGCCGCCAAGGGCGTGCGCAAAGACCTCATCTTCCTCAGCCACGGCGGACCGATCAACACGCCGGATGACGCCGCCTTCATCAATGAGCACACGGACTGCGACGGCTTCGTCGGCGCCTCGAGCCTCGAGCGGATGGCGGTGGAGCAGTCGCTCACCGACCTCACGAAGCGCTTCAAGCAGATCCCGGTGAAGCGGAAGTTCTTCTGAGCCCATGGCGACGATCGCGGTCCTCGGCACGCTCGACTCGAAAGGCGAGGAGCACGCGTTCGTCGCGGCCCTCATCACCAGGCAGGGCCATCGGCCGCTGCTGATCGACGTCGGCACCGGGGCGCCGCCTTCGGTGAAGCCCGACGTGACCCGGGAGAAGGTCGCGGCCGCGGCCGGCATCGACCTCACGGCGCTCATCGCCCGTCAGGACCGCGGTGAATGCGTCGTCGCCATGACCAAGGCCGCGCCGGTCATGCTCGCCAAGCTGGCCGCCGAAGGGCGCATCCAGGGCGTCATCTCGCTCGGCGGAGGCGGAGGCACGGCCATCGCCACCGCCGCCATGCGCGCCCTGCCCCTCGGCTTCCCCAAGCTGATGGTCTCGACCTTGGCCGCCGGCAACGTGGCGCCCTACCTCGGCACCAAGGACATCACGATGATGCCGAGCATCGCCGACGTCGCCGGGCTGAACCGACTTTCCAAGGTCATCTTCACCCGCGCCGCCGGCGCCATCTGCGGGATGGTCGGAGCGGAACCCGAGACCGCGTCCAACCGCCCGCTGGTGGTCGCGAGCCAGTTCGGCAACACGACCGCCTGCGTCACCGAGGCCAAGAAGGTCCTCGAGGCCGCCGGCTTCGAAGTGCTCGTCTTCGCGGCCACCGGCACCGGCGGGCGCATCATGGAATCCGTCATCGAGAGCGGCATGACCGCCGGCGTGCTCGACCTCACCACCACCGAGTGGGCCGACGAACTTGTCGGCGGGGTCCTCAACGCCGGACCTGAGCGCATGGACGCCGCAGCCAAGGCCAAGGTGCCGACCGTCATCTCCCCCGGCTGCCTGGACATGGTGAACTTTGGCGAGATGGCCTCCGTGCCCGCGAAGTTCAACGGGCGCAATTTCTACGTGCACAACCCTCAGGTGACCCTGATGCGCACGACCAAGGAGGAGTGCGCCGAGCTCGGTCGCATCATCGCGACCAAGGCCGAGGCCTGCACGGCGGGCGCCACCGTGCTCATCCCGCGCAAGGCCATCAGCGTGATCTCCGCGCCCGGAAAGCCCTTCCATGACGCGGGCGCTGACCAGGCCCTGTTCGGAGCCCTTCGAGACGGCTGCAAGCGGACCCCCGTCAAAGAGTTCGACCTTGAGATCAACGACCCGGCCTTCGCCCGGGCTTGCGCCGAAGAGCTGATCAGGCTGATGGGCAGCCGATCCTGATCGCGCCAGGATCAGGAGGCCGTGAGCGCCGTGACCTCAGCACGCACCTTCTCGGCGAGCGCGGTGGACAGGTAGCGTTCGCTGGGCGAGCAGGCGATCGTGACGATGCGCTTGCCGGCGAACTCCGGACGCTTGGCCAGCTGGATGGCGGCCCAGATGTTGGCGCCCGAGGAGATGCCGACCGCGAGGCCTTCGCGCACGGAGACGTCCTGCGCGGTGGCGAAGGCGTCCTCGTTGCTGACCTGGATCACATCGTCGACGAGCGAAAGGTCGCAGTTCTTGGGCACGAAGCCGGCGCCGATGCCCTGGATCTTGTGCGGGGCGGGCTGCACGGGCTGGGAGGAGCGGGTCTGGGTGATGACGGGGCTGGCCGACGGCTCGACGGCGATGGCCTTGAAGTGCGGATTGCGGCTCTTGATGACCGAAGCGACGCCGGTGATGGTGCCGCCCGTGCCGACGCCGGATACGATCGCGTCTACCTTGCCGGCGGTGTCATTCCAGATCTCCTCGGCGGTGGTGCGGCGGTGAACCTCGGGGTTGGCGGGATTGTCGAACTGCATCGGCATGTAAGCCGCGCCCTTCGATTCGTCGCGGATCTGAGAGGCACGCTCGATGGCGCCGCGCATACCCTTGGCACCGGGCGTCAGGACGATTTCGGCGCCGAGCAGACGGAGCAGCACGCGACGCTCAATCGACATCGTCTCGGGCATGGTCAGGATGCATCGGTAGCCGCGGGCGGCGGCCACGAAGGCCAGGGCGATGCCCGTGTTGCCGGAAGTGGGCTCGACGATCGTGCCTCCGGGCTTGAGGTGACCGTCACGCTCGGCGGCATCGACCATCGCACGACCGATGCGGTCCTTGACGCTCGAGAGCGGATTGAAGAACTCCAGTTTCACCAGCACCTCGGCCTTGAGGCCTTCGGTGACGCGGTTGAGACGGACGAGAGGGGTGCGACCGATGGTGTCGAGGATGCTGTTGTAGACGGGCATGTCTTAATGATGATTAGATTAGTAATGATTGAATGAATTGATGAAGCTGGTTCAAGAAAAAACCCGGCAAGACCGGGTAACTATTAATGTTCAACGCCTTCTGGGGGGCGGAGGACCTGGGGGGCGGGAAGTCTCCTTCAACCTGAAGACGATGCGCGCCTGAGTGAGGTCAGAAGGACTCATCTCCACCTTCACCCGATCGCCGGGATTGATGCGTATGAAGTTCTTGCGAAGGCGTCCGGAAATCCTGCCCAGAACCACGTGTTTATTGGGAAGCTCGATGCGGAACATGGTTCCAGGGAGCACCTGGAGGATTTTGCCTTCGAGTTCGATTACGGGTTCTTCAGCCATTCGTTGCATCGAAGTAGGGACGGCAGGGTTGCGGGAGTCAATCACCCTTCGGTCGACCGGACCGCTCTTGCCAAGCACGTGAGCGCAGGGATTCTCCCCCTATGTCGGCAGGTGACGAAAAAGACGGCTCAAAGGGGCTCCCCTGTCCCTTTGAGAAATTACGCCCCTCACAGCTCGTTCGGGACGACACCTTCTTCATGTCCCTGGCCTTCAACCTCGCCGTGGACGCCTGGCGCATCGACGAGGTGCCGATCGGGGCGGTGATCGTGAGGGCCGGAGAAGTCATCGCGGGCGCGCACAATGAGGTCGAGCGCGCCCAGGACCCGACGGCCCACGCGGAGATGCTGGCCATCACCCAGGCCGCCGGGAAGGTCGGGGATTGGCGGCTTAACGAATGTGAACTCTATGTGACCAAGGAGCCCTGCCCCATGTGCGCCGGAGCCTCGGTCATGAGCCGGCTCGGAAGGGTCGTCTATGGCTGGGGCGACCCCAAGATGGGCTGCATGGGCGGGGCGTACGCCCTCCATGAGCTGCCCCGCCTCAACCACCGCGTCACCGTGGTCGGAGGGGTTCTGGAGGGACCCTGCCGCGACATCCTTCGTGCCTATTTCGAGCTCAAAAGGGGCAAGGATAACCCCGGCACGGCTTGACCCTGCCGCCGATTCGACATCGTCAATCACCATGCGTCGACGCGATTTCATCACCGGAACCGCAGCCGCTGCCTTCGCCATCACTTCACGCCTCGACGCCGCATCTTCCACCATGAGCTACACCCTCGCGCCCCTGCCCTACGCACACAACGCCCTTGAGCCGCACATTGACCAGATGACGATGGAGATCCATCACGGCAAGCATCACAACGCCTACGTGACCAACCTCAACGCCGCGCTCGCCAAGGAAGCCGGCTTCGCCGATCCGGCCGACGTCAACGCGCTCATCGCCGACCTATCCAAGGTGCCCGAGTCCATCCGCACCGCCGTCCGTAACAACGCCGGCGGCCACGCCAACCACACCTTCTTCTGGAACATCCTCTCCCCGAGCGGCGGCGGCGAACCCGTCGGCGCCCTCGGAGTAGCCATCCAGAAGGCCTTTGGTGGCCTCGAAGGCGAGAAGGGCCTCAAGGCTACCTTCAAGGCCGCTGCGACCACCCGCTTCGGTTCCGGCTGGGCCTGGCTCATCGTGAAGGCTGACAAGACGATCGCTGTGACCTCTACGCCGAACCAGGACAGCCCCCTCATGAAGGGCGTCGCCGACGTGAACGGCACCCCGGTCCTCGCCCTCGACGTCTGGGAACACGCCTACTACCTCAAGTATCACAACCGCCGTCCCGACTACGTGGACGCCTTCTGGGAGGTCGTCGACTGGAAGAAGGCCAACGAAATCTACGTCAAGGCGGTCGCCTGAGGCACCTCGCAAGCGCCTCCTCAGGAAGCGGCCCACCGGCCGCTTCTTTGTTTGGCACATCCGTCGAGGTGTGCTGTCCTAATCGCACCCCGATGCGACCCCTCGCGTTCCTCATCCTGGCTTTGACGACAACTGTCAGCGGCGCCGAAACCGTTATCCCGCTCTGGCCGGAAGGCGTTCCGGGCAAGCGTGTGACGCCCTCCAAGACCACGCTGGACCGCATCGGACCCAAGGGAAACCAACCCGGACGCGAGACCTTCATCAACGAACCCAGCATCACGGTCTACCCCGCCGAAAAGCCCAACGGTGCCGCGGTGATCGTCTGCCCCGGAGGCGGCTACTGGTTCCTTTCCACGAACAACGAGGGGACCGGCGTATGCCAGTGGCTCAACGGCGTCGGCGTGACCGCCGTCCTGCTGCGCTACCGCACGCCGACTTCCGACGAGACCCTGCGTCACCAATATCCCGTGCAAGACCTTCAGCGCTCGCTCGGCATCGTACGTGGCAGGGCCAAAGAATGGGGAGTCGATCCGAAGCGCGTCGGCGTCATCGGGTTCTCCGCCGGCGCCAACCTGGTCGGCCACGCCTCCTGGGACCGAACGCCCCGCACCTACGGGCAGAAGGCGGGCGTCGACGACCCGCGCGGCCCTGACTTCACGATCTTCGTCTACGGCGGCGGATTCCTGGACAAGGAGGACAAGACAAAGTTCGCCGAAGGCTTCAGCGTACCCGCCGACGCCCCGCCCTGCTTCTTCGTGGTCGCCCACAATGACGGCGCCAACCCCGTCGAGGCCGCACGCCTCTATCTCGAATACAAACGCCTGAACATCCAGTCCGAGATCCACGTGTACTCCAAGGGCGGGCATGGCTTCGGCACCCGGCAGACGAAGTTCCCCGTCGACGGATGGACGAAGGCGGCCGCGGAATGGATGGGCGCCGAGGGCTTCCTCAAGACTTCCAAGTGAACATGCGCAGCCTGCTCGCACTGCTGGTGCTCGCCTGCTCCCTGTCGGCCCAGAAGCTCGTCGGAGACGGCAAGGCCGACGACACCGCCGCCTTGCAGTCGCTGGTCGACGCCGGCGGAAGCGTCCAGCTGCCCAAGGGGCGTTACCGCCTGACGAAGACCGTCCTCGTCGACCTGGCGAAGCTGGGCGCGGCGGCGATCACGTCGGACGGCACCGCCACGCTCATCATGGAGGGGTCCGGCCCGGCCCTGAAGATCGTCGGCACGCACGGCGGCACCGCGGCGCCGAAGTCATTCAAGCCCGAGACCTGGGCCCAGCGCACGCCCGTCGTGCAGGGGCTCGAGATTCTGGGCGCGCATCCTGAGGCGGACGGCGTCGAGGCGACCGGCACCATGCAGCTCACCCTTTCACGCCTGACCGTGCGGGAATGCCGACACGCCATCCACCTGACCGTGCGCAACCGCAATCTCATCGTCTCGGACTGCAACCTCTACCGCAACCGCGGCGTCGGTCTCTTCCTCGACCAGGTCAACCTGCACCAGACCAACGTCATCGGCTGCCACATCAGCTACAACCTCGGCGGGGGCGTTGTCGCCGTCGGCGGCGAGGTCCGCAACCTTCACATCGGGACCTGCGACATCGAAGCCAACCATGACGAGAACGGCCCGCCTTCGGCCAACATCTTCCTGGACTCGACGGGAGGCTCCATTGCCGAGGTCGCCGTGACCGGATGCACCATCCAGCACACCCAGAAGGCGCCAGGTTCCGCCAACATCCGCATCCTCGGGGCCGGCACGGACCCTTCTTTGCTGCGTCGCGAGGGTCGCGAGCACACCCGCGAGGGCCACGTCACCCTCCTGGGCAACGTATTCAGCGACGTCCAGGTGAACCTCGAGATCCGACAGTCACGAGGCGTGACCGTCTCCGCCAACACCTTCTGGGAGGGGTTCGATCACGACATGATTGTCGAGGACAGCCAGAACGTCGTCGTGACCGGCAACAACTTCGACCGCAACCCGCGCTACCTCGTGAACGGCAACAACCTCGCCGAGAGGAACGGCGTCGTCTTCCGCCGTACCGTCGACTCGTCCTTCTCCGACAACGTCATCAACGGCGTGTGCCGGCAACCGGCGGCCGTCCGTTTCGAAGGAGGCCGTCGCCTGCGCGTGCAGGACAACAGCGTCCTGGACTCCGACGGAGACGGCATCGTCCTGCAGGAGGTCTCGGACAGCGTCATTTCCGGCAACCTCGTGCGTGACGACCGCAAGCACCGGCAGGGCCCGCCGCCCGGCGTGACCGAGAAAGGCTGCGCGGGCAACCTCACGCAGGGGAACCTGACGGCGACGGGACGCTGAAGGTCAGCCTCCGCCGCGGCGGATTTCCGAGCCCTCGAACCGGATCGAGACGCGCCAGACCTTCTTGACGCGGGTGATCACCTTGCCCGTGCCGGCGACGATGGTCTCGGGGATCTCGATGCGGTGCTGGTCGACCACAGCGTGGAAGCCGCGCTCGGAGAAGATGTCGATGAACATCGCAATCGCCAGAGGGTCGTCGAAGACCGTCGTCTCGACGTTGACGTGCGCCTGACCGGAGATCGCGTGGGCCTTGATGATGGGCAGGAACTTCGTCTGGATCAGGTCGATGACCGCCCGGAAGATGTTCGTGTTCCGCTCGGCGTAGTCATCGAGCCGGCGCACGAGGTCCTGACGGGCGTGCTGGACGATCTGCGAGGCCAGCGGGATGGGCGAGATCAGGTCATGGCTCTCCTCGGACAGCTCGAGCGAGCTCTGATACTGCAGCTCCTTGATGATGCGCGCCTGCACCTCGGGCAGCGTGCCTTGGGCGTTGATGAAATGGTAGTGGAAGATGTTCCGAAGCGACTGGAGCGGTTCGTAGGTGCGCTCCTTGAACACCCGGTAGCGGTTGCGGGCCGCCTCTTCGCTGAGGTCCGTCTTGCGCACCTCGTGGGGCGGCGCCAGTCCCTCGCGGACGGCCTTCTCGTTGGCCTCGAGCGCCTCCCGTCCGCGCTTGATCTGACGGCGGATCGATTCGTTCTCGTCGACGAAGAGGACGAGGATGTGGAAGTGAGGCTTGGGGAACCGGGTGGACTCCGGCGTGCCGCGGAACTCCTGCCGCAGGTCGTTGAGACGGGCGAACAGATGCTTGAGGCACTCGACCTGTACCATCGAGCGCGGGAAGCCGTCGACGACCGCGCCGCTGTCATACTGAGGCTCAAGGAGCTTGCGGAACAGCAGCTCGACCACCTCGCGGTCGCCGACCAGCATGCCTGCGTCGATGCGCTTACGGGCCTCGGGACTGGAGAGCAGGTCGCTGACCACGATCGGGCGGGCGTCGTAATCGCGATACTGCAGGATGAACTCCGTGTTCGTCCCCTTGCCCGCGCCCGGGGCGCCGTTGAGCCAGAAGATTTCCCGCGGGAAGGACAGCTTGGACCGGCCGAACTCCTTCTCCAGGCTGGACCAGACGGCGTCGAAGATGATCTGGCCGTCCTTGACCTCCAGGTCGCTCACCCCGTTGCCGGAGGGTCTGGATTGTGGTTCGCTCATGCGGGTCGAAAGGCGGAGGGATAACCCCACCCCTCCTCCCGTGCGAGGCGAAAAACCGCCTAACGCCGCTCAGAACCCGTCGTTTGGATGGTTTCTGACCCGGGTCTGACCGTCGGGATGCCCGGAGCGTCGGACCGGCTGCGTCGGAACTGGAAGCGGTTGATGTCCTGCATCGAAATCTGGTCGAGGGACTTTGTCGCACGGTCGGCGAGCTTGGGCGCGCGAGCGGTCGTTTCGATGGCCTCGGTCATGCGCGGGCTCTCGCGATTGTCGAATCCCGTGACCGTGGCCACGGCGCCGGACAACGGGGAGGCCTCCCTCTCATACGCCTTCACGGTGATCATGTTCTTGGGGCGCACTTCAGCCCCGAGGTCGTCGCGCAGCTCAATGTCGGCCTTCGGACGGCCGAAGGTGTCGAACCGTCCGTGCCATGATTCGAGTGTAAGAAGGTCGGCCCTGGAATAGCGGGGGTCCATGTCGATCGTGGCCTTCGAAGTGCCGAACTTGCGTGAAGTCAGGTCATTGGACTTGCCGACGGAGCGGAGCGCGGAGTCGGGATCGACGTCAGGGTCGACCTTCTTCACGCCTTGCCCCTGCATGGCGAAAGGCAGCTTGCGGCCGTCGGAAGTGACTATGCCGCGCGGACCCTCGACCGGGGCGGGAGCGGGTGCGGCCACCTTGGCTCCGGACGGAGCCGCGGGGGCGGCGACAGGAGCCTGACCGTCGCCGCGGAGTTTCATGGGAGGCGCCGGGACATTGCCGCCCACCGGCCGTCCCTGGGCGTCGTAGTGAATAACCTGCTTGCCTTCCACCCCGCCCTCGGTCGTGACCGTGAAGCCGGAAGTGACCGGCTTGGCCGGCTCGGGCGCGCCCCGGACGGACGAGGCCGCCAGCAGGGCGATTATGAGGGCGTGACGAGTCACCCCCTCAGATTGAGGAAAGAAACCCCCGGGCTCAACACCTCGCTTCAGCCCCTGGGTGGCTCCGGCCTGACCTTCCAGATCTTCGACGCGTAGTCACGGATCGAACGGTCGGAGGAGAACTTGGCGCAGCGGGCCACGTTGCGTATGGCCATGGCGGCCCAGCGGCGGCGGTCCAGGAAGGCGCGCTCCGCCCTGCCCTGAGCCTCGACGTAGCTGCGGAAGTCGGCGAGCACCAGGTAAGGGTCGCCCCCGTCGGTCAGGGAATCCACGACCGGGGAGAGCAGTCCCGGCTTGCCCGGCGTGAAGGTGTCGGACTCCAGCCACTCGAGCAGCGAGGCCAGCTCAGGGTCTCCCTTGAGCACCGCTCCCGGGTCATAGCCGCGTGACCATAGATCGGACACGTCCTCGACCTCGAGGCCGAAGATGAAGATGTTCTCGTCGCCCACCTCCTCACGGATCTCCACGTTGGCGCCGTCCAGCGTCCCGATCGTGACCGCTCCGTTCAGCGCCAGCTTCATGTTGCCCGTGCCGGAGGCCTCCTTGCCGGCGGTGGAGATCTGCTCCGAAAGGTCCGCGGCGGGAATGATGCGCTCCGCAAGGGAGACGCGGTAGTCCGGCAGGAAGACGACCTTGAGCAGCCCGCGGACCCGGGGATCGGAATTGATGACGTCGCCCACGCGGTTGATGGCGTGGATGATCTCCTTGGCCAGGGCGTAACCCGGAGCGGCCTTGGCTCCGAAGACGCAGACGCGGGGCGTGAACGATCCCGAGGGATTGTTCAGGATCCTCCGGTACAGATGCAGGATGTGGAGCAGGTTGAGGTGCTGTCGCTTGTATTCGTGCAATCGCTTGATCTGGACGTCGAACATGGCCTCCGGAGAGGCCTCGACCCCGGTCAGGTTGCGGATGGTCTCGATCAGACGCAGCTTGTTGGCGCGCTTCACCGCCATGAACCGGTCCTGGAAGGAGGGCCTGTCGGCGAGCGCATCGAGCTTCGCCAAACGACCGAGGTCGGCCTCCCAGCCCGGCCCCACGGCCTCGTCGCAGAGCGCGGAAAGCCCGGGGTTGCAGCCTCGCATCCAACGGCGCGGCGTGACCCCGTTGGTCACGTTCACGAACTTGTCGGGCCAGAGGGCGTCGAAGCCAGGGAAGAGCGTGGCCCTCAGCAGCCGGGTGTGGAGCTCGGCCACGCCGTTGACCTTGTGCGAACCCACGACGGCGAGATGGGCCATGCGGACGCGCTTGGGGTGCCCCTCCTTGATGACGGAAAGCTCGGACAGAGCCTGCTCGTCACTGGGCCAGCGGGCGGCGACGTCCTCGAGGTGACGCCGATTGACTTCGTAGATAATCTCGAGTTGCCGGGGGAGGACCTTCTCGAACAGCGGCACGCTCCAGGTCTCCAGCGCCTCGGGAAGCAAGGTGTGATTGGTGTAGCTGAAGACCCGGCGGCAGATGCCCCAGGCCTCGTCCCAGCCGAGACGTTCGACGTCAACCAGCAACCGCATGAGTTCGGCGACCGCCACCGCGGGGTGGGTGTCGTTGAGCTGCACCGCGGCCTTGGCGGGCAAGGAGGAGAAGTCGGAGTTGGTGCGCCGATGACGACGCAGGACGTCCTGCAGGGAGCAGGACACGAAGAAGATCTGCTGGACGAGGCGCAGCTCCTTGCCGCTCTCCGTGCTGTCATTAGGATAGAGCACCTTGGAGACGGTCTCGCTGGAGGTGCGGTCGCGGACGGCCTCGACGTAGCCGCCCCGGTCGAAGGCGCGGAAATCGAACTCCGTCGCCGCCTTGGACTCCCAGAGGCGCAGGAAGTTGACCGTGCCGGCGCCGAAGCCCGCCACGGGGATGTCCCAAGGCACGCCCACGAGGTCGCGCGTGCCGACGAGGGTGGCGCGATGGTTGCCGCGGTCGTCGACGCCGTGCTCGACCTTGCCGTAGAGCGGAACGGTCACGCGGAAGTTCGGGCGGCGGATCAGCCAGGGATTGTTGGTGGCGAGCCAGTTGTCCGCCACCTCGACCTGACGTCCGTGGTCGAAGGTCTGACGGAACAGGCCGAACTCATAATGGATGCCGTAGCCGATCGCGGGCAGGTCCAGCGAAGCCATCGAATCCAGGAAGCATGCGGCCAGACGGCCAAGGCCCCCGTTGCCGAGGCCCATGTCAGCCTCCTCGTCGGCGACCTTCTCCAGGTCCTGTCCCAGTTCGGCCAAAGCCCGTGCGGCTACGTCCCTCAGGCCCGTGTTGACCAGATTGTTGGTGAGCACCCGGCCCATGAGGTATTCCAGGGAGAGGTAGTAGACGCGCCGGACATTGCGTGAAGAGTGGCGGGCCTGCGTGTCTATGTAGTTCTTAAGGATCTGGTCCCTGACGGCCATGCAGGTGGCCATCCACCAGTCGCTGCGGGTGGCCGTGCCCGGATCCCGCGCGAAGGTGCTCTTGAGATGACGCAGCACCGCCTCTTTGAATGCCCTGACCTCCGCCGTGCCGGCTGGCTGGGCGGGCCTGTCGACGGGCTTCGCCTTGCGCGCTTTGGCGGCAGGCTTCTTGACTGGCTTGCGAGACGGTGAGGAGGACTTCCTGGCGGCCTTCTTGGTCTTGGGCATGGTCGTCATGGAAAAACACCCTATGCCAAGCCGCAAGCGAGCCAAAACGCTTCAGTCCTGCGCCAAGGCCCGGAGCCTGCTCAAATCCAGCTTGCCCGTGCCCAATACGGGCACCGCGGGCACTTTCTTGAACACCTTGGGAATCCAGAGGTTGGCCAGGCCCTCCCGACCGAGAGCCTCCCGGACCGCATCGACGTCCAGTTCGCAGGCATGGAGCACGACGAGCTGCTCGCCCTTGACGGGATCGGAAGAGGCGGAGACGGCGAACGCCGGGCCGGCCGACTCGTCCGGCTTCAGGACGCGTCGGAGGGCGTCCTCGACCGTGCCATGCGGGACCATCTCGCCGCCGATCTTGGAGAACCTCGAAAGGCGGCCGGCCAGGAAAAGGAACCCGTGCTCATCCATGCGGGCCAGGTCACCGGTGCGATACCATCCGTCGCTGAGGGCCTCGGCGGTCCGCCGAGGATCGCCCAGGTAGCCGCCGAACACGTTCGGTGCGCGCACTTCGAGCAGCCCCGTGCCGCCGGGTTCGACTTCGGAGCCGTCCTCAGGAGAGACGATGCGCACGGCCACGCCGATCACCGGCCGTCCGACCGACCCCGTGACGCAGCCCGTCCAGAGACCGCCGGGGGCGCCGGAGTCGGGACGGTCGGGCACGTTGACCGAGAGCACCGGGCTCGTCTCCGTGATGCCATACCCCTCCAGCATGCGCACATCGAGCTGGTCGCGGAAGGCGTCGACCAAGTCCTGGGGGCACTTCTCCGCGCCGACCACGGCCCATTCGAGGCTGGTGAAATCATCCTTGGTGCCACGACGGAGGTAAGGCCTCAGGAAGGTGGGGGTGCCCACGACGACGGTGACTTTCTCCTCCCTGATCGCGCGCACGGCCGCGGCGGAATCGAGGGGCGAGGGAAGCGTCACGAGCCGGACGGGACGGGACAGCGCGTACCAGACGCCCACGGTGAAACCGAAGCTGTGGAAGACGGGCAGGCTGCTCAGCAGCACGGCGTCCTCGGGAAGGATGTCGGCGTCCTCAATCTGACGCATGTTGGCCAGGAGGTTGCGGTGGGAAAGGGCCACGCCCTTGGGCTCTCCCGAGCTGCCGCTGGTGAACAGCAGCGCCGCCTCGTCGTCTCCGCCGCGCGAGGATACGCCCAGCAGCGCGGGAACCCACGCCGCCGGAGCCAGACGAATCACCGCGACCTTGAGCGCCAGTCGCCAACGCGGGACCGACTTCAGCAGCTCACCCACGTCGTAGACCCGGTCTCCCCAGGGGAAGTCAGGCGACTTCTCAGCGACCTTCGCGCGGAAGGCCTCCGCCGTGACCAGCAGTTCGGCGCCGGCCCGACGGAGGCAGGACGCGGCCTGCTCCCTGCCCAGCGTGAAGTTGAGGTTCACCGGCACCTTGCCCGCCATCAAGCAGCCGAGGTTGGCCACGATGGCGCCGATTCCGGGCGGCAGCACGACGGCGACACGGTCCGAGGCCGTCGCGGACCTGAGGTGGCGCGCGGTCTCGGAGGCCAGCGCCAGCAGCAGCGCCCCGGAAAGCTCCCTGCGTTGCGCCGTGCGATCAACGACCACGACGCGTCCCGCGCGAGCGGCCAAGCCGCATACGACCTCGCGGACCAGGCTTCCGTCCAAGGAAGGCCGCAGCGCGAAGGCCTCGGATGAAAGCTCGAGCAGACGGAGGCGCGTCCGGAGGTGTTCCTCGACCGCGTAGGGGCGCCCGACCACGAGCGAGACCGGTCGCGGAAACTGCTTGGGGCGCTTCCAGAAGAACTTCCCGCCGCTGAAGCTGAAGATCGAGCCCCACAGCCCGTCGACCGCCATCGGCAGGATGGGCACGCCCGCGCGACGGGCGATCAGCTCGAACCCCCGGCGCAGCTCCTGGACGCCGCCGTTGCGCGTCACGTGCCCCTCGGGAAAAATGCAGACCAGTTCGCCCGCCCGGAGAGCGTCCGCGGCCCGCTGCACGGCCTCCTTGGCCTTGTCGCCCGCCACCGGGATCGTGCCCATCATCCTCATGATGCGGCGCATCACCGGCACGCGCTCAAACCCCTCCCAGGAAAGGAACCTCACTGGACGGTCGAGGGCCACGCCGATGATGACGACGTCGACGTAGGAGACGTGGTTGCAGACCACGAGCGCCCCGCCCTGCGCCGGCACGTTCTCAAGCCCCGCGACCTTGAGACGATAGAAGGCCTTCGTGAACATCCAGCAGAGCGTGCGGACGGCGCAGTAGCCGGGGCCCATGGTCGGATGTCGGCCCGGCAGGCGGACGAGGAAGATCACCAGGAAGGCCGCCAGCGTCAGCAGGACGAGCCCGGCGGCCGAGAGGGCGAGCGCGGCCAGGCAACGTCCGAGCAGGTCGAGGGCGTTCACGGAGCCAAGATGCCCCCGGGCCGCGACGGAGCAAGCGAGTCCTTAAGGATTGAAAACCCCGTCGGGGCGGATGCCCTTGAGCCCGCCCCATGCGCGACTACGTCCTACGACGTCTGCTGCTGGTCCCACTGACCTTCGTGGGCATCACCTTCGTGACCTTCTGCTTCACGCGGTTCGTTCCCGGCGGCCCGATCGAGCGGGCCATGGCGGAACGCCAGCAGGCGGACCGGAAGCGTAGCGCGACCGGCGCCAGGCCGAGCGGTCCCGCCTCACCCGAGGAGCTCGACAATCTCCGCCGCCGCTACGGCTTCGACCGCCCTCTCATCGAAGCCTACGCCATCTGGCTGGGAGCATGGCCGGGCCCGTCCGACTGGATCGTGACGCGACTGGAGGCAAAGACGTCATCCGCCACCGTGGAAGTGCGCGACCGCGCCTCGCCCGGGGGCGTGCGCAAGCTCGAGGTCAGGGCCGAGGGGACCTTGCTCAAGGTCTTGACGACGGAAGGCGGCACGGCGTCCGGCTGGGTGGCGGAGGACGCGCCGCTGCCTGACGACCCGTCCAAGGATCGGCGCGTGCTCGTGCACCGTCCCGCCTTCCAAGGCGTGCTCCAGCTGGAACTGGGCGACTCCGCCGTGAGCGACCGCCCGGTGTGGGAAGAAGTCGTCTCACGCATCCCGCTCTCCGCCTGGTTCGGCCTCCTCTCCATCGTGCTGGCCTACGGCGTGTCGCTGCCCCTGGGGGTGGCCAAAGCCCTGCGCAAGGACGGCGTCTTCGACCGCCTCTCGACCTTCACCCTTTTCATCCTCTACGCCATCCCCGTCGTCGCGCTGGCCGTGGTGCTGCGCAACACCCTGGCCTATGGCATGGGATGGTTCCCCAGCAAAGGGTTCGACTGGGAGCGGCTCGACTGGGCCGGGCGTCTTCACCACACCGCCCTGCCCTTGGCCTGCATGACCATCGGTTCCTTCACGGCGCTCACGCTCTTCACCCGCAACAGCCTGCTCGACAACCTCGCCGCGGATTACGTGCGCACCGCCCGCGCCAAAGGGCTGGGCTGGAGCCGGGTGGTCGGCGTCCACGCCCTGCGGAACTCCCTCATCCCCCTCGCGGCCACCGTGGGCGGCAACCTCGGCTTCTTCCTGACCGGATCCTTCATCATCGAGGTCACCTTCGGCATACCGGGCATCGGCCTGCTCGGCTATGACGCGATGGTGCACCGCGACTTTCCGGTCTTCCTCGGCCTGCTCACCCTGTCCAGCCTGGCGATGCTCATCGGCAACATCGTCTCCGACCTCTGCGTGGCGGCCGCCGACCCCCGCATCCGGTTCGACCGCGAACGATGAGCCTGATCGACCCACTCACCCGTCGCCGACTCGAGCGCTTCCGCGCCTCCCGGGGCGCATGGTGGTCCTTGCTCGCGCTGAGCGCGCTCTGCGTCATGGCGGCGCTGGGCCCGCTGCTCGTCGGCAACCGCGCCCTCGTGGTCAGCACCGAACGCGGACTCAGATTCCCCGCGGTCGCCGGCTTCATCGCCTCGGATGAATTCGGAATGGCGGGCAAGCGGGAGCCTGACTACCGGCTGCTCTCGGAGAAGCTGAGCCGCGAGGGGCGAGGCTGGGCGCTGATGCCACCGGTGCCCTTCTCGCCCGAGCAAGTGTGCGAAGTGCAGCCACGCGCCTTCCTGTCCGAAGACGGGCGCTGGTCGGATCCCAGGGGGCCGATCACCGAAGGACGCATCTTCACGCTGGCATCCGACGGTTCCCGCGCACGCTCGTGGTACGTCGTGGACGGACGGCTGCACGGCGAAGCGAGACTGACGGAGGGCGGAGCGACCGTCGCGCGGGCCAAGTTCGCCGAGGGGCGTTTCATTTCTTCCAAATCCGGAGATGAAAAGGATTGGACGCCCGGCGGCGATGTCAGGACCCAGGTGCCGTCGCCCTGCCCGCCCGGACTGGACGGACACTGGCTTGGCACCGATGAATCCGGTCACGACGTCCTCGCCCGCCTCTTCGGCGGATTCCGGCTGCTGCTGATCTCCGCCCTCATCTACCTCCCCGGCGTCTACCTCGTCGGACTCGTCCTGGGCGGCGCGATGGGCTATTTCGGCGGACGCTTCGACATGGTCCTGCAGCGTCTGATGGAGGTCTGGTCCAACGTGCCGTTCCTCTACGCCATCATCCTCCTCGCCAGCCTGCTGGAACCGTCGCTGGCCCTGCTCACGCTCCTGCTGGTGGCGTTCTCCTGGATCGGCCTCGCCCAGCAGCTGCGCGCCTCGGCCTACCAGGCGGCGGCCAAGGACTACGTGACCGCCTCACGCGCCCTCGGCGCAGGACATCTCCGCATCATCTGGAAGCACGTGCTTCCGAACTGCGCCACCGTGATCCTGACCACCCTGCCCTTCAGCCTCCACGGCCTCATCGTCTCGCTCTCCTCCCTGGATTACCTCGGGTTCGGGCTCCCTCCCACCGAGCCCACCTGGGGCGAGCTCCTCCATCAGGCGAACGAGAACCTGGGCGCCTGGTGGATCCTGGCGCCGAGCGTGACCTGCCTGGTGGGACTCATGCTGCTCATCAACGCGGTGGGCGAAGGACTCCAGGACGCGTTCGACCTCAAGCGCAACCGATGACCCGCCTGCTCGCCATCCTGCTCGCCTGCGCCTGCGCCGCGGCCGACGTCCCGAAGGACGGACGCGCCGAGGCCTTCTACCGCTCCCTGCCAGAGTTCTTCCGCTTCGCCAGGCCGTCCGACCTCCCGGGCGACCTGCGGTGGAAGGACGGCTCGGAGCAGAAGGAGTTCGCGGATCCGGCCGCCGTCCGCGGAGGGACCCTGCGGCTGTTCACCACCTCGACGCCTCCGACGCTCCGGCGCGTCGGACCCAACGCCAACAACGGCTTCCGCGGCGAGCTCTACGACCAGAACGACTTCGCCCTGCTCTCCGAGCACCCTGACACCGTGGAGCCCATCCCCGCCCTGGCCACCAGCTGGGCGTTGTCGGCGGACGGCATGACGGCCTACTTCCGTCTGGATCCCGACGCCCGGTTCACCGACGGCCAGCCGGTCACCGCGGACGACTACCTGTTCACCTTCTACTTCCACCGTTCGCCCTGGGCCAACGCCGAGTGGTACGCCGACTACTATTCACGGGAGTTCGCCGGCATCACCAAGTACGACGACCACACCATCGCCGTGCACGCGCCCAGGAAGCGGCCCTACCAGCTGGAGTTGCTGGGCGGATTGCGCCCCACGCCCCGCGGCTTCTTCAGGGATTTCGGCCCGGACTACGAACGTCGCTACAACGACCGGTTCCACCCGACCACCGGCGCTTACGAGGTGAGACCCGAGGGATTCCGACGCGAACGCTCCATGACGCTGTCACGCGTCAAGGACTGGTGGGGAGACCGACGTCGCTTCTACCGCCATCGCTTCAACCCCGACGAGGTCACCTACACCGTCATCCGCGACGTCGACGGCGCCTACCAGACGCTGCTGGCGGGCGAGCTCGACTTCATGCCGATCAACATGCCGCGCTACTGGTACGGCACCAACGACAAGGAACCTTATCTCCGGGGCTACCTGACCAAGGCGCAGTTCTTCAACGACATCCCGCGCCCGCCCTACGGCCTGTACCTCAACACGCAGCGTCCGCCGCTCGACAACCTCGACGTGCGCGTCGGACTCCAGCACGCGACCGACTGGCAGCGCGTGCTGGACGGTTTCTACCGGGGCGACTACGAGCGGCTCAACCAGTTCTGCGAAGGGCTCGGAAAGTTCACCGACCCCACGATCCGCGCGCGCCCTTACAGCCCGGAACTCGCCCGCGCCTCCTTCGCCAGGGCCGGGTTCGACCGGGAGGGTCCGGACGGCATCCTGCAGGACGCGGCCGGGCGTCGCCTCTCGCTTCGTCTCACCTTCGACACCTCCGACCGGCGCAAGTACCTGGCCGCCCTCGTCGAATCGGCCAGACATTGCGGGGTCGAGCTGCGTCCGGAGACCTTGGAGCACACCACGATGTACCGCAAGGTGATGGAGAAGAACCACGACATGTGCCTCTGGGCTTGGTCCGTCTCGAGCCGCATCCCCCAGCTGTGGGAGTCGCATCACTCGGACAACGCGCTCGACACCCTGCCCGACGGCAGGAAGGCCCCGAAGCGTCAGACCAACAACATCACCGGCATCTCGCACCCGGAGCTCGATTCGCTCATCGACCGGTTCCGCGCGGCGACCGAGGAACAGGAGATGATCGACCTCTCGCGCCGCATGCAGCGCGTCATGCATGATCAGGCCGACTTCATCCCGGGCTTCAAGGTGCCGGGCTACCGCATCGCCCACTGGAGCTGGGTGCGCTTCCCCGCCGGCTTCGACGTCAAGTCATCCGAGGACCCTTCGAGCTTCGGCCTGCTGTGGATCGACGGGGCGGCCCGCGCCAAGGACCTGGCCGACTACAAGGCCGGCGGGCGGCGCGGGCCCCCGCGCACGGAGATCCACGACCGCTGGCGCGGCGACTGATTCTGACTTCCCCCTGAGCCCGCCCTCATCCACGATGACCGAAATGCCCTCAGAGCCGCTCCTGCAGGTACGTGACCTGGGCGTGACCTTCCGGTCCGGCTCCCGCACCACCGTCGCGGCCGCCGGCGTGTCCTTCGCCCTGAGGGCCGGCGAGGTGCTCGCCGTTGTAGGAGAATCGGGCTCAGGGAAGTCCGTGTCCTCCCTCGCCCTGACGGGCCTCCTGCCCCCGTCACCGGCGTGCGAGGTCACCGGCTCCGCCCGTCTCGAAGGCCGAGAGCTGATTGGACTGACGGAGGACGCGCTCACGAGAGTCAGAGGGCGGCGCATCGCCTACGTGTTCCAGGAACCGGGCACCTCGCTCAATCCCGTCTATGACATCGGCTTCCAAATCGCCGAGGCCGTGCGGCTGCACCGGCCCGAGGTACGCGACGTCGATGCCGCCGTACTCACGGCCCTCTCGGAAGTGCGCATCGACGACCCCGCACGGGTCGCCCGCAGCTACCCTCACGAGCTTTCCGGAGGCATGCAGCAGCGGGCCATGATCGCCATGGCGCTCGCCTGCGGCCCCGACATCCTCGTGGCGGACGAGCCCACCACCGCCCTCGACGTCACGATCCAGAAGGAGATCATGGACCTGCTCGCGCGTCTCCGGAACGAGAAGCGCATGGCCATCCTGCTCATCACCCACAATTTCGGAATCGTCTCCAGCTTCGCCGACCACGTGCAGGTGATGCGCAACGGCAGGATCGTCGAGCAGGGCCCCACGGCCCAAGTTATGGACTCCCCCCGGGATCCGTACACCCGCGGACTGATCGCCTGCATCCCGCGTCTCGGACAGAAGCGGCGTCGCCTCACCACCCTCAGGGACGAACTCCGCGCGTCATGAATCCTTCGTCCCCTCCCCTGCTCGAGATCCGCGACCTCGCCGTGCACTACCCCGTGCGCGCCCCTTGGTTCTTCATGCCGACGCCCGGGCCCAAGAAGGCCGTGGACGGCGTCAGCTTCTCGGTCCCGCGGGGACGGACCGTCGGCGTCGTCGGGGAATCAGGCTCCGGCAAGAGCACGACCGGCAAGGCCGTGATCCGCCTGGCCCCGGTCACACGTGGAGCGATCCTCTACGACGGCGTCGACCTGACCGGACTCGGATCGGCAGACTTCCACCCGTACCGCAAGAGGATCCAGATGATCTTCCAGGACCCCTACAATTCGCTCAACCCTCGCACCGACGTCTTCGGCATCCTTTCCGAACCGCTGGAAATCCATTTTCCGGCCATGAGCAGGTCCGAGCGCGAGGCGCGCTGCGAGCAGCTCCTGCGCAGCGTGCAGCTCACGGGCGACGACCTGCGCAAGCATCCCCATGAGTTCTCCGGCGGGCAGCGACAGCGCATCGGCATCGCCCGCGCGCTCGCCGTACAGCCCGAACTGATCATCTGTGACGAGCCCGTCTCGGCGCTCGACGTCTCGGTGCAGGCCGAAGTCGTGAACCTCCTCCAGGACCTGCAGGAAAGCCTTGGCCTGACCTACCTCTTCATCGGTCACGACCTCGCCGTCATCGAGCACGTCAGCGACCACGTCCTCGTGATGAACGCCGGGCGCATCGTCGAACAGGGGCCTCCGGAGACCATCCTCCGGGATCCCCGCGAGGAATACACCCGCCGCCTGCTGGAGGCCGTGCCGAAGTTCTGATGACCGCCGAAGGCCAGCCTGCGCGCGTCGACCTCATGACCGCCGGCACGGGCGCTTTGCTCGTCGCGATGGCCGCCTTCGCCACCTGGGACCAGTGGGCCGTCTGGAGCACCAAAGAGGATTACACCTTCGGCTACCTCGTCCCCTTCCTGGCCGCTTACGTCGCCTGGGACCGATGGGATGACCTTCGTGACGCCCTGTGCGGCAATCCCTCGGGCGGATCCGCCCCACGCTGGCAGATCGGCGCCGCCTTTCTCCTGGCTTTCACTTCGCTGGCCATGTTCGCGCTGGGTGCCGCCGGACGTGCGGTCTTCGGCACCGGACCTGTGCCGACGCTCGCCATCGCCTTCGGACTGGCCGGAACGGGCCTAGCCATCGCCTTCCTCGCACCGCGTGCTCCAGGAGAAAGCGAGCCCTCCGCGGCCTCCCGGCTGCGCACGGTCGGCCTCCTCACCTTCCCCGTCTGCGTGTGGATCGTGTCCGGCCCCTTCCTCTACCTTGTGGACAATCGCGTGAAAGGGGAGCTGCTCACGCTCGTGACCGAAGTCGTCTCGGGCATCCTGCGAGCCTCCGGTCACGTCATACGCACCAGCGGCAACACCATCGTCTTCGCGAACAACGACGCCGTCGGCGTGGCCGACGCCTGCTCTGGCATCCGGTCGCTTTCCGCCTGCGTGTTCGCCTCCGCCTTCCTCGGCGCCGTGTTCATCGAGGGCGGCGCCTGGAGCTCCGTCCTGCGCAAAGTCGCGCTGATGGCGGCGGGCGGCGCCGTGGCCGTCCTCCTCAACCTAGGAAGAAACGTTTTCCTGGCCTCACATGCGCTGGAGCACGGGTCCAAGTCCTTGGACCTGGACCCCTGGGGCGTCGCGCACGGCGCACCGGGCTTCTCCTTCCTCGGCACCGTCCACGACCTCGCCGGCAACGTGGCCATGGCGCTGGCCCTTTTCCTGCTGGTCGCGCTCGTCCCCCTGCTCAACCGCATCGGAAGAACGAAACCCGAACGATGAAGATCCTGCACGTCACGCCCGAACTCGCGCCCTGGTCCAAGGCCGGCGGACTCGGCGACGCGACCGCGGCGCTGGCCAAGGCCCTCGGTGCGTCGGGTCATGACGTGAAGGCCGTCACGCCCCTCTATGGCTCGGTGCCGGGCAAGGAAAGGATGTCCGTCCTCATGCCTTCGCTCAGGGTCGGCGTGGGCGGCCCGCCCGAAAAGGCCGCCTGCCGCGTGTTGTCGCTGCAGGCATCCAAGGGTTTCGAGGCCTGGTTCATCGAGCACGACGACTACTACGGAGCCAAGGAAGTCTACCCTGCGCGGGCCGACTTCGCGGAGCGAGCGGCCTTCTACGCGCGCGCCGGGCTCGACGCCTGCCTGGCCTCGGGCTGGATTCCTGACGTCATCCACTGCCACGATTGGACCGCGGGCCTCGTCCCGCCCCTGCTGAACACCGTCCTCAAGGAAAGCCCCTTGGGCGACGCCGTGAGCGTCCTCAGCATCCACAATCTTCAGCACCAAGGGGTCGCCCACCGAGGCATCATGGATTTCCTGGGCCTGCCCGGCTGGCTGTGGCAGCCGTCCGAGCTCGAGTGCCTCGGCGGCGTCAACTTCCTCAAGGGAGGCGTGCTGCACGCGGCCCGGGTCATCACCGTGAGTCCGACCTACGCTCGCGAGATCCTCACGCCCGCCTTCGGGCACGGACTGGAAGCGGTGGTGCGCAGGAGGGAATCGGCCCTCGAAGGCATCCTCAACGGCGTGGACACTGACGAATGGAATCCGCGCACGGACCGGCTGATCGCAGCCCCCTTCTCCCCTAGGAGCATGAAGGGCAAGGAGGAGTGCCGTTTGGCCCTGGCCCGCGAATTCGGCCTGCGCAACGATCCGAAGGCTCCCCCGATCTTCGGCGTGGTCTCACGGCTGTGGGATCAGAAGGGCCTCGACCTGGCCGCCGCGGCACTGCCTTCCTTCCTCCGTGACGGCCGACTCCGCTTCGTGCTCCTGGGCAGCGGCGACGGCGGACTCGAGGGCGCGTTCCGGGCCCTGGCCGCCGGATTTCCCTCCCTGTGCGGCGTACGCATCGGCTTCGATCACGGCCTCTCGCACCGCATCGAGGCCGGGTCCGACTTCTTCCTGATGCCCAGCCGATTCGAGCCCTGCGGACTCAATCAGATGTATTCCATGGCCTACGGCACGCCGCCGGTCGTACGGGCCACCGGCGGACTCGCCGACACGGTGAGGCCTTGGTCGCCCAGTGCTACGGATGCGACCGGCATCGTCTTCGAGCACGCCGACCTGCAGGGCGTCGAGTGGGCCATCGGACATGCCTTGCAACTTTTCTCCGACCCGAAGGCCTATCGCAAAGTGCAACTCAACGGCATGCGGACCGAATTCAGCTGGAAACTCTCAGCCGACAGGCACGTGACGGCCTACCGCGCAGCAGGAGCCCGCGGGTGACTGCCGCATATTGGGCAGGGCTGGCAGGTTTTAAGCTCGGGAAACGCCGTTTTGCGTCTTTATGGGTACAAATAGAAGCCAAAGACCCTCCTGAGCGTATTGGCACGGGGGGTGCGAATGGGGGGATGCCATGAAGCACATCACCTCCATCACCACCACCACCCTCCTCGCTGCCGCCGCCCTGGCGCAGTCGTCCGCGCCGGCCGCCTCGCCGATCGCGTTCGACCTCACCGCGGGCTACGACAGCGAGTACATCTACCGCGGCCTCTGGTTCTCCAACCAGAACGCCTGGTATAACCTCGGCGCTTCCAAGAAGCTATCCGATACGACCACGGTCAACGCCTTGGCGTACTACACCGCCAGCAACGACCGTCGCTCGCAGTACCAGGAGCTCGACCTCGGCGCCTCGATCGCCTACGACGCCGGCTTCGCCACGCTGAGCGCCGGTTACACCTACTTCTTCTTCCTGAACGGTTTCGTCGGCAACAACGCCGGCCAGTCCTTCTCG
>JBJTTY010000085.1:0-3541 GCA_046080425.1 Verrucomicrobiota bacterium
GCCCGGACAGAAGGCCGCCGGCCGCAAGAGCCTCTCCCTCGCTGAGTTCATCGACATCTACCCCACACTCGCGGACGTGTGCGGACTCCCCAAGCCCAAGGACGTCGAGGGCGTGAGCCTGCGTCCCGTGCTGGATGACGCGGCCGCCTCCGTGCGCCCCGTGGCCATCAGCCAGTACCCCCGCCAGGACGCGGGAAAGTCCCTCATGGGATACAGCATCCGCGACGACCAATGGCGCCTGACGCTCTGGCGCGACCGCGCAAGCAACGCCATCCACGCCACCGAACTGTATGACGAGGCCAACGACCCGCACGAAACCGTGAACGTCGCCGCCCGCGCCGAGCACGCCAAAATCGTCGCGAAGCTGTCCAAGTTCCTACCTCCGCCGATCGCCCCCGGCCCCGCTGAAGCCAAAGGCGCGGCCAAGGGCAAGGGCGGCAAGAAGAAGGCCGACCCGCAGGCGGCCACCCGCGACCGCGGCGCCATGTTCGACGGGCGAGACCTGAACAGGGACGGCAAGCTCAACAAGGAGGAGTTCATGCTCAACCAGCGCGAACCCGAGCAGGCCGCCAAGAACTTCATCAAGTTCGACAAGGACAGAAGCGGTGACGTGAACCGTGATGAGTTCGTGAACCAAGGACGCTGATTATTGAGCGGAAATGGAGGGGGCGGCCCGTCGGGACGCCCCTAATCTGTTGCACTCGCTCGGGGGCGGCGTATCGGTAAGGGACCCCTTCTACCCATGCGATTCCCCCTCGCCTCCCTGCTCCTGTCCCTGTTCGCCGCGTCCCTCCCGGCTCAGGAAGGATTCCGCTCCCTCTTCAACGGCAAGGACCTGACCGGCTGGGACGGCAACCCAGAGCTGTGGAGCGTCGAGGACGGCGCGATCACCGGCCGGACCAAGGGCCCCGAC
Organism: Verrucomicrobiota bacterium; assembly: GCA_046080425.1. GTDB lineage: Bacteria > Verrucomicrobiota > Verrucomicrobiia > Opitutales > UBA953 > UBA953. Next base: position 914 of record JBJTTY010000085.1, read on the forward strand.
CACCTCGCCTACAACCAGTTCGTCATCTGGCGGGGCGGCGTCCTGAAGAACTTCGAGCTGCGCGCCAAGGTGAAGTGCTCCGCCAGCAACTCTGGCATCCAGTACCGCAGCAAGGAACTTCCCGAGGCCGGCAGGTGGGTCATCGCCGGCTACCAGTGCGACATCCACGCCAACGCGCCTTACAACGGCATGGTCTACGACGAGCGCGGCCGCGGCATCCTCGTGCAGAACGGACAGACCGTCATCGTCGACGACAAGGGCGGCAAGTGGCTGGCGGCCGAGCGCGACCCCGCGAAGGTCGACTTCACCGAGTGGCACGAATACACCGTCATCGCCCGGGGCAACCGCCTCATCCACAAAGTCGACGGCAAGGTCACCATCGAGCTGACCGACCACGACGCCAAGGAGCGCGACCTTGAGGGCCTCCTCGCCTTCCAGGTGCACAAGGGCCCCGCGATGGTCGTGCAGATCAAGGACGTGATGCTCAAGGAGCTGCCCGAGGAGCCGCTCGTCACGCTGGACAAGAGCCCCGTCCCCAGCGACGCCCAGCGCATCGAGAACCCCGCTGCGAAGGCGAAGGCCAAGGCCGCGGCCCCCAAGGGACCTGCGCCCAAGGCCCCCGCCAAGAAAGCCCCGGCCAAGAAGGCCGCGCGTCCGGCCTCCGTAGGCCCCGTGGTCGGCCAGAACCGCGCCACGCCCGTCAATCTCATCAAGGCCCCCGCCGGATTCAAAGTGGAGCTCCTCTATTCCGTCCCCGGCGTCGACCAGGGATCGTGGGTGGCCCTCTGCGCTGACGACAAGGGACGCATCTACGCCAGCGACCAGTACGGCGCCCTCTACCGCTTCGACGCGCCCGCGCCGGGCAAGCCCCTCAATTCCGCAGCCGTCAGGAAGATGCCCGCCGAGATTCGCGCCGTCAACGGCATGATCTGGGCCTTCGGCGCCCTCTACGTCGGCGTCAACGACTACGAGAAGAAGATCCCCAGCGGACTCTACCGCATCAGCGATGCCGACGGCGACGACCGGCCCGAGAAGGTCGAGCTCCTGCGCGCGATCGAGTCGGGCGGCGACCACGGCGTGCACAAGGTCCTCCTCACGCCCGACGGCCAGGGCTTCTACCTCATCTGCGGCAACAACGCCGTGAAGACCGAGACCGCGCCGACCTCGCCCGTCGCGCCGCTCTGGGGCGACGACCACCTCCTGCCCCGCATGCCGGACGGACGCGGCCACAACCGGCACGTCCTCGCGCCCGGCGGCATCGTCTACCGCATCAGCAAGGACGGGAAGACTTTCGAGACCTTCGCCAGCGGCTTCCGCAACATCTACGGCGGCGCCGTCAACCGGGACGGCGAGCTGTTCACGTACGACGCGGACATGGAATATGACTTCAACACACCCTGGTACCGCCCCACCCGCGTGAACCACGTCGTGAGCGGCGGCGAATACGGCTGGCGCAACGGCGCGGGTAAGTATCCCGAGTTCTACCCCGACAACCTGCCCGCCACGGTGAACATCGGTCCGGGATCCCCCACCGGCATCGCCTTCGGCTACGGTGCAAAGTTCCCGTCCAAGTATCAGGAGGCCCTGTACATCCTGGACTGGAGCTGGGGCAAGATCTACGCCGTGCACCTGCGCCCCCAGGGCGCGACCTACGTCGGCTCCAAGGAGGAGTTCGTGACCGGCGCCCCGCTGCCCGTGACCGACGTCATGATCCATCCCGGCGACGGCGCGATGTACTTCGCCATCGGCGGACGCCGCGTGCAGTCCGGCCTCTACCGCGTCACCTACGCCGGCTCAGAGAGCACCGAGCGCGTCTCACCTCCCAAGCCGGCGATGCCGGAGGTCTTCACCCGTCACGCCCTCGAGAAGTTCCACGGCAGGCAGGACCCGAAGGCGGCCGACGCCGCCTGGCCGCACCTGTCCTCCTCCGACCGCTGGCTGCGCAACGCCGCCCGCGTCGTGCTCGAGCACCAGCCGCACGCCGGCTGGGCCGACCGCGCCTTCGCCGAGAAGGACGTGACCGCCCGCCTCGAAGCGCTGCTCGCGCTCGCCCGTCAGGGCCTGCCCTGCCCCTATCACACCGAAAAGGCCGCCAAGCCAGACCCGCGCACCGGCGTGCCCGTGAACAAGGCCGACCCCACGCCCGCCCAGGCCGCCCTGCGCGACCGCCTGCTCAACGCGCTGCTCGCGACCGACTTCGCCGCCCTCACCCGCGAGCAGAAGCTCGTGCACGCCCGCGTCGCCCAGCTCGCCCTGCATCGCGGCGGCGATCCTGACGCCGCCCTGGCGGCCAAGGTCTCCGCGCAATACGACGCCGCCTACCCCGACGCCTCCTTCGAGGTGAACTGGCTGCTCACCGAGACCCTTTCGCACCTCCAGTCCACGAACCTCGCCGCCAAGGCCATGGCCCTCGTGGCCAAGTACGGCAGCCAGGAGCCCGAGATGGAACTCATGCGAAGCCTGCGCATGCTGAAGGCCGGATGGACCCCCGCCCTCCGCGAGGCCCAGCTCAACTGGTTCGTCAAGGCCGCCAGCTACCGCGGCGGATCGAGCTTCACCAAGTTCGTGGAGTTCATCCGCAACGACTCCCTCGCGACCTTCAGCCCCGAGGAGAACGCCCGGCACGAG
>JBJTTY010000086.1:0-67140 GCA_046080425.1 Verrucomicrobiota bacterium
ATCGGCCAGCATGAGGGCCGCGATCGTCATCGCCGCAGGCTCGGTGATGAAGGAGCCGAGGAGGGGCGCGACGGTCAGCACGACGGCCCAGCGCGCGAAGGGCGATCCGCCGAAGACGCCGGCGAGCCGGGTCAGGAGCGACGACGCGGTGGCGAAGACGGGGCGCGACGAGGCAATCGCCATGATGACGAACACGAAGAGCGGTTCGAGATACTTGGGGGAGGCCAGGATGCGGTGCGCGGATGAGGCCCCTTCGGAAGCGAGCCGGGCGGCCGACGCGTAATCGGCGGTCTCCATGTAGGCCACCGCGAAGCCCCAGCCCTTGCCGGGCCAGCAGACGAAGGCCCAGAAAAGCACGAAGGCCCAGACGCCGAAGACGGCCTCGACCTCGCCGAGAAAATGCAGGATGGAGGCCCGGAAGTCGGCCGACCCGCCCTCCTCGCTCACCGCGACCTCGCCCCGCCGCAGGCGCTCCGCATGCGCCTCCGCGAGGCGATGGGCCCAGGAGCTGAAGACAGGCGCCAGGAAGGTGTGGACGACGGCCAGCAGGAAGATGAGCGAGGCGACGGGCAGGAACGGATCGGCCACGGCGGCCGCCGTGAGCTCCTCCGTCAATGTGGGCCGCGGCGGCATGGGGCTGAGCAAACCCGCGGCCGACGCCTTGACAACCCCAACCCGATCAGGGACCGGCGACGGGGTCCGCGCCGCCGAGCGCACGGCAGAGGTCCGAGTGGGCGGCCGCACGCTCGAAACGGAGCCGCGCGACCACGAGACGGGATTCGGCGAGACGGCGGCGGGCCTCAAGCAGTTCGTCAGGCGAGCCCTGCCCGGCTTCGGCGCGGGCACGGGCCAGCCTGAACGACTCCCGGGCGGAGGACTCGACGCGGTCGGCCGACCCGGCCGCGACGCCCGACTCCCGCACGTCGGCCAGGGCGTCACGCACCTCGCGCAACGCCTGGTAGGCGGCGCGCTCATACTCGGCGGCCGCCGCCCTGACGCCGGCCTCGGCCGCCTCGACGCGCGCGGCGCCGCGGCCCCAATCGAGCAGGGGGACGGTGAAATCGACGCCCAGCGAACGCGTCTGGGTGGGACCGCCGAACATGTCGGTCAGCTCCCGGCTCTCGGTGCCGAAGGCGCCCGTGAGCGTGAACGTCGGCAGGCGCGACGCCACCTGGAGCCCGACCTGCGCGGTGGCCTCGACCAGGGCCTGCTCGGCCGCGCGGACGTCGGGCCTCCGGGCGAGGACGGCGGCGGGGAGGCCAGCCTTCGGCGAAGCGGGGGCGCGCAACGGCCTGACGGAAGGCGCGGCGGCGTAGGCCGGGGCGCCGGTGAGGAAACCGATCAGGCTCTCGGCCTGCGCGCGGCGTCGGCGCACCGCCGCGCGGTCGGCCACGGCGGACGCCAGGGCCTGTTCGGCCGCGGCCACCGCGTCGGGACCGGCCGAACCGACCTCGACGCGTCTGCGCACGAGCGCGAGCGCCTCGGTGCGCACGGTCACGATCTCATCCGACGCGGACGCCGACTCATCGGCGGCGCGCAGGTCGGCGTAGGCGCGCACGACCGAGGCGGCGAGGGTCAGCCTCACGTTCTCGGCCGCGCCCTCCCCCGCCAGCAGGCGCGCGCGGGCGGCCTCCTCCGCGCGTCTCACGCGGCCCCAGAAATCGAGTTCGAACGCGGTGGCGAGACCGGCGCGGTAGGAACGGCGACTGCGGGTGAAGTTGCTGTTGATGGGCAGGAAGCTGCCCTGGCTGATGCGGCTCCCGACGTCGGACCCCGTGCCGTTAAGCGAGGGGTAAGTAGCGGCCTCGACCTCCTCGAACTGCGAGCCAGCCTGCTCCAGCCGGGCGACGGCGGCCCGGAGGTCCGCGTTCGCCTTGAAGGCCGCCTCGACGAGGCGGTCCAGCTCCGGCTCACGGAAGGCGCGCCACCAGTCGGGCCTGAGCTGGACGCCCCGTCCGGGCGCACCGGGGAAGGACGTCGGCACGGGCGTCTCCGGACGCACGTAATCGGGACCCACCGCGCAGCCGGTAAGAAGCGACGCCAGCAGGGCGACCGACCTCATGGCGCGACCTCCTTGCGCCCCTTCCGCCCCGAGAGCAGGTGGAAGAACCAGGGGATGAACAGCGTGGCCACGAAGGTGTCCAGGATCATGCCGCCCATCACGCCCGTGCCCATCGAGCGGCGGGCGGCCGCGCCCGCTCCCATCGCGAAGGCGAGGGGCACGACGCCCAGCACGAAGGCGAGCGACGTCATGACGAGCGGACGGATACGGATGCGCGCCGCCTCGACCGCCGCTTCGGCCGCGGAACGGCCGGCCCGGCGGGCGGATTCGGCGAACTCGACGATGAGGATCGCGTTCTTGGCCGCGAGACCGATGAGGGTCACGAGGCCGATCTGGAAGTAGATGTCATTGGGCATGCCGCGCACAGCGACGGCGATGAGGGCGCCCAGCAGCGCGAAGGGGACGGTCAGCAGAACCCCGACGGGCAGCGAGAGGTCCTCGTAGAGCGCCGCGAGAATGAGGAACACCATCAGCAGCGCCATGAGGAAGGCCGGCAGCGCCGAGGTGGCGGCGCGCTTCTCCTGCAGCGCCTGCGCGGTCCAGTCCACGTCGTAGCCGAGGGGCAGCGTCTCCTCCGCGACCTGCTCGACCACGGAGATGGCCGTGCCCGAACTCACGCCGGACGCGGCGGTGCCGATCATCCGCGCGGCGAGGAAGCCGTTGTGCCGCTCGAGCTGCTCGGGTCCGGCCTGCGGACGGAACCTGACGAAGGTCGACACCGGCACCATGTCTCCGCGCGAAGTGCGCACGTGCACGCGGCCGGCGTCCGCGAGGTCCATGCGCTCGTCGGCCTCGGCCTGCACGAGCACGCGGTAGGTGCGGCCGGAGAGGGTGAAGTCATTGGCGTAGACCACGCCGACGGTGGCCTGGAGCGCCTCGTGGATCTCCGCGAGGCCCACCCCGAGCGCGGCGGCGCGCACGTCGTCGACCTCCGCCAGCACCTGCGGCACGGCGGGCCGCAGGAAAACGCGGAGTCCGGTCAGCTCCGGCCGGGTCCGCAGGGCCGCCTCCAGGCGCTCGACGGCGGCGAACAGGCGCGCGGGATCGTCGTCCTCCTTGGCCAGCAGGTAGAACTCGAACCCTCCCGCGGTGCCGATGCCGCGGATGGCGGGCGGATTGACCACGAGGCACTGGCCGTCCGGCTGGGAGGTGCCGATGGCGGAGAGGGCGCGGGCGAACTCGTCCCCGCCGGCCCTGCGGTCCCCAAAATCCTTCAGCGGCAGGAAGATGGTGCCCGAATTGGGCCGTTCACCGCCGCCGATGAGGTCGAAGCCGCTCACCGCGAAGGTGTGACGCACCGCTGGGTCGCCGGCGGGCTGGGCGCGCAGCAGCGGCGCGACGCGGTCCATGAAGGCGCGGGTGCGCCCGATGCTGGCGCCGTCGGGCAGCTGCACCGTGGCGAGCAGGTAGCCCTGGTCCTCGGACGGCAGGAATCCCCTCGGCACGCGGAGGAGGAGCGCGACGTTGGCGGCCAGCACGGCCAGGAAGAGCGCGGCGGCCGTGCGCGGCCGTTCCAGCAGCCAGCGTACGGCCGCGCCGTGCCAGGCAGCGAAGCGGCCGAATCCGCGGCCGAAGGCGGCGACGAAACGGCCGGTCGCTCCCGGCGCCCCGCCGTGCGCCCCGGGACGGAGAAGGAGCGCGCAGAGGGTGGGCGTGAGCGTCAGGGCCACGAAGCCCGAGATGACGACGGAGATGGAGACGGTCACGGCGAACTGCCGGTAGAGGGCGCCGGCGATGCCGCCCAGGAAGGCGACGGGCAGGAAGACGCACACCAGCACGCAGACGATGGCCACGACCGCGCCGGCGACCTCCCGGACCGACTCTCGCGCGGCCTCGAACGGCGAGAGCCCGCGCTCACGCATCAGGCGCTCGGTGTTCTCCAGCACCACGATGGCGTCGTCGACCACGATGCCGATGGCGATGACCATCGCGAAGAGGGTGAGGATGTTGATGCCGAAGCCGAAGGCCCAGAGACCGGCGCAGGCGCCGACCAGGGAGACGGGCACCGCAATCATGGGGATGAGCGTCGCGCGCCAGGAGCCCAGGAAGAGGAAGACGACGGCGGCCACGAGGAGCGCCGCCTCGACGAGGCTGCTCTTCACGGCCCCGATGGCGGACCGGACGAACCGGGTGGTGTCGAAAGGGATCTCGTAGCGGACGTCCGGGGGGAACCGGCGTGCAAGCTCGTCCATGCGCGCCCGGATGCGGTCGGCGGTGTCGAGGGCGTTGGCGCCGGTCTGGAGAAAGATGCGGATGCCCGCGACGGGCATGCCGTCGAGCTTGCTCGCCTGCTCATAGCTCTGGGACCCGAGCTCGATCCTCGCCACGTCCCGCAGCCGGAGCACGCCTCCCGCGGAGGAGGCCCGCACGACGACCTCGCCGAACTGCTCGGCCGTGGCCATGCGACCGCGGGAGACCACGGGCACGACGAAGGCGGCGTCGACCGAGGGCTCCTGCCCGAGCCGTCCGACGGAATACTGGGTGTTGGTGGTACGGACGGCGCGCACGACCTCGGCGGTGGTCACGCCGAGCGCGGCCATCCGGTCGGGGCGAAGCCAGACGCGCATGGCGTAATCGCGCGCCCCAAACAGTCCGCAGTCGCCGACACCGGGGATGCGCTTGAGCTCCTCGGCCACGGCGGTCGAGGCGTAGTTGCCCAGGAAGACGGGGTCGTGGGTCGCGTTCGGCGAGAGGATCGAGACCGACATGAGCACGTCGTTGGAACGCTTCTTGGTGATGACGCCGAGGCGGCGGACCTCCTCGGGCAGCCGGGGCTCGGCGAGCTTCACGCGGTTGGCCACGAGGATGGTGGCCATGTCGGGGTCGGTCCCGCTCTCGAAGATGACGGAGATGCTGAGGGTGCCGTTGGAGGAGGAGTTGGACGAATAGTACAGCAGGCCCTCGACGCCGTTGATCTCCTCCTCCAGCGGCGCCGCCACGTTCTTGACGAGCGCGTCCGGCGACGCGCCGGGGTAGCTCGCCACGACGGTCACGGTGGGCGGCGCGATCTGAGGGTACTGGGAAAGGGGCAGCTGGGTGAAGGCGAGGCCTCCGACCATCACGATGATGACGGAGAGGACGCCGGAGAAGACCGGCCGACGGATGAAGAAGTCCCAGCTCATCATTCAGCGCGCGACCACGGCCGCCTTGGAGCCGGCACGCAGCTTCTGCAACTGGTCAAGGACGACCCGGTCGCCCGACTTCAGCCCGGAAAGGACGGCCACGTCGGCGCCCTGGACGTCGCCGAGCCTGACGACGCGGGCCTCGACGAGGTCGCCGGCGCCCAGCACGAAGACCGCCCTGCCCTGCGGGGTCTGGATGAGCGCGGTCTGCGGCACGAGGAAGGCCTCGACCGGACGGCCGGTCACGCGGGCGCGCACGAACTGGCCGGCCATGAGACCGGCCTTGGCGTTGTCGAACCGCGCACGCAGCTGGACATTGCCGAAACGGGCGTCGACCTCGGGGGAGGAGAAGTCCACCTGGCCCCTGACCGGGTGCTCCGAGCCGTCGGCCAGGGTGAGCCTCACCTCCGCGCCGCTGGCCCCGGCGGCGTTGCCGCCGAACAGGCGCGCATGGTCCGCCTCGGGGATGCCGAACCGCACCCAGACCTGGTCCGAACTCACGACGGTCGTGAGCAGACCGTCCGGACCCGAGGGGTTCACGAGCGCGCCCTCGGTCCGCAGCCGGCGTCCGGCCACTCCGTCGACGGGGGAACGCACCTCGCAGTAGCCGAGGTCGAGCTCGGCGAGACGAAGTCGGGCGGCCGCGGCGTCCCGCGCGGCGAGGGCGCCGTCGCGGGCGGCCGCGGCGTCAAGACGGTCCTTCTCGCTGGCGGCCTTCTGGGCGTGGAGCCGGTCCTGCCGCGCGGCCTCCGCGACGGCTTGGGACGCGCGGGCGGCCTCCTGCGCCAGCTGGGCGCGAGCCAGCGAGGCCGCGGCCTCGTAGGGCGCGGGGTCGATGCGGAAGAGCAAGTCTCCCGCGCGCACACGGGCGCCCTCACGGTAGTCGACCGTCTGGAGGATCCCCGTCACGCGGGCCCGCACCTCGACCTCACGCACGCCCTCCACGACCGCGGGGGCGAACACGGCCTGCCTGACCCGGACCTCCGCGACGGACAGCACGCTGACCTTGGGAGGCGGGGGCGCTCCGGCCGGAGCCTCCGGCCGGCAGCCCGCCATGAGAAGCGCGAGGAAGACTAGGGCATGGCAGGCGGGGCTTGATTTACATACAGCCATGTATGTATTTGGGGGAGACCCGAGATGGCCCGCAAGACCAAAGCCGAGGCGGCACGCACCCGAGACCGCATCGTCACCTGCGCCCGACGCGTTTTCAAGCGTGCCGGGGTGAACATGGCTTCATTGGAGGAGGTGGCCCGGGAGGCCGGGGTGAGCCGGGGGGCGGTGTACTGGCATTTCCGTGACAAGGCCGACCTCTTCATGGCCGTGCGCGCCCAGACCGGCCCCCTGCTGAGGCTGGAGGCTCCGGATGACCGTGATCCGCTGAGGGCCCTCGAACGGAGCCTGCTCGCGGCGATGGACCGGCTGGCGGGCGACGAGGCCGCGCGCGAGACCTACGAGGTGATGCTCTGGGGTTGCGAATACGTCGGCGATTTCTCCAAGGTCCGCCGCGACCTCATGGAGGCGGGCGAGGCGTTCCTCAGCCGGACGGAGGCCCTCTACCGACAGGCGGACCGGCGGGGCCTGCTGGCCGAGGGCACGGACCCCGCCCTGGCCGCGCTCGAGACATTCAGCCTCTATGCGGGCATGCTGAAGATCTGGCTGGCCGACACGAAAGGCCGGATGCTCCGGCGGAGGTGCCAGGACCTGATCCGGGCCCATGTGGCCGCCCGTCGAAGGAGCGGGGTTGCAAGCCGCCGGAGCGGAGGCAGGATGAAGCCATGATCCTCCGGCTCATCGCCTCGGCGCTGCTCGCCGCCTCGGCGTCGGCGGAGAAGCCGCCCTCGGAGCCGGCCAGCCTGCCGATTCTCTACGACCAGCCGGGCGACCGGTTCATCCTGCGCGTCGACAGCCGACGGTACCTGCTGCGTAAGGACATCCGTCCGATGGTCGCGGACCTGATGTCGACCGCGAACTACCCGCGGACAAAGCTCGCCCACGAGGAGCTCGTGTTGGCGCTGGCCGAACTGGATAAGGCGCTGGAACGGGCCGCGACCGCGCGCGTCGCGGCCGAACGCGACGCGGCCCGCAGCCGCAGGCTCGCCGACTCGATCGAGGCGCTGGGCCGTCAGCTCGCGCTGCTGCGGAGCCAGCAGCCGCTCGACCTCACCACGATCTCCGCCCTGCTCAACCAGATCGCCGCGGAATCCGACTCGCTGCGCCGGTCCCAGCAGCAGGAGGACCGCTCCACGGCACGGGCCGACGCGGCCGACCGCGCCGCCGATCCGGCCCGGCAGCGGGCGGACCGGGCGCGCTCAGCCTACGCCAAGGCGCTGGAGGACTACGAACGTCCGCTCGCGCGCATCCGGGCGATCGCGATGTCCGACGGCAGCCCGCTCTGAGGCGTTTCGGCTCGCCCCGACGAGGGGACGGGACAGGTTCAGGGGCACCCCATGAACCCCCGCGCCCTGCCCCTCCTTGCCGCGCTCCTCACGACGTGCACCGCCCTCGCCCAGCAGCCTTCCGCGCCGTCCAAGGCGGCCGCCAAGGCCGCGCCCAAGTCGGCCGACCGCTACGCCGTGCGGGCCGACGAGAAAGTGACGTGGCATGACGTCCGCGCGACCGACCTCGAAGGCCGCGCCTTCCCCGAGGCCGAGCGGAAGAGCTACTTCGACCGGCTGCCCGCCGAGGCCGACGGCAAGGTGACGCCCGCCGTCTGGAGCCTGAGCCGCGACAGCGCCGGGCTGATGTTCCGCTTCCGCACCGACGCCACGACGATCTACGCCCACTACAAGGTCACCAAGGCGCAGCTCGCGATGCCGCACATGCCCGCGACCGGCGTCAGCGGCCTCGACCTCTACGCGCGCGACGCGGCCGGCCGGTGGCGCTGGGTGCAGGTCGTGCGGCCCGCGACGCAGGAGATGAAGGTGCGCGTCGCCGAGGGCCTGGACGCGGGCGAGCGCGAATACGCCCTGTACCTACCCCTCTACAACGGCGTGGAGTTCCTCAGCGTCGGCGTGCCCGAGGGCAGGAAGTTCGAAGGCCTCCGGCCGCGCCCCAAACCGGTCGTGTTCTACGGCACCTCGATCACCCACGGCGCCTGCGCCAGCCGCCCCGGCATGGTGCACACCGGCATCCTCGGCCGCCGTCTTGACGTGCCCGTGGTGAACCTCGGCTTCTCGGGCAACGGCCGCATGGACAGGGCCGTGGGCGACTTCCTCGTGCGCATCGACGCCGCGGCCTACGTCATCGACTGCCTCCCCAACATGGGGCCGAAGGACGTCACCGAGAAATGCGTCCCGCTCGTGAAGCAGCTGCGCGCCGCCCGCCCCGACACTCCGATCATCCTCGTCGAGGACCGGCGGAACACCGACTCATGGATCATCGCCTCGCGACGGAAGCACCACGACGACAACCACGCCGCGCTGAAGGCCGCCTACGACCAACTCATCAAGGAAGGCGTGCAGGGCCTCTCCTACGTGCCGGGCGACCGCCTCTACGGAGACGACGCCGAAGGCGCCACGGACGGATCGCACGCCAGCGACCTCGGCTTCCAGAGGCAGGCCGACGTTTTCGAGCCCTTCCTGGTGAAGGCGCTCGGACGCTGACCGACCCCGCCGATGCGCAGCTACCGCCACTACGACCTCATCCTCGGCGCCTTCGTCGCCGTGCTGCTCTGTTCGAACCTGATCGGGCCGGCCAAGGTGGTGCAGCTCGACCTGCCGCTGCTCGGCCCGACCGACTTCGGGGCCGGCAACATCTTCTTCCCCCTCTCCTACATCTTCGGCGACATCCTCACCGAGGTCTACGGCTACGCTCTCGCGCGCCGGGTCATCTGGTCCGGCTTCGCCGCCATGGCCTTCGCGACGGTCATGACCTGGGTCGTGCTGGCCATGCCCGCGAGCCCCGACGAACCTTTCAGCGCGCAGCTGCAACCGGCGCTCGTGCTCTGCTTCGGCGGAGGCTGGCGCATCGCGCTCGGCTCCATCCTCGCCTTCTGCGTGGGCGACTTCGTGAACTCCTACGTGCTGGCCAGGCTCAAGGTGATGACGCGGGGACGGCACGCCTGGATGCGCTTCATCGGCTCGACCGTCGTGGGCCAGGGCGTCGACAGCCTGATCTTCTACCCGCTGGCGTTCCTCGGCATCTGGTCTCTGCCGACGCTGCTGGCGGTGATGGCCGCGAACTGGGCCTTCAAGGTGCTGGTCGAGGCGTTGATGACTCCCCTCACCTACGTGATCTGCGAACGGCTCAAACGGTCGGAAGGCGTCGACGCCTACGATGAGGGCACGGACTTCAATCCGTTCTCGCTGAAGAGCTGAAGGGCGCCGTGCCCCGGGCAGGACTCGAACCTGCACACCTTGCGGCGAGGGATTTTAAGTCCCGTGTGTCTGCCATTCCACCACCGGAGCCGGCGAAGACCATCCTGCCCGGGGGCTCCCGGCTGGCAACCCGGTAAAGCGTCCGCCTTGGCCTTGCGCCCGGAGGGAAAGCGGTCTTCCTTCGGCCCATGGACCGCATCGCCAGCACTTTCGCGCGCTGCAAGGCCGAGGGACGCCCGGCCTTCGTCAGCTACGTCTGCGCGGGCGACCCGGACCTGGAGACGTCCAAGGCGGTCCTGCTCTCGCTCGCGCGCAACGGAGCGGACGTGCTCGAGGTGGGCGTGCCCTTCTCCGATCCGCTGGCGGACGGCCTGACGAACCAGCTGGCCTCCCAGCGGGCGCTCGAAGGCGGCATGGACGGCGCGCGGCTGCTCGAGCTACTCCGCGCATTACGTGCCGGCACCGAACTGCCCATCGTCCTCTACTGCTACTACAACCTGCTGTTCTCGGCCGGGGTGGAAAACTATTGCCGCAAGGTGCGCGAGGCCGGCGCCGACGGGCTGCTGGTGCTCGACTGCCCGCCGGAGGAGGCGGGAGAGCTCATCGCCGCCTCGAAGAAACACGGCCTCTCCAACATCTTCATCGTCGCCCCGACGACGCCGCCGGCGCGCGTCGCCCTCATCGCCAAGCACGCCTCGGGCTTCATCTACTACGTCTCCCGCGAAGGCGTGACCGGAGAGCGATCCGAACTGGCCGTCAACCTCGGCGCCGCGGTGTCAGAGATCCGCAAGCACACCGCCCTGCCCGTCTGCGTCGGTTTCGGCGTCTCCACCGCCGCCCACGTCCGGGCCATCGCCAAAGTCGCCGACGGCGTGGTCGTGGGCAGCGCCCTCGTCAACGTCATCGCCGCCCACAGGGACAGACGTGCCGAGGCGGCCGAAGCCGTGGGCGCCAAGGTCCGCGAGCTGTTGGCGAAATAGACTCAGCGGAGGGCCGGGGCCCGGACAGGACCTGCGGAGCAAGGTCCCGTCAGCCATCGCCTGTCCCTGCCCCTGTCCCTGTCCCTATCTCCACCCTTGACCAAGGCCCCTGCCTCCCCACTTTCCCCGTGGTCCCGACCACGTCGGGGCCACCGGAACCTACCCGAATGGCCTCACGCGACACCTGGACCAAGAAAGACCTGACGGGCATCGAGGAGCTTTCGCCCGCCGAAATCGGCGCCATCTTCCGGCAGGCGGACAAATTCCTTCCGGCCCTCGCGCCCGGCAAGGGGCTGGACCTCATGAAGGGGCGGACGGTCGTGAACCTCTTCCTGGAGCCCAGCACGCGCACCCGCACGGCCTTCGAAATCTCGGCCAAGAAACTGGGCGCCGAGGTGGTCTCGATCAACACGACGGCCTCCTCGCTGGTCAAGGGCGAGACCCTGCGCGATACCGCGATGAACATCCGCGCCATGGGCGTGGACGCCATCGTGATGCGCCACTCCTCCGCGGGTTCCGCCCGCTACCTCGGAGGCGTCCTCGACATCTCGGTGGTGAACGCCGGCGACGGCGCCCATGAGCATCCGACGCAGGCCCTGCTGGACGCCTACACACTGCGCCGGAAGTTCGGCGACGTGAAAGGACTCAAGGTCACGATCCTGGGGGACATCCTCTTCAGCCGCGTGGCACGCTCGAACATCCTCTGCCTGTCCAAGCTGGGCGCCCAGGTGACCCTGGCGGGGCCGGCCACGCTGGTGCCGGCTTCGCTCAAGGAGGCCTACCCCCAAGTGCGCCTCGCCCACGACCTGCGGACCGCGCTGACGGGCGCGGACGCGGTGATGCTGCTGCGCATCCAGCACGAGCGCCAGACGACCACGCACTTCCCTTCGCTCGGCGAATACACGTCGCAGTTCGGACTCAACGCCGAACGCGCCGCCTGGCTCAAGCCGGACGCCATCGTCATGCACCCCGGCCCCATCAACCGCGGCGTCGAGGTCGAGAGCGAGGTGGCCGACGGCCCCCGCTCGGTCATCCTCGAGCAGGTCACCAACGGGGTCGCGGTACGCATGGCGGTCCTCCACCTCTGCACGGGAGCCCTTCGCCGATGAAAGCATCCGACTCCAAGCCGCTGAGGATCCTGGGCGCCCGGGTGATCGACCCCGCCTCGGGGAGGGATGAGCGCAAGGGCGAGCTGTGCGTCATCGACGGCAAGTTCGCCGAGAGGCTCTCTCCGGCGCAGGCGCGCGAGGCGGTCACCGTCAAGGCCGACGGCCTCGTGGCCGCGCCCGGCTTCGTCGACCTGTGCTGCCGCCTAGGCGAACCGGGACGCTCCGCGCGCGAGACGGTGCGCACCGGCACGCTCGCCGCCGCGGCGGGCGGCTTCACCACGGTGGTCGCCATGCCCGACTCGCTACCCGCGGCCGACAACGTCGGCACGGTCCAGCTGCTGCGCGAGATCTGCGCCCGCGAGGCCGCGGTCCGCGTGCTGCCCACGGGCACGCTCACGAAGGGCCATGAAGGCAAGGCCCTCGCCCCCCTCGGCTCGCTCCGCAAGGCGGGCGTGGCCGCCGTGACCGACACGGTCTCCGGGGTGCAGAACAACGAGATCATGCGACGCGCCCTGGAATACGCGGCGATGTTCGGGCTGGTGGTGCTCGACCACTGCCAGGACAGCAGCATGACCGAAGGGGCCCAGATGCACGAGGGCGCCTGGTCGCTGCGGCTCGGCCTGCGCGGCTGGCCGCGGGCCGCCGAGGAGATCGTGGTCTCGAGCGACTGCGCCCTCGCCGCCCTCACCCGGACCCGCATCCACCTGCAGCACCTCTCCTCCGGCGGCTCCGCCGAAATCGTCCGTCAGGCGAAGGCGCGCGGCCTGCCGGTGACCGCCGAAGTCTCGGCCCTGCACCTGCTGCTGACGGACGCCTCGCTGGCCGGCTACGACACGCGCCTGAAGCTCAATCCGCCGCTGCGCGAAGAACGCGACCGGCAGGCCCTCATCGCCGCGCTCGTCGACGGCACGCTGGACGCGGTGAGCTCCGACCACTCGCCCTGCACCGCGACGGAGAAGGACTGCGAGTTCGACCAGGCGCCCTTCGGCGCCGCCTCGCTGGAGACGGCGTTCGCGGCGGCCCACGAAGCGGTGGTCACCGACGGACACGCCCCGCTCCCCGTGCTGATCGAACGCCTGACCTGCGGCCCGGCCCGCGCGCTCGGGCTCGAGGCGGGCACGCTCGCCGCGGGCGCCCCCGCCGACTTCACGCTGCTCGACCCGGCCGCCAAATGGAAGCCCGCGGCGGGCGGACTTCTCTCCAAGTCAGGCAACGACCCGCTAGTCGGACGCACGCTGCACGGGCGCGTCCGGGCGACCTACGTGGACGGACGCAGGGTGTTCGGCGACTGAGATGCAGGAACCGGTCGTCGAGACCTTCGCGGAACTGTCGGCGGCCGACTGGACGTGCATCGCCTTCAACGTCGGGCTGGCGCTGGCCGGCCTGCGGACGCTGCGCCGCTGGCCCTCCGGCGGAGGCCCCAGGCTCGAACGCCGGGCCGACCCCGCCACCGCCTCGGCCGGCCTGATGACCGCGCTGCTGGCCTTCGGGCTCCTCTTCCCCCTGCTCTCCCAGTTCATCGCGGGCTTCTTCCGCACGGAATTCGGCGTCACGCAGGCTGAGATCTTCCTCGCCACCTTCGTCGCACAGGCGACCGCCGTGGGCGCGCTCGTCACGCTCGGTTCCTTCCTGCCAGGCTCGGTCCAATGGACGCCCACCGCCGCGCCGGAAGGCGTGACGACCTCTCCGGACTCCCCCCGGGAGGCGCTGCGCGCGCTGCGCTGGCGCGACGCCCTGCGCGCCTACCTCGCCGTCTGCGCGCTGGCCACGGTCGGCTCGCTGGCCTGGAAAGGACTCCACTGGCTCTGGTCGGCGGGCCATGCGAAAGGCTGGCTCGGCACGCCGCCCGAGGACCTCCTGCAGGACATCGTGGACATCGTCCTGCGCACCGATCCGCTCACCGCGAAGTTCGGGCTGCTCACGTTGGTCGTCGTGGTCGGCGCCCCGCTCATGGAGGAGCTCGTCTTCCGCGGCGCGCTCTATCCCGCGCTCAAGTCCCTGCTGGGCGCCCTGACGCCCAGGGCGAACGTCGCCCTGTCCGCCATCATCACCGGGCTCGTCTTCAGCGCGGCGCACCTGACGCCCTCGGCCTTCATCCCCCTGACGCTCTTCGGGTCCTTCCTCTGTCTGGTGCGCGACCGCCACGGACTCGCCGCCACGATCCTCGTGCACGCCGCCTTCAACGCCATGAACCTGCTCTGGCTCAAGGTCGCGCCGGACGTCGCCAATCTCTGACCATGGGAGCCCTCACCGCCATCAAGGAAAAGTCCGTCTCGGTCCTCACCGAGGCGCGTATCATCGAGGACGTCGTCGCGGCCATGTCCGACGCCTGCCCGCCCGCGCCGGAAGGTCCGGGAAGCGACTGCGCCCACCTGCCCGAGCGGGGCGGCCGCGCGTTCCGCGTCTGCACCGTCGACGGGGTGACCCTCGGACGGCACTTCGACCTCGCGTGCGCGGGCCGCCGGGCGGGGGCCAAGCTGGTCAACCGCAACCTCTCGGACCTGGCCGCGGCAGGCGCCCGGCCGTCCGACGCCCTGCTCGCGCTGACGCTCGGCCCGGACGTCGACGCGGAATGGCTGCGCGACTTCGCCTTCGGCGCCGGCCGGGCGGCCGTACGGGCGGGGCTCCGCATCGTCGGCGGGGACGTCTCCCGCGGACCCGCGGGAGTCTTCGTGGCCACGCTCTCCGCACAGGGGCACGCCCATCGCGTGCTCGCCCGCAGGGGCGCCAAGGAGGGCGACGTGCTGTTCGTGACCGGCGCGCTGGGCGGCACGGCCTACGGAAGGCATCTGGATTTCGCACCCCGCCTGGCCGAGGGCGAATGGCTGTGCGGCAGGGCCGAAGTGACCTCGTGCACCGACGTCTCCGACGGGTTGGTCAAGGACCTTCCCGGCATGCTCGGCGCGCGCCTCGACGCCAAGGTCGACCTCGCCCTCGTGCCCGTCTCGGAAGCCGCGGGCCTGCTCTCGCGCGGAGACGGCAAGCCCGCCCTAGAGCACGCCCTGCAGGACGGCGAGGACCACGAGCTGACCTTCGCCGTGTCTCCGACGGCCGCGGACGCCCTCGCGGCTGATTTCCGCAAGGCCTTCCCGGCCACCCCGCTTTCACGCCTGGGATCCGCCGTGCGCGGCGAGGGCCGCCTGCTGGACGGCGAAGGGCGGCCGGTGGCCGGCCGCGGCTTCGACCACTTCGCCTGAGGCGCTAGAGCTTGAACTGGCGGATCACCACGAAGAGCGCGAAGATGAGCGAGCAGCCGGCGAACGTCACGGTGGTCGTCTCGTAGGTCGCCAGCAGCTTCAGCACCGCGTCAAGGAGCGAGAGCGAATCCCGGGTGTCCGACTCGGCGCGCGCCAGGGCCTCGACCGCGTTGCGGTCGGCCTCCTCCACCTTCTTGTTGTCCGAGCTGAGCGTGTCGTTGGGTCCGATGAGCACCGCGATGGTGTCCTTGGAGCGCATCGCCTTGCGGAACGCGTCGACGGAGCCCTGGATGCCCACGGTGGCCGTGCGGACCTTGTTGGTGGTGTCCTTGAGCTCGTGGCTGAACCAGAGGCCGGCGAGGGAGACGAGGAGGGTCACGACGGCCATGCCGACGATGCCCACCTCGGCCTGGACGAGTCCGCCCCGGGCGGAGCGGCGGTTGGAACGTTTTGCGCTCATGTTTCTTGGTCTGTAAGTCGGATGGAAGGGGTTCAGCGACGTCGTGTGCGCGGGGCGGCCTTGGGCTTGGCGCGCTTGCGCCCGGAGGACTTCTTGCGGCCCTTGCGCCGGCGGGGGGGCTCGGCCATGCCGAGCTTCTTGCGGATCAGGCCCGTAATCCAGTCGACCAGCTCTGGGGCGAGGGCGCCCGCGAGGCCCTGGACGATGGCCTTGTTGATCGCCGAGAGCTGCCACTGGAAGGTGACGAAGAAGGCGATGATGGCGAAGATGGCCGCCGCCGCCACGTGGCGAAACGAGCGCCAGAGGCTGGCGTGGGCGGCGTCATCGATGAGCAGACGTCCCACCATGGCGGCCGCTCCGATGAGCGCCACAATCCAGCCGCCGCGCTTGAACTCGGCGATGGCGGTCTGGAAGCCGCCGGCGACGTCGAAGCCGGCCCCGAGCAGGTCGGTCAGCACGGGCCACCTCCGTCCGGACGACGCGGGCGGGCCTGGGCTGCGCAGGTTCGTGAACGGGCTCGCACGCTGGCCAGGAATATGAGGGGGGCCGGCCCGGACTCAACCCCCGACTCCCTTCAGAGGGCCTGACGCCGGGGCTGGCGGCCCTCGTCGACCTCGATGTAATCGAACATCGTGTCCACGCCGGCTTCGGGACCGAGGCCGTTCTCCTTCAGCCGACGCAGCAGCACTTCGTTGGCCTCGTCGCGCCAGCCGCGCTTGGTCATGAAGCCGTTCCAGACCTCGACGTCGTTGGCGCTCAGCCGCCTTCCGACGGACTGGGCCCACGCGAAGGCCTCGGCGTCGGAAGCGCCGGGATGGGCCAGGAGCCAGTCGCGGAGCTCGGCGTAACCGACGCCGAGATACTGACAGCAGCGGTCATCGAAGGCCTTGCCGAGATTGTTCACGAAGTCGGCGTGAAGACGGCCTGCCGCGTGCAGGCGCACCTTGGAGACGAGCCGCGGGAAGTAGACGAAGCCGCTGACGGCATCATAAGGGGAGAGAAGTCCGGGTACGACGGGCATGGGACGTAGGATGGCGGAGGGAGGATGCTGGATGAAGATAAAACCGCGCGGGGCTCGAGCGGTTCAGCCATCCCCTCTTGCGCCGGAGCCTTCGGCTTCTATTAAAGGAGCACCCCATGAAGCCCCTGCTTCCCCTGCTCCTGGCCGGCCTCCTGTCCGGTTGCGCCACTTACCGTGACCTGGCCTCCGAGCCCCTGCGCATGAGCCAGGACATCGCCGCCTTCGAGGAGGCTGACCGCGTCACGTCCCCGCCCCCCGGCGCGCTGCTCCTTTCGGGCGCCAGCACCTTGCGGCTCTGGAAGTCGGCCCCGGGGGATTTCGCCCCCCTGCCCGTGATCAACCGCGGCTTCGGTGGCTCCTACACGACGGAGGTGGCGGGCTACATGGATCGGATCACCCTGCCCTACCGTCCCCGCGTCGTCTTGTTCCACTGCGGCAGCAACGACATCAACGCCGGCGACTCGGCCGAGCGCGTGGTGGGACGCGTGAAGCTCTACCTGGATACCCTGCGGCGCGTCCACCCCGACGCCGCCCTGGTCATCCTCTCGACCACCCATGCGCCCTCGCGCCGCTCCAAGTGGGAAGAGATGCGCAAGGCGGATGACGGATTCCGCGCGATCGCGGCGACACACAGGGGCGTGCGCTTCGTCGACATCAACGAGGCGCTCAACTTCCCCGGAGATGAACCGCGTCCGGGCAGCTATCTCAAGGACGACCTCCATCCGACGCAGGCGGGCTATGACGCGATGCTCCGGCTGGTGAAGCCGGCGGTCGAAGCCGCCTGGCGGGAGAACGCCAAGGCCTACTGAGCGGCGGGCTCCGAGCTGGGACGGCCCCAGAGCAGGACGGCCACGCCCACGACGGCGAAGACGCAGGCGGCGCCCAGCAGGGTGCCGCGGATGCCGACGAAGTCGGCCAACGTGCCCATCGCGACCGCCGCGAACGGCAGCAGACCGAAGAAGCTGAGGCCGCTGATGGCCGAGACCCGGCCGCGGATCTCCTCCGGAGACCGCTCCTGGACGATGGTGTTGGCCAGGCCGACCAGGGTGGAGACGCCGAGCGCGAGCAGCAGCAGGGTGACCGCGGGCCACCAGAAGCCGCCGGCCAGGGAAAGGCTGACGAGTCCGGCGCAGATCAGCGCCAGGGAGCCGGCGATGGCCGGACCGCGACGGGCGACGGGCAAGGCCATGATGAGCAGCGACCCGAGGAGGGATCCCACGCCCGAGGCGAACATCAGCCAGCCCATGAGGTCGGCGGAGACCTCGAGGACGTGCTTTCCGTAAAGCGGAAGCAGCACGATCATCACCGGGAAGACGCAGAGCGTGTTCGCGGAGAGCATCGCGACCATGGCGAGGCTGGGCCGGTCCCCGCGCAGGTGCCGGACGCCCTCGGCCATGCCAGCCATGCGGCGGCGTTCGTGCTCGGCGTCGCCCTTCACCCTGGGCGGCAAGGTCGCCAGCACGACCATGAGGACGACGAAGCTGAGGGCGTTCAGGTAGAAGGCCGATTCGGCGCCGAACCGGCCGACGAGATAGCCGGCGAGGGCAGGCCCGATGAGACGGGTGCCATGGAAGACCGCACGGTCGATCGCGATGGCCCGCGCGACGTGCTCCCGCCCGGCGAGCTCGGGCACGATGGCCGCTGCCGCCGGCATCTCGAAGGCGGCGGAGACGCCCAGGAGCGCCGCCGCGCCGACGACATGCCAGATGGCCACCTGTCCTGAGCCCACCAACGAACCGATCCACAGCGCCAGCAGGATCTGCACGGCCTGGCAGACCTGGAGGATTCGCCGCTTGTCGAAACGGTCAGCGCAAAGCCCGCCCACCAAGGTGAGCGCGATCATGGGGATGCCTCCGGCGAAATGCACCCAGGCCATCGCCTGACCGCTGGAGGTCAGGCCGGCCATCACCCACCCCTGCGCCATGGCCTGCATCCAAGTGCCGGTCATGGAGACGCCCTCGCCCACGATGTATCGAAGGAATGGTCCGTTGGGAAAACGGGACGGCTGTCCGGTGACGTCCGACAAGGAGAGTTCAGAGTGCGGAGAAACCGCCGCGGTGGGGAGGACAAACTTTCAGAGCCCCGTCAGCGGCGCCGCACGGTGAAAGCTGGTGCTCCCGTTGGGATTCGAACCCAAATCGCCGGCTTCGGAGGCCAGAATTCTATCCATTGAACTACGGGAACCGAACCGACAGCAAACCCGTCGGCCGCGGACAAGTCAACCCTTCCCCCGCTCAGCGGGCCTTCATGTTGCGGTCGGCGAAGTCCAGGTAGTTGGCCCAGTCCTCGGCGGTGACGTCGTGCTTGCCCGCCCGGTTGTGATAGCCGACGGAACCGCCCACGGCGCGCCCCACCTCGGGAAAGACTTCGGTGCCCAGCCCGGACGCTCCGAGCAGACGGAACACGGGGTCGGCGTGCACGGCCCCGAGGAACTCGCCCCGGGGATCGGCCCAGAGGTCCTCGGCGGCGCTGGCGACGTAGAGCGGCCGCGGCGCGACGGTCGCGAGCAGCCAGTGCTGATCGAGGGGCATGGCCGCCTCGTTTTCGGAATAGGTCGCGAAACGCGCGGTGAACCAGTGCGGGAAGCCGCGGCCCTTGTAGAAGCCGGAGATCACGCCGACGGTCTCACCGAAGATGCGCTTGCTGAGCGCGGCGCCGCCGCAGCCCGACTCATTCGAGATGACGAGCGCGAAACGTCCGTCCTGCGCGCCGGCCCAAAGCGAGGCCTTGCCCAGCCGGGAATGTCCGATGACGGCGACGCGCGAGGCGTCCACCGACGGCATGCGGGACAGGACGTCGAGGCTGCGCGAGAGTCCCCAGGCCCAAGCTCCGACGCCGGCCCACTCGCCATCCTTCCAGACGGTGTCCCTGCCGGCGGGAGAGAGCGCCGCGCGGAACCCCTCCTTCCACCCCTCCGGGTGATCGGGCTCGACGTCGCCGTAGTAGAAGGTCGCGAGGCCGTAGCCGCGGGCGATGAGCATCTCGAGCTGCCAGCGGGAGGACTGCGAGCCGCGCTGCTTCTCCGAAGCGCGGTCCGGCCGGGCGGGATCGGACCACTGCTTGGAGACCCAGGTCTCGGGCAGGAACACCTTCGGGTCATCCACCGCGGTGTGGTTGCCGCCGAAGTTCGCGCCGAGGAAGACCGGCGATTGGCCGCCCTTGCCGTTGGGCAGGTAGACGAGGAGGTCGATGAAGGGGCCCTTGCGGCCGACGGGCCAGACGCGGAGCTGGGTGCGCGTCGCCTTGCCGCCCAACGCGGCGGCGTCGTGCTCACGCACCTCCTGCACGGCCTCGGCCTGCCGGGCGGAGGTGTCGGGCGTGCGGCCGTAGACGTACGTCTCGAGCGCACGCATCACCTCGCCACGACGACGCGACTTCCATCCTTCCGCGTCGACCTTCCTGCCGTCGGAGGCGACGAGCGGATCGGGCAGCGTGTAAGCAGGGACTTTTGATTCCTCCAAGATGGTGGCGGGGATCGCGGCGAAGAGCATCAGGGACAGCAGCATGACGAAGGATGCCTTCCCGGCCCCTCACGGGCAAGCGGCCAATGCTAGCGATCCCAGACCTCGAAGTCGTATTCAAGCCCCTCATGGATACCGTGGCTCCTGGAGACGAGACGAGTGAAGAGCGCGGGCCAGCCGGCGGGGAAAGAGCGGTCACCGGTGAAGTCGCGGTGGATGCGGGTGATGAGCAGACGGGAGCAGAGCGGAAGGCCTTGGGCGTAGATGCGCTCGCCTCCGGTGATCCAGACCGGACCCGGCCAGGGCATGCCCTGCGCGACGCGCACGGCCTCGTCGAGCGTCGCGGCGCGCTCCGCGCCGGGGAACCTCTTGGCGGGGTCGCGCGAGACCACCACCGTGCCGCGGCCGGGCAGGGCCTTGCCCAACTCGGCGTAGCAGGCCGGGCCCTCGACCATCACTCCGCCCTCGGTCTGCCTCATGAACCAGTCGAGGTCTTCAGGGATGTGCCAAGGCAGGCGCCCGCCCGAGCCGATGACCCCGTTGCGGGCCACCGCCACGATGCACTGGACGGGCTTGGTCGATGCCATGGGACAAGGTATGTGAACAAGTCGGCCGGGCGCAAGCGGCGCCCCCGCTGGTTGACACCCGCCGAGCGTCCCGCCAAGGTCGTCGGATGATTACCTGGCTGCAGGGCGCCACCTCCAAGCACCACCGGACGATCTTCAGCTTCCTGCTGGTGATCATCGTCGCCTCCTTCGTGTTCTACGGTTTCGTCGGCCGGAACGGGCTGAGCCAGGGAGGTTCCTACCTCTACATGGGAGTGGACCTGAACGACCCCCGCGTGCGCGAGCGTCACCGGGATGCGATGATCTTCTCGATGCTCACCTCCCGCCGTCCCGAACAGAACGGCCTGGAGCGCCGGGTGGCCGAACTGGCATTGGCGGACGCCCTCAACGTCCCCTCCCCCTCTCCCGCCGAGATCCGCCGCATCGCCCGTGACCTGACGCTCGGGCCCGACCCCAAGAACGGCGAGGCGCTCAACAACTTCATCCAGCTCGCCGGAAAGCAGCTCGACGCCTCGGAGGAGGAGACCCGCGCCCGCTTCGAGACCTACATCGTCGAGACCTGGCGTATCACCCGCGCACGGGCGGCCCTCGCCGGCCCCGGACACGCGACCTCGACCCAGCTCAAGCGGCTCCTGGAACGCGAGCGCGCCCTCTGGACGGTCGACGCCGCCACCTTCTCCCCCTCCGCCTTCAAGGCCGAGATCAAGGACGACGAGGCGAAGGCCAAGGCGGCCTTCGAGGCCAGCAAGGAGTCCTTCCGCATACCCGCGCGCATCAAGGCCACCGCGGTTCTCATCAAGGCGACCGGCACCGACGCCGCGCCGGTCTCCGACGAGGAGATCGTCACGGCGGGCTACAATCTCGCGGAAAAGCTCAAGCTCGAGCCCGGCAAGATCAAGGAGGAGGCCCTGAAGCGCCGCGCCGAACTGGAGAAGGTCGTGCGTCAGGAGCGGGCCGCCCTGGCCGCGGCCGGCCTCGTATCCGACGAGCTCGCCGAAAGGTTCACGAGCGAATCCAGCAAGGCCAAGGATCCCGCCTTCCTCGCCTGGCTCAAGGGCCGCAACGCCGTGCTCACCCCCGTGCCGGAATTCGAAGCCGGCACGACCCCGGTCGCGCCCCAGGTGCCGATGGAGGCGCTCCGCACCCTTTCCGTGATGTCCGCGCAGGAATGGCGCACCGACGTGTACCGCACCGAGGAAGGCGCCGCCTTCCTGTTCGTGGACGCCCGCACCGAGTCGCGCCTGCCCGCCTTCGAGGAAGTGAAGGATAAGGCCCTGGCCTCCTGGCGTGAGTCCGAGCGGCAACGGCTGATCGCGGCGGAGATCTCCCGCCTCTCCAAAGCCCTGCTCGCGGACCAGACCGCCGGCAAACCCTTCGCCGACAGCGCCCGCGCCCTCGGCCTCAAGACCTCGACGCCCGCTCCTTTCTCCGCCTTCGCCGCACCCGAAGCCATCGCCGGAGGGTCCGAAGACACCGCCCAGGTCGTCGAAGCCGCCGGGATCGGCAAGGTGGCCGGTCCGGTGCTCACGCGCTCGGGAGACTACGTCTTCCTGCGCGCCGCCAAGCGCGATGTGCCTCCGGCCGACCCCAAGAAGGACGACCCTGCGCCCATCCTGCTCCGCATCGCCGAAAACAACGCTTTCATGACCGGCATGGGTCTGCTTCGCGACCTCACGCCCCAGCCCGAGGTCGACCAGCAGCCTCGCTGAGCCGAAGCGGCCCTCTCGGACCCCTCCGGAGGCCCCGCCCCGGAGGGGTTCGCCTTTTCCAGCCCTTCCTGCTTTACCTCCCCCTCCCCCGCCCCCTACCCATTCCCCCGACGCATGTCTCAGGTCCGAGTCCGCTTCGCCCCCAGCCCGACCGGCTTCTTCCACATCGGAAGCGCCCGGACCGCCCTGTTCAACTGGCTCTACGCCCGGCACACGGGCGGCAAGTTCATCCTCCGCATCGAGGACACGGACAAGGAGCGCAACTCCGAGGCGTTCCTCAACGTCATCCTAGATTCCATGCGCTGGCTGGGAATGGATTGGGACGAAGGCCCCGGCGTGGGCGGACCCCACGGACCCTACTTCCAATCCCAGCGCACCGAACTCTACCGTTCCAAGCTGCGCGAACTAGCTGACAAGGGACGGGCCTACGAGAAGGACGGCGCCTGGTGGCTCCGCCTCGAGGGCACCCGAAGCCCCGCCCACGACGAGCACCTGAAGCGCGACTACGAAAAGGTGGACTCTCCGCCCATGGTGCTCGACGACCTGGTGCGCGGACGCGTGGAGCGCGCCGAGGACCGTGACTTCGTGATCTTCCGCTCCAATGGCGAGCCCGTCTTCCATTTCGTGAACGTGGTCGACGACATCGAGATGCGCATCACGCACGTGATCCGGGGCGAGGACCATCTCTCCAACACCTCCAAGCACGTCGAGCTCTTCCGGGCCTTCGGCGTCGAACCGCCCCGCTACGCCCACATCCCGCTCATCCTCAAGTCGGACGGGCCGGGCAAGATGTCAAAGCGCGACCGTGGCGCCCTCATCGAGGAATACCAGCGCCGACGCTTCCTGCCGGAGGCGGTGCGCAACTACCTCTGCCTGCTCGGCTGGACTCCGGCGGACGGCAAGGAGGTCCTGCCCATCGACGAAATCATCCGCCAGTTCGACCTGAAGGACGTGCACCAGTCCAACGCGCGCTTCGACGAACGCAAGATGGCCCACGTGAATTCGCTCACCCTGCGCGGGCTGGCCCCACAGGCCTTCGCGAAGCTCGCCTCGGCCACGCTGACCGAAGCCGGAGTCACGACGGGCGGACGCGATGGCGCGCTCCTGGCCGACGTGCTGCCGATCGTGCAGGAAAAGGCGGTCTCGCTCGAACACCTCCCGGAGTTCGTCGGCTTCTTCTTCCGCGAGGACTTCGCCCGCGATCCCGTCGCCCTCGCCAACCTCACCAAGAAGGGCGGCGACCCGGTCGCCCGGGTGAAGGAAGCCCTGCCCTGCCTCGAGGCCGCGGACTGGACCGAGCCCGCCCTGGAGGCGGCGTTCGCCGCGGCGGGCGCCGCGTCCGGAAGGAAGCCCACGGAATTCTTCGCCCCGGTCCGGTTCGGAATCTCCGGACAGGGCGGCGGCCCGCACCTGCTCTCGGTGCTGCGCGTCCTGGGCCGCGAACGCTCCCTCGCCCGCCTCCGGGCCTACGCCTCCTGAATCCATGTCCGAAAACCCCGTCCACCGGCACTTCATCCAGCAGATCATCGACGCCGATCTGGCCGCCGGGAAGCACGCGTCCGTGGCCACGCGCTTCCCGCCGGAGCCCAACGGCTACCTGCACGTCGGCCACGCGAAGTCGATCTGCCTGAACTTCGGCCTCGCGCTCGAATTCAAGGGCCGCTGCCACCTGCGCATGGACGACACCAATCCGGCCAAGGAGGAGGTCGAATACGTCGACTCGATCAAGGAGGACGTGCGCTGGCTGGGCTTCGACTGGAACGAGCACTACTACCAGGCGTCGGACTACTTCGACCGGATGCACGCCGACGCGATCCGGCTCATCAAGCTGGGCAAGGCCTACGTCTGCTTCCTGACGCAGGACCAGATCCGCGAGTTCCATGGCGATGAGAAGCGCCCGGGCAAGGCCAGCCCCACCCGGGACGCCTCCGTCGAGGAGAACCTCGCGGCCTTCGAAAGGATGACCCGGGGCGAGTTCGACGAAGGCAAGGCGGTGCTGCGCGCCAAGATAGACATGGCGTCACCGAACATGCACATGCGCGATCCGGTCATCTACCGCATCCGCAAGGCCCATCACCACAACACCGGCGACAAGTGGTGCGTCTACCCGATGTACGACTACGCCCACCCGCTCGAGGACGCGTATGAAGGCATCACCCACTCGATCTGCACGCTGGAGTTCGAAGTCCACCGCCCTTTCTACGACTGGCTCCTCCGCGCGCTCGACACGCCCGCCAAGCCGCAGCAGATTGAATTCGCGCGCCTCAACCTGACCTACACCGTCATGTCCAAGCGACGCCTGCTCGAGCTCGTGCAGGAGAAGCGCGTGTCCGGCTGGGACGATCCGCGCATGCCGACGATCTCCGGAATGCGCCGACGCGGCTACACGCCGGCCGCCGTGCGCAAGTTCTGCGAGACCATCGGGGTGACGAAGCACAATTCGCTCTCCGACGTCGCCCTGCTCGAGCACGCCGTGCGCGACGACCTCAATCGGACGTCCTCCCGCTTCATGGCGGTGCTCGATCCGGTCCGGCTGGTCATCGAGAACTACCCCGAGGGTCAGGTCGAGGAGCTGCAGGCGGTGAACAATCCGGAGGACTCCGCCGCCGGCACCCGCAAGGTGCCCTTCTCCCGCACGCTCCTCATCGAACGGGCGGACTTCCTCGAGCAGGCGGACAAGAAGTTCTTCCGTCTCACGCCGGGCCAGGAGGTCCGCCTCCGCTGGGGCTACTTCGTGAAGTGCACGGGCTGCCGCAAGGACGCCGCCGGCAACGTCATCGAAGTGACCTGCACCTACGACCCGTCCACGCGCGGCGGCGACGCCCCCGACGGACGCAAGGTCAAGGGCACGATCCACTGGGTTTCCGAAGCCCACGCCGGCGAGGCCGAGACGCGCCTCTACGACCGGCTCTTCGCCCACGAGGACCTCAACGACATCCCCGAAGGCAAGGACTGGCGCGATTTGCTGAACCCAGAGTCGCTCCGCACGGTCAAGGCCCGCGTCGAACCGGCCCTCCTCACTGTGGCTGGCGGTACGCGCGTGCAGTTCGAGCGCAACGGCTACTTC
This sequence comes from Verrucomicrobiota bacterium, assembly GCA_046080425.1. GTDB lineage: Bacteria > Verrucomicrobiota > Verrucomicrobiia > Opitutales > UBA953 > UBA953. Next base: position 25,071 of record JBJTTY010000086.1, read on the forward strand.
TGCGCCGACTCCAAGGACTCCCTCGCCGGCCGTCCGGTCTTCAACCGCACGGTTACGCTGAAGGACTCCTGGGCGAAGCAGGCCGCGAAGTGACCGGGGTCACTTCGCCGAACGCCCGCTGCCGTCTCCGCCCACGTCCCGGACGCCGGCCGAGGGATTGAGGCCGGCCAGCGCCTCGGCGAGACGCCGACGGGCGGCGTCGGCCTCCGCTCCTCCGGATCCCGGGGGCACGGCGACCTCGCTGAACGGAGCCCCCCTCATGTCGTGGAGCACCCCCGCCTGATCGAGCTTCCAGTCCGCCTCACGCACGTAGTAACTGTTGCTAAGCTGGCAGAAGGCCCAGGTCCGCGGCGACCCGGCGGCGCCCTTGAACCGTGAGACCAGACTGCGGCCGTCGATGACGCGGCCGGCCGGCGTCGCGACGCCGGCGACATCAGCGAAGGTCGGAAGCAGGTCACTGGAGTCCGCGACGTCGGAACTGACCTTTCCGGCAGGCGTGACACCGGGCCAGCTGACGATGAACGGCACCAGGGCGCCGCCCTCCTTCATCGAGCCCTTCTCGCCGACCACGCGTCGGCCGCCGATGGTCGCCGTCTCCGCGTTGTTCTTGGCGCTGCCGTTGTCACCCATGAAGACGATGAGCGTGCCGTCCCTGAGCTTCATCCGCTCGAGCTCATCGACGAGCTTCCCCACCAGCTTGTCCATGTAAGCCACGTTGTCACGGTAGAGCCTTCGCCTGCGCTCCGACTTGCCCTCCTTGGCCGGCGAGGGTGCGCTGTCGGGGGTGGGCAGGATGTCCCCGTGGATGTGCGAGAGGGAGTAGTAGAGGAAGAACGGCCCGCCGCGTCGCGCCTCCAGCCAGCGCACCGCGTCCGCATGCAGCAGGTCGGGGATGTATTCGCCGTCCTTGACCGCGACGGTCTTGCCGTCGACGACGTAGGTGTCCGGGTCGCCGCGCACCTCGCCGTCATCGGACAGGGGTCTGGCGGTGCGGCTGTTCCAGTACATGCCGCTGCCCTTGAAGTGGAAGTCGTGGTCAAAGCCCCATTCGGCGGGCGTGCCGGAGGGCGTGAGCTGACCCCATTTGCCGATCATGGCGGTGGCGTAGCCCGCCTGTTTCAGCACGGAGGGCAGCATGACCTCGGCCTTCTCACCCGTCCGGATGACCGACTTGCAGGCGTCCTGTGAGACCGCCCCGGTCCGGAAGGGATAGCGGCCCGTCAGGATCTGGGCGCGGGAGGGTCCGCAGAGGGGCGAAGTGTAGAAGCGGGTGAAGCTCATGCCGCCCGCGGCGAGCGCGTCGATACGCGGCGTCCTCAGCCGGTCGGCGCCGTTGCAGCTGACTTCCGCGAAGCCGAGGTCGTCCGCGAGGATGTAGACGATGTTGGGCGGGGCCGCCGCCTCGGATGAAACGGCCAGACAGACCAAGGTCAGCAGGTTGCGCAAGGAGGCCGTCATGGGGTTACGGCAGAGTGAACACCCGGACATGGGAATGGAAGCAACATAATCGGCCCTTTCGGCCATCCCGTCGGGGCGGCGATCCAGTCTGGCGGAGAGGGAGGGATTCGAACCCTCGGTACCTTGCGGTACACTGCATTTCCAATGCAGCGCGATCGACCACTCTGCCACCTCTCCTTTGAACCAGACTGAAAATCCATCAAAGGTGGCCGCCCTGATGCGTCAACCCCGTACTAGGCCCCGACGGCGGTCCGGACGCGCCCCAGGGCCGCGGTCTGACGTTCCTGGAGCACGGCCTGGGCCCGACGCACCTTGGCACGCGCGGCCGCAGAGTCGGCGGCCATCGCCAGCACGGCCGGGACGATGCCCGCATGCTGGGCGGGATCGTCCATGTCGAACAGCCACTCGGAAAGTCCGATGTCCTTCCACATGACGCCCTTTGAGGTCTGCTCGGCCCAGCGGCAGACGATGGCCGGCACCCCGTTGCCGATGCACATGATGGGCGAATGCATCTCGTTGCCGAAGAGCCCGAGGCTCCGCACGTAGACGCTCAGGGCCTCGTCGGTCAGCCAGTAGTCGGGCCGCCACACGACACGCGAACGCACTTCATAGGGGAGACGGTCGAAAAGCGCCTCCTTGCCGAGGAGCATCTGCGTGCGGTCCTCCGGACAGATGAGGACCTTGTGGCCTGTCCTGTTCACGACCTGCACGATAGCCTCGCGCAACTGCGCATGGTCCGACTCCTTCTTCTCGTCGTTCCGGAGCTGTCGGACCGGATCGAACTTCACGCCGGGCTTCACGCGCCAGTAGGGCGTCATGCGGTAACGCGGGATGCAGCACAGGAACCGCCCGGGTTCGAGGCCGTTGGCCTCCAGGAATTCCTCGGCACGGCCTTCGTCGCGCAGGTCGGTCGCGAAGGCGCCGTCCGGGCCGAATTCCATCACCGGACACTTCACGCCGCCCGCCCTGGCGGTCTCGAGCGACACCGAATCGCGGAAATAGACGAACTGCGCGCCGTTGAGGATCTCGACCGTACGGGGTCCGGGCGGCCCCTGGGTGATGCCCAGCACGCCGTAGGGCTTCGGACCCTGCTGACGCCATTGCACGACCTGGGATTCGCCGACGAGGGAGGGTCCGGAGCCGTGCAGGAGGAAGTCATGCTCGGCGTAAAGCTTCGCGACGTCGGGCTTGGGGCTGACGATCAGCAGACGCGGGAATCGCCGCCTGAGCAGGTCCGCGACGCCGTTCTCGACGTTGCTGGGCCAGAGGGTGATCTCGGCCTCGGGCAGGTGCCTCTCCAGCAGCGCGAGCACGCCGGGCGTATGCGCGATGTCGCCGATGTTCACGGTCTGCCAGGAGGAGCGCAGGACGATGCGCGGCGCCCTCCCCTTCGGCACGCAGGCGGCCAGGGCGGACCCCAGGCCCGCCGTCAGGGCGGCGGCGATGAATTCACGGCGCGATCGCATGACGGAGGTCTCTCACGTCCGCAGGCGCCGGGCGAGACGCAATCGCTCAGTTGGCCTTGGGGGCTTCCTTCCTCGGCAACAGGGCGAGGTAACGCTCACGGTCTTGGGCGACCTTGGCCTTGAGCGGCTCCACCTGCGGCAGGAGGGATTCGAGGGACTTGGCGATCTCCTCGAGATTCTTCAGACGCTGCGGGCCTTCCTTCTCGGCGGCGACGAGCGCCTTAGCGGCGACTTCGAGCGCCTGACGGCCTTCGGCGATGGCCTTCTCGGCCTGAGCGAGCTCGGCCTGCTTGGCTACGAGGGGCTTGGAGGCTTCGGCGAGCCGCGCACGGGCTTCGGCCAGGGCCTTCTCCAGCGGAGGCACGCCCTCCTGGGCCGCCTTCACGGCGGCCTGCAGGGGTGCGAGCCCGGCCTGCTGATCCTTCTCAAGCTTAGCGACGGCGGCTTCCTTGGCCTGCCTCTCCTTGATCTGGCCTTCGCGGATGGCCATCAGGCGGTCGAGCTCGGCCTTGGCGGCCGCATGACCCTTCTGAACCTTGGCGGTTTCGGCGGCGAGGGCATCGACCTTGGCCTGCTCGGCCTTGGCGACCACGTCGGCCGCGGCCAGCGCCTTCTCACGCTCGGCGAAAACCGCGCGCGCGGAGGCGACGGCGGCCTGGGCGGAACGCACCTTGGCCTTGGCCGACTCAAGGGACTGGGCGGAGACGCGCTTGCGCTCGAAATACGCCACGGAGAAGACGGCCTTGAAGTTGCGGGCTTCTTCGAACTCATTCTGCGCGGAGGCGACGGACGCATCGGCCGACCGGAGCACGGACTCGGCGGTCGTGACCTCCTTGCCCTGGGCCTTGGCGAGTGACTCTGCCTTGGCACGGACATCGGAGGCGGTCGATGCGACGCCTGCCGCGGACTCCTGGGCCTTCTTGGCGACCTCCAGGGACTTGGCCGCGGCCTCTGCGGCGGTCCGGGCGTCGTTGCGCTGCAGACGGACGGGCTCGATGGACGCGTTGAACTGCTCGATGGCCGCCTTGGCGGCGTTGACGTTCATCTGATTGGTGTTCACGGCCTTCTCGAGGGCGGCCTGCGCCTCGGCGACGGACGTGATGCGCGACTCGAGACGGCCGGCGGCCTCGGCCTCGGCCTGACGCGACGCGGAGAGATTCTTCTCTATGGCGGGCAGCGCGCCCTTGGTGAGGGCCACGGCCTGCTCAAGCGGAGCGATCCTGGCGGCGGCGTCATCGCGAACCTGCCGGGCGACCGGTAGCCTGGCCTCGGCCTGTTTTACGGCGGCCGCGTTCTCCGTGCGGGCGGCGACGAGGTCGGCGATGTCCGCTTCGATCTTGGCGAGACGGTCCTGCTCGGAGAGCAGGCCGACGTTGAACTGGGCGGCCTTCAGCGCGACGAGGCGCTCCCGCAGGGAGGGAAGCTCGGCCCGCGCAGTACGCGCCTTGGAAAGCGTGGCATCGGCGGCCTCCACCTTGGCCAGGCGGTCCTTGGTGCGCGCCGACTGCTGCAGGTAGAATTCGCGGGCCTTGGCGATGTCCGCCATCTCGGACTCGGCCTTGGCCTTGTACTTGGCGAGGTGCCCCTTCCAGTAGGCCAGACCCTTGTCCATTTCGGCCACTCGGGCCTCGAGGTCGGCTAGGTCGGACCTCAGCCAAGCGGCGTTGGAGGAGGATTCGCGGAGTCCGTGGAGCGTCTTCTGGAGCGACTCCAGATCGCGAGCGCGGACGTTGGAAAGTTCGGCGCGTCGGGCCACGATGGCGGGACGCTCCTTCTCCGGCGCCTTGTCGTGACGCACCTTGAGTTCAGCCCGCTCCTTCTCGACGCCCTTGATCTTCTCACGGAGCGCGGCGGCGGCGGCTTCGGCCTCGGTTGAGGCCTTGCGGGCGGCGGCCTCGGCGGTCGTGGGCTCCGTCACGGCATTGGCCGCGAGCGAAGCCTCGAGCTCCGCGACGCGCCGCTCGGTCTCCGCGATACGGTCGGCGATCTTGGGCGGATTGGAGGAGACCTGGGCGGCGGCCTGCCCGTTGGTGAGGTCGATGAACTTGATCTCGCCCAGCCAGTTGCCCGAGACGGCGGACTTGCCGTCGTGCAGGGCGACGACGGAGGAGACCACGTCCCCTTGCGGCTGAGATTCGCCGAGCTTCTTGCCCTCGACGGACCACAGGGCGACCTTGCCGTCCTGTCCGCAGGTCACCAGCCGGCCGTCCGGAGTGAAGGAGGCGGCCTCGACGCCGCCGCCGTGCGCAGTCCAGTTGGCGACGCGCTTGCCGGTCTTCATCTCCCAGGTCGAGACCGTGCCGTCGGCGGAGCAGCTCGCGAGTACGTTGGAGTCGGCGCGCCAGGCGAGGCCCGTGACCGACTTCTGATGCTGCCCGAGGTTGAAGAACTCACCGCCGTTGTCGGCCTCCCAGACCATGACGTTTCCGTTGCGGTCGGAGGTGGCGAGAAGGATGCCGTCGGGGCTGAAGTCGGCGCCCGTGACCCACTCGGTGTGCTTCGAGATCAGGTAGAGCTCCTCGCCGCTGGTCACGTCGTAGCACTTCACCTTCTTGGTGTTGGTGCCGATGACGATCCGGCGGTGATCCGGGGAGATGTCGGAGGACATCAGCTGATCGAACTCCTTGCCCGCCTCGGCGATGCGACGTCCGGTGCGCACGTCCCAGACCACGGCATGGCCCAGCTTGCCGCCGCGGCCGCCGCCGAGGATCAAGAGTGATCCGTTGGCGCTGAATTTCAGCGAACGGGCGTAGCCCTCGGGGTAAGGCAGGATACCGGCGAGCTCCCGGGTGTCGGTGTCGTAAAGAAGGATCTGCTTCTGACCTGCGACGGCGAGCAGCGAAGTCCAGGGACTCGCGGCCATGGCGACGACCGCGGTGGTGCGCGGGGTGACGACCACGGGCTCGAGCAGCACGTGCTCGGGGCGCGCGGCAGGCCCGTCGGGCTTGCCCGCGGAACCGGTCACGGCCAGTTCGACCTTGGGGCGGTTCGACTTGCGCGCGACGCTGTTCTTGGACTGGAGGGCTCCGCCTTCGATCCATTTGGCAAGCGTCACGAGGTCCTTCGCGTCAAGCGGCGCCCCTTCGGGCGGCATGAAGGGCTCCTCCTTCTTGGAACTGCAGGTCCAGAGACGGCTGGCCGAGGGATTACCCGGGTCGATGACCGCTCCGCCGGAACCGCCGTCCAGGAGCCCGGCGTAGCTCGTCAGCTCCAGGCCGCCCTTCTTCTTGTCCGGGTTGTGGCACGAGAAGCACTTGTTCTCGAGCAGCGGACGGACGTGGTCGTCGTAGGTCAGCTTGTCCTGCGCCTGGGCGCAGACGCTGAGCAGGGCGGCGCAGACGAGGGACCGGCGGCTGAGCGGGCGGACGCGCATCGGTGCGGGACGGTCAGTGGTTGAAGTAGAACTCCTTGGAGTTCATCAGCGCCCAGAAGGCGTCCTCCAGGACCGCCAGCCGGCTCTCCGGCTCGGCCGCGACCGACTTCACGACGGCCGCGGTCTCGGCGGGCAGCGGGCGGCGTCCGAAGACGCGCATGAAGAGCTCGTCCACGATCTCGGGATCCTTCTTGCCGGCGGCGATCAGGGTCTCGACGACCTTGCCGCGGCGGATGCGCTCGTTGAGGGCGTCGCCGTTCATCAGGTGGAGCGCCTGCGACAACGAGGGGTCGGTCTTGACCTCGCTGGAGGCGACCGACTCGCGCTTCGCGCGGCCGAAGGTCGTGAGGAAGTAGTTGGACACCGCGCCGTCGGCGATCTGCACCGCGCGGGCCCCGAGGGGCAGGCCCTGGAACTTGTTCGGGGTCTCGGTGATCTGCGAGATGGCGTCGAGCAGGACCTCGGCGCGGACGCGGCGCACCTGGGATCGGGCGAAGTTCAGGCGGTCGCCGGCGTTGGTCTCATTGGGCTTGGAGCTGCGCTGGTAGGCGGCCGAGAGCACGATGTCGCGCACGATGCGGCGGAAGTCGTAGTTGTAGTCGGTCAGGCGCTTGGCGAGCTCGTCGAGCAGCTCGGGATTGGAGGGCGGGTTGGAGATGCGCACGTCGTCGACCGGATCCACGACGCCGACGCCGAAGAAGTGGGCCCAGACAATGTTGGCCAAGTTCCTCGCGAAATACGGGTTGCGCGGCGAGGCCAGCCATTCGGCCAGCATGCGGCGGCGGTCATCGCCCGGCTTGAGGTCAGGCTCCTCGCCTCCGAGGAACTTGGGCTTGACGTTCTGCTTGGTGAGGAAGTGCTGCGACTCTCCGCCGCGGCTGTTGAAGATGACGACCTCCTGGGGGTCGTCGGTCGTCTTGCGGCCGATCTGAGCGAAGAAGGCGTTGAAGCCGTAGTAGTCGTCCATCGTCCAGCGGTCGAACGGATGGTTGTGACACTGGGCGCACTGCAGGCGCATGCCCATGAACACCTGCGCGACGTTCTCGGAGAGCTTCAGGCGGTCGAGCTCGTTCTGATAGTAGTTGACCGAAGGGACGGAGACCGTGCCGCCGCTGGAGGAGAGCAGCTCGACGACGACCTTGTCGATGGGCACGTTCTTGCCGATGCGGTCGGCCAGCCAGTTGTAGTAGAGCAGCGCGTTCTTATAGAAGGGGGGCGCGTTGTTTCCCTGATTGATGCCAGAACGGATCTGCAGGAGCTCCGACCACTTCATCACCCAGAGCTCGGTGAACTCCTTGCGCTGGAGCAGGGCGTCGACGAGCTTGGCGCGCTTGTCCGGGGACTTGTCGGCCACGAAGGCGCGAATCTCGTCGGGCTTGGGGTAGAGTCCCACGACGTCGATGTGCACGCGTCGCACGAAGGTCTCGTCGTCGCAGAGTTCGGAAGGCAGGATGCGCAGGCGGTGCAGGCGCTCGTTGACGGCCTTGTCGACGTAGTTGAACTCCTCGGCCTTGGGGCGCTCATACTTCAGGCCTTGGGGGATGACGATGACCTGGGAGGTGATGCTGTAGACGTTGAAGCGGGCCAGCATGAAGGCCGCGCCGCGGTCGCCCGACTTCACGAGGCCGCCCTTGGTGATGGCGGCCACGGGGTCGTTGTTGGACGTGAAGACCGCGAGCTCGGTGACGTCGCGGTCGGTGCCGTCCGAATACTTGGCCCGGACGGTGATTTGCTGGGTGGCGCCGGGTCCTTCCAGGACGATCTGGGAGGGGAAGATCTCGATGCCGGTGACCTTGGCCACGTCGGCCGGATCGTCCTTGGCGCCGGTGGTGATCCACTCGAGGACGGCCTTGTTGTAGGCGGAATCGGCGTCGTAGAGCTTGTTGCCGGAGTGCGGGACGGCGCCCACGGCCTTCTCGATGACGGTGCTTTCCTCAGGGATGGCCAAGTTGATGCGACGGCCGACCATCTCACGGGTGAGACGGACGTAATCGCCGGCAGGATCCATGCCGAAGAGGGAGAGGCGGAAACCGTCCTTGCCGCGGGCGGCGCCGTGGCAGCCGCCGCTGTTGCAGCCGGCCCGCAGGAAGACGGGCATGACGTCCAGACGGAACGAGACGGCTCGGTCCTTGAGACCGTCCTTGACCGCGACGGGCGCCTTGGCGGTGAGGCCGCCGATCTGGGCGACGAGCTCGGTGGCGCCGGCGTCGCCGGCGGCCGCGAGGCTGAAACCGTCGAGCCGGGCGACCTTGCCGTCGGCGACGTTGAGCTTGGCGAACGCGGTCACGTCACGCGTGGTGGCGTCGGAGAAGGTGGCGAAGACGACGACACGGTGCAGGTCGCGACGGGTCTCGAGCGAGAAGGAGGGAGGGAGAATCTCGAGCTTCTGGATGGTGGCCAGCTTGGCGGTCAGCTCGGCGCGCGCGGTCTCCTCGGCCTTGTCCCGGGCCTTGAGCACGACGCCGGAGGTCCAGACGGCGCCCTCGGCGACCCAGCGGCGCAGAAGGTCGATCTCAGCGGCCGCCAAAGGGCCGTCCTTCGGGGGCATGATGTCATCATGACCCTTGGGCAGGGTGATGCGCTTCACGATCTCCCCGTCCTTGGGATCCAGCAGCGCAGCGCCGCTCTCGCCGCCCTTGGCCATCTCCTCACGGGTGGTCATGAGCAGCTTGCCCTTCACCTTGGCCGAGTTGTGGCACTCGACGCAGCGTCCCTCGAGGATGGGGCGCACCTCATCAAACGACACGGGGGCCGCTCCGGCCAGGGATGCCAGCAGCAGCGGAAGGAGGGCTGAGAGTCGCATGAAGGGCATCAGTTCTTGGCCCCGGCCTTCTCCTGACGGAGCTGCTCGAGGCGGGAGAGCACGACGGGCGCGGGCGCGGCGGGCGCCGCGGCCTTGGGGGCGGCGGCAGGCGCGGCCTTGGCCACGGGAGCGGCCTTGCGGGGGGCGTCGATGCGGAGGGAGGAACCGAGGGCGATGCGATGGATGGAGGCGCCCTTGCCGACGGGGATCTCGACCTGGACGAAGAGGTTCTCCTTCTTGCCCACGGGGGAGGCCTCGGTAGTCACGACGTTGAACCGCATCTCCTTGGTGTCCTTGGTGACCTTGATGGGCGCGATCTGGATGGTGTCGGGCACGCCGACCAGCGTGGCGACGGCCTCTCCCTCGAAGGCGCGCGGGGCCTCGAAGTTGGTGGCCATCACGGCCTCCTTGCCGCGCTCGACGGCGGTGAGGGGCACGGCGTTGGCGGCGACGAAGGCGTCCTCGGTGCGGATTTCACAGAAGGGGGCGGCGTTGAAGACGCGGCCTTTGCCGGCGTCAGCCTCACCCATCACGGTGAAGTTCCAAGCCTTGGTCTCGACTCCGGCGTTGGCGTTGAGCTGGAACACGCAGGAGTCGCCGCCTTCGGGAATCGTCTGCTCACCGAGGGAGGAGATGCCGGGCGGAGTCCAGGTCATGAAGACGCGGATGGGACCCTTGAATCCCTCCTTGCGCTTGGCGACGACCTTGAGAGGAAGGATGCCGTTGCGCACGAGGGGCACGGCAGGCTTCTCGATCTCGAGGGAATAGGGCGCCTCCTCAACCACGGCGACGGGGAGGGTGTCCTCGACGCCCTGGTAGTAGATGACGTTGCCGATGCGCACGATGTCGTAGGTGCGCCGCATCTGTCCGACGATCTTCACGGCGGGATCGGCGGAGACGAGACGGACGGAGGACAGTCCGTGTCCAAGCGGGGCGTCAGGCGCGGCCTCGAGGAGGAAGGGGACGTTGGGCAGCGAGCCGGGAGCGGCGGAGGTCAGCGCCTTCACGCCCGCGGGCAGTCCGGGCACCTCGAACTTGAAGTCGCCGCCGACGCCGTTGCGCGTGAAGTTGAAGAGGAGGGCCATGCGACCTCCGCGCGGCACCGCCATGAACTGACGGTAGCTGGTGTCATTGATGACGTAGTCGGGCGAGGCGAAGGTCAGGCTGGGCTGCGAGGCGACGATTTCGATGCGGTAGACGAAGTTGGGGCCGCCGCGCTCCAGGTGGTCGGAGACGCGCACGATGTAGACGCCGTCGGCGGGCACGGTCAGGCGGAAACGCGAGTCGAGACGGCGCATGCCTCCGCCGTCGTCATTGGAGATCAGGGGGCGGCCGGCCGAATTGAGCACGGACACGGTCGGGTCGAGGGGGGAACCGAAGGTCTGGGCGAAGGCGCGCCCTTCGATGGTCTGTCCCTTCTTGAGCGGGATGCGGAAGAAGTCCACGTCGCCGGGCTTCTCGATGATGCCGTTGAGCGCGTAGGCGGGAGCCTCGGCGGCGAGGGTGCCCTGCTCCGCCGTTTCGTTGGGCTCGGCCTCCAGGGTGTTGTCGAAGGACGAGAGCCGGAAGACGTTGCCGGAAGGCGTGTTCGCGCGGGTGCGCGGGAGGAGCATGAAGTCGGCGTCCTCCTCGGCGGGCAGCTGGACCTCCTCGGCGAAGGACTCACGGCCCTCGACGAAGCGCACCTGCAGCTTGGTGCCGACTTTGCCGCCGGCGGGATAGATGGCGTCCGGCCTCGGGAAGTCGCCGACGTGCAGGCGGTAGAAGGAGTTCCCCGACCCGCGGTAGGAGGACTCTCGCACCATCACGTAGTATTCGCCGTCGTATTCCGCGACGAAGGAGCAGTAGCCGTCCTGACGGTGCAGGATGGTGTCGTCGGAGAACGCCTTCTCGAAGCGTCCCTTGTCCAGGATGGCCACGTAGGGATCCATCGCGCCCTGGGGGATGGCGCCGAGACGCAGGCCGTCGACCTGCACGCTGATGCGCTGCCCTTTCTTCACGGCCACCTTGTAGTAGTCGACGTCCTCGGAGAGCACCACGCCCTCGACGGTGGAGCCGAGCGCGACGGTCTGCGCCTGGGTGAACTCGCTGTTGGGCTCCGCCTCCTCGACGTTGGGGAAGGGGCTGGCGAAGAACTGCCGCATGTGCGACACGCCGGTGCGGGTGCGCACGCGGACGACGTGGTTGCCGGGGCGCACGGACTTGTCGATCGAGACCATCATCTCGACCTTGTTCGCCGAACGGCTGATCACCTTGGTGACCTTGAAGCCGGGCGTGTAGAACATGAGGTCCTCGAAGTCATCGAGGCTGGTCCCGCCGATGGTCAGCTGGAACTCGGAGCCGATCTGGCCGCCGAAGGGCTTCGTGGAACTGAAGCCTGGGTAGGCCGCGCGGGCGGCGGAGGCCGTCAGCAGGAGGAGGGCAAGGAGACGGAGCAGCATGGGCGTGTCAGGCGGGTCGCCCCGCAGACGCCCGCCGCGGGCGGACGACGCGGGGCGCGCGGGTCAGGCGAGCCAGTCGTTCATCACGCGGCCGCCGTTGACGATGTCGATCGGACGTCCGCCGTCGGCCATGATGCGCTTCTCGGCGTTGATGCCGAGGCAGCGGTACATGGTCTTGGCGAGGTCTTCGGGGCCGACCGCGTCGCGGTCAGGCTCGCCGCCGAGGGCGTCGGAGGCGCCGTGGACGTAGCCTTCCTTCATGCCGCCTCCGGCCATGGCCACGGAGAACACGCGCGGCCAGTGGTCGCGGCCGTTGGTGCCGTTGATCTTGGGCGTGCGGCCGAACTCGGAGCTGACCATGACCAGCGTGCGCTTGAGCATGCCGCGGTCGTGGAGGTCGGTGATAAGGCGGGCGAAGGCCTGGTCGAAGGCGGGCGCGTTGGAATCGAATCCGCCGCGGACGTTGGAGTGGTGGTCCCAGCTTCCGTAGGTGACGGAGACCATGCGCACGCCAGCCTCGACGAGGCGGCGGGCGAGGATGAGGCGCTGGCCGGCGGTGTTGCGGCCGTATTCGTCACGCAGCTTGTCGGGCTCCTTGGAGAGGTCGAAGGCCTCGCGGGCCTTACTGCTGCTGACGAGGCCGTAGGCGGCCTGGTAGAAGCTGTCCATCGCGCTAATCGCGTCGGACTTCTCGACGGTGCGGAAGTGCTCGTCGACGGCGGCGAGCATGCCGCGGCGGCGGTCGAAGCGGCTGGCGGTGACTTCCTTGGGGGCCAGGAGGTCGCGGACGGTGAAGTCCTTGGAGGCGGGGTCGCTGCCCAGCGCGAAGGGACCGAAGGCGCTGCTCATGTAGCCGGTGCCCTGCTCGGGAATGGACTGGTTGGGGACGACGACGTAGGGCGGCAGGTTGTTGCGGGTGCCCTGCTCATGCGAGACGACGGAACCGAAGCTGGGGAACTTGATCGCGGGGCTCGGACGGTAGCCGGTGAACATGTTGTGGGTGCCGCGCTCGTGGGCGGCCTCGCCGTGCGTCATCGAACGGACGACGGTGAGCTTGTTCATGATCTTCGCGATGTTGACGAACTTCTCGCCGACGTACTCGCCGGGGACGGAGGTCTTGATCGGCGTGAAGGGGCCGCGGTAGTCGGGCGAGGCGAAGGGCTTCGGGTCCCAGGACTCGTGCTGCGCGATGCCGCCCGGCAGGTAGATGTGGATCACCGCGTCGGCGAGCGCCGGGATGGACTCCACCTTGGGAATCTCTAGGGCCTGCAACCTGAGCATCTCGGGCAGACTGAGACCGATGGTTCCGAACACGCCGACCTGAAGGAAGTCGCGACGGCTGAGAGCGGACAGGAAGTCGGGGTGATCGCCCTGGCAGTTCTTGTGGAGTTTCATGGTGGGGTGGTTTAGAAGATTATGACAATCGAAAGGCCTTTGGGTTGCAACGCGGCACGCGTTTTCCTGTTTTTCAACCGTCGGGGGAAAGTGTTAATCAGCAGCCGTTTAGGGCGTCAGTCTGGGACCGGGGTGAGGGCGTCCTGACAGGGTCGTTTTTTGCCGTAAAATGGGCCGTAGCGAGTGTAAAAAACCTAGGGAAATACCCCTACAAATCGAACTGCTGGTAAAAACCTCTAATTTTATTCACAAGTTTATAATAATCAATGGTTTAAGAAAAAATCGCTGAACTCACCTAAGGTAAACATCCAATAGGCGGTGCCTTTGAAATCCAGGGCGGCGGCAAACAGGGCTTGGGTTGCAACCATCGGCACTTGGACAAGAAAGGGAGGCGCCCCGCGGCCCGCCGCAAAAGGTCCGGTTTCACTTTTCACTTTTCACCGATGAGCTCCGTCACCGAATCCCCGACCACCCCCAAGGACCCCCGGACGCTTCCGCTCGGCTTCCGCGCCGTGCTGCTCGCCTCCGCCCTGTTCATCGCCGGGTGCTCGGCCTACTTCTCGGTGCTCGGACTGGGCAAGCTGTTCACCGGCGCCGAAGTCGCGGTCATGGTCATGGCCTCCTCCCTCGAGATCGGGAAGCTGGTCGCCGCGTCGTTCCTCTACCGCCACTGGCATCAGATCACGGGCGCCCTGCGGTTCTACCTCACGCTCGCCGTCCTCGCGCTCATCGGCATCACCTCGCTGGGCAACTACGGATACCTGGCGCGCGCCTTCGAGGAGACGGCCACGCGCATCACCCGGAGCGAAGCCGAGATCGCCGACCTTGAACGGGCGATGGCGGAGACGCAAAGGCGCATCGAGGACGCCAAGGGGCGGACGGTGCGCGTCAGCACGGCCAGCCGCGAGGACATCGCCAAGCTCCAGGGCCGTCTCTCGCAGGCCGAGGAGTCGCTCGCGCAGTCGCTCGCCCGCATCCAGGAACAGCGCAAGGCCCTGGAGGCCCGACGTGCGCAGGAACTCTCGTCGACCTCCGGCCGCGCCGACGGCCTCGGCTCCACGCTCGCCAAGAGCATCGCGGCCGAGGAGGCCTCGGTGGCCAAGGCGATCGTCGCCGAGGAGTCCGCCATCGCCGCGCTCAACGAACGCATCAGGGTACTCGACCAGGCCGTGGCGGCCTACACGGCGCGCGGCACGACGACCTTCCTCATCTTCGAGCAGGACAACGTCCGCAAGGGCCAGGAGCTGCGCGAGCAGCAGAAGCCCGAGCGGGACGCGATCCTCGCGAAGCTGGCGGAATCCACGGCCGCGATCACGAGGCTGCGCGCCGAGGGCGTCGCCCGCGTGGAACGGCTCCGCGCCGACCAGTCCAAGGTCAGTTCGGAATCGGCCAAGGACGTCGCCTCGCTGCGCGACCAGTTCACGCGCGAGCTGACCCGGCTCGACGACGAGGAGAAGTCCCTGCGCCGCTCGGGCGAAGCCGCGGTGGCGGCGCTCGAGAAGCAGCTCGCCGGACTCCAGGAGCAAGGCCAGACGCGCACGGGCCTGACCGACGCGGAAGTCGAGGGACTCTACCGGTCGAACCGCGACCGCGCCTCGGAAATCCAGAAGCTCCGCGACGGGATCGCGGCCACGGACATCGGCTCCTACCGTTTCGTCGCCCGCGCGTTCGACACCGAGGCGACCGACGTGGTCAAATGGCTCATGCTCACGCTGGTGGCGGTGTTCGACCCGCTGGCGGTCACGCTGGTGGTAGCCTTCAACATGACGCTGCTGGGGCCGCGCCCCACGGCCGGCGGCGCCGGACCGCAGCCCGCCGCGGCGCCCGCTCCGGCGGCCGCCTCCGGACGCCGCAGTCCCTTCTCCCTGGAGACGGTCGTCGCCATCGGGGTCGGCATCGCGCTCATCTGGCTCATCGTCTGGCTCGCCTCTCCTGCGGAACCGGCCCGCGACCGCGGACTTGGCGCGACCGAGCTGATCCCGGGCGACAGCTTCGCGGTGATGACGCTCAGTCCCGGCCTGCTCCGCAGCGGGGGCTACGGACTGCCGGACTGGCTCGAGCGCGGCGGAGGCAGGGGCCTGACCGCCGCCGTCGCCGACCTCGCGAAGAACGGACTGGACGCCCGTGCTGACATCCATGCCTTCGCCAAGTTCCCAACGGCTCCGGCCGCCGGACACGGCGTGCGTCCGGTGGTGATCTGCGGGCTCATCCTCAAGGTCGCCGACGCCAATCTCGCCGAATCCTCGCTCTCGAGGCTGACCGACGAGATCGGCGCCTCCCTCCGCGACGGGGGCGAACGCACGGCCTCCTCCCGCAGCCGCTCCATGATCCGTCACGGGCAGGGACGCTACATGGATCCGGAAGGCGGCTTCTTGACCTTCGGACTCGTGCCGGGCGCCGCAGTCATCCTGGTCGAATTCGAAGGGAACCCCGACGCGCCGTGCGTGGAGCGTGAGATGCGGCTCGCCCTCGCCCCGGCCGACTCCGCCGCCCGCGTCCCGACGCAGGCCGTCGCCGCCGACGGCGCGCTCGGCCTCTGGATCGACGCCGCCCGCCTCTTCAGCCGCATGCCGATGGACGCGCGCACGAAGGCGCGCTACGAGACGGCGCGGGCCGCCACGGACTTCGAGCTGTCGGTGGCCGTGAGCGCGACGGGGCGCGACTCGCTCGCGGTGAAAGGCTCCCACGCCTATCGGTTCGACCGCTTCAACGTCACCGGAGACCCGATGGCGGGACTCGCCCGCAAGGATACGCCCGGCGACGCCGACCTGGGCTGGAAGCTTCTCAATCGCTGCGCCGACACGCTCGACTTCGACCCGCTGATCGAACGTCTGCGCTCGGCGCTGGGCGACGACCCCCGCGCAGGTCCCAAGCTCGTGCGGGTGGAGAAATCGGTCACCTCGGCGAGGACCGCAAAGTTCAGCATGTCCGCCAAGTTCGACGCGAAGGACGGCCCTCCGCTGGTCACGGCGATGCGGCTGATGGCCCAGTGACCTGAAAGGATGCGCGCCCCGGCCGGCATGCTGCTCTTCGCCGCCGCGGCATGCCTGCCGCTGGTCGGCTGCCGCACGGAACAGGGCGCGGGCTCGGTCGAAATCATCGAGCTCATGGGCGGAGGAGGCGGCAACAAGGCGGCGGGAGGAAGCGGCAAAGCCCGTCCTGAAAAGCAGGCGCGGCCGAAAGCCGTCGCTCCGACGGCCCCGCCTGCGTCCGCGAGCGCAGCCGCGCCCGGTTACGCGAAGCCTGCCGACGCCCGGCCGGCCGGCAGAGGTGAGATGCGCTCCGAACCGTCCGCCGATGCGCCAGGAAAAATGACGGTCGTTCCGATGCGTCCGGATTCGGACGGCAGACCTCCGCGGGCGGCCCCGGGCCTGCCCTCAGCGGAAGTTCAGTCAGCGGCGATGAAGGCCGACGCCCGGGCGAGGCTTCCGAATCCGGATGATTCCGTCAGCTCCGGACCGCAAGGGTCGCGCCCGGGGCTGCCTTCGCCGGGCGAAGTCTCCGCCGGGCCCGAAAAGCGAGCCGGCATGCTCCCGTTGGGCACACCGGAACCGAAGGACGCCGCACGCACCGTCGCGACCATCCCGCTCTCAGGCAAGGAAGTCGGCGCCGGCGCCGGAAAGGGCGACCCCGCCAGCCTGGGACTTCCCGGTCTGGATTCCGCCGACATGAAAGCCAAGGGTGCGGCCGCCAAGATCGGCATGCCCGGACTGTCGGAAGCCGAACGGCGACGGACCTCCGGCACGCCCCTCGGCCTCGGAGCCGGTTCCGATGCGAAGCCCAGGACTGAGGGAGTGACCAAGCCCATCGCAGTCGGAGCCGGCACGGAAGCCGCGGGCAGGACGGCGCCCAAGGTCAACCGCATGGACGGGCCCGTTGACCCGAAGCAGGCGGACGCATCCGGCGAGACGCGGCGGCTTCCCGACGGCGTGTCGGGCAAGGATCCGCGCGCCGGAAGACGTCCGCCGACTCCCTTCCGCCTGGCCGAATGGCTCTCAGGGGAAGCCAAGCCGGCGGACAAGGCAGGCGCCGAGGAGAAGAAGTGAGGCCGCGCCTCAGACCGATCGAAGGACGAGTTCGCGCGAAGGCTACCTGCCCCGCCCCTCGATGAGCATGCGGTCGCCGTTGAAGCTGACGAAGGCGTAGGCGTTGCGGTCCGGGGTCTCCACCATGCCCTGGAAGGTTATGAAATGCACGCCGGCACGCTCCGCATAGGCGCCCGCATGGTCGTGCCCGCAGAGCCAGGCTGCGACCGACCGGCGAAGGAGCGCGGTCTCCAGCGCCGCGGTCGTCAGGAACTTGCGACGGTCGGGTCGCACGCCCCGCTCAGAGCGCCTGCGCCGTGACGTTGCGGTACTCGACGCGCATCTTCACGCCGCCATGGACCTGCAGGCCGACCGGGGCGGCCTTGGGATAGCCCGCGTCGACGTAGTTCGAAACCTGCTCGCCGTTGAGCCACACGGTGTAGGTGTCGCCCTTGGCCTGGAAACGGATCTTGTTCCACTCGCCGTTCTTCCAGAGCGAGGCGACCTTGGGAGCCCAGCCGGACTCGGGGTAGCCGGCCTTGGCGGGCTTGCTGTCGGGGATGACGCAGTAGAACGCGCCGGTCATGTCCTTCTTGAGCGAACGGGAGACGCCGATCTGCATCTGCATGTCGCGCTTTCCGGACTCGTCGCGACGCACCATGATGCCGCTATCGATCTCGCCGCTGAAGCGGCATTCGCACTCGATGACGACGTCCTTGTACTCCTTCTCGGTGTAGAGCATCGAGCCCTTCTTGTAGTCGGCGAGGGCGGTGTCGTTGAGCCCGACCAGCGTGCCGTCCTCGACCTTCCAGAATCCTTCGGAGGCGGGCTTGCGCCAGCCGGAGAGGTCCTTGCCGTTGAAGAGCGATTCGGCCGAGAGCGTGACGGCGGCGTAGGCGACGAGGACGGAGAGGAGGCGGTGGAGTCTCATAGGGGTGCCGAGGAGATTGCCGGGGCGGAGGCGGGTGTGAAGCCGAAAGCCCCGAACCCGACCTTGCATCTCGGCGGAGCGAACCCTAATTTCGAAAAATCCGCCCCATGAACGCCCTTCGCCTCACCGCCCTCCTCACCGTGTGCTCCACCCTCCTGGCCGCCGAGCCCAAGTATGAACTGCGCCCCGATTTCCTCGGCCGCCCCGCCGGCCGCGAGACCATCGGCAACGGCCACGGCGAGATCGCCGTCGACTCCGCGGGCAACATCTACGTCAGCGTGCAGGACGCCAACGCCGGCCTCCAGGTCTACGGCAAGGACGGGAAGCACCTGAAGACCCTCGCCCTGCCCGGCTCGCTGCACGGCTTCGTCATCCGCAAGACCGCCGAGGGCGAATTCATCTACGGCGCCGTGCTCGCCGAGCAGCGCGTGATCAAGTGCCGCCTCGACGGCACGGTGGTGCTGGAAATCAAGGCCGACGCCTTCCCCGCCGACAAGGGCAAGGCCAAGGACAAGAAGGGCGCCGAGGTGAACGCGCTGAAGCTCACCGGACTCGACGTAGGCCCCGACGGCGACATCTACGTCGTCGACGGCTATGGCAAGAGCTGGATCTTCCGCTTCGACGCCAAGGGCGCGTTCAAGTCGGTCTTCGGCGGCCCGACCCAGGTCGTGGACGGCAAGGGCTTCGCCAACACGCACAAGATCTTCATCGACACCCGCTTCAGCCCCGCCCGCATCCTCTGTCTCGACCGCGGCAACAACCGCATGTTCCACCTCGACCTCGACGGCGGCAATCCGTCGATGATCGCCAAGACCGGCCTCCGCAATCCGTCCTCGGCCTCGTTCCACGGCGACCTGATGTGCGTCGCCGAGATCGCCGGCCGCGTGTCGGTCTGGGACAAGTCCAACCTGATGGTGGCCGAGCTCGGCGCCAATGACACCAAGGGCCAGACGAACACGCCCCGCGTGAAGCCCACGGACTGGCGCACGGGCGTCGTGACCTCGCCGCACGGCATCACCTTCGACAACGACGGCAACATCCTCGAGACCGAATGGAACATGTTCGGCCGGGTACTGCGCTGGGACCGGAAGTGAACGGCCGGGCGCTCAGGCTGGTCCTCGCATGGGGAGCCCTCGCGCTCCCCATGTCCTTGTCCGGGCACAACGGCGAGGTGCTGGTGGCCCGGCTGACGCTGCGCGCCGACGGCTCCTGCGCGATGCGGGTCACGGCCGACCTGGACGCCAACTACCTAATCCGCGACCAGGCCAGGATGACCGAGGCGATGGCGGACCTCTTCCTGCTCTCGACGGACTCCGGCACGGCGCCGTTCACGCGTGAGGCGGGTGAACCGACCTTCACGTTCTCGACGAAACTGGAGACGGATTCGCCGTTCCAGCACACGCCGGAGGAGCTCGCCAAGACCTACCGGCTGCAGAACGCGGAATGGGAATGGACGCCCGCTGAACGCAACTTCGTGATCCGCATGCCGGAGGCCAGCCCCCACACGGTGCTGCTCTGGATGCTGGACGAGCGGAAGCCAGGAGAGAAGGCCCGCTGGACGATGATGGTCGCAGGCGACGAGTCGCCGCTGATCTCCGCCCACGAGGCGACGGCGGGCACGGATCGAAGGAACCGCTGGACCTATGCGGCCTTGACGCTGCTCGCCATGCTCGCGGGCTGGCTGGCGGTCCGTCGGCTCGCAGGACGGTCGGCGCGCTGAAGTTCAGTTCACGACGGCGTCGACGAAACCGCCGCGCGCGTCGAAGTGCGGATTGTGGCCACTCTCCGGCAGGGTGACGACGTCAGCCGACGGGAAATGCGCCCGGATGGCCGCGAGGTCCTCGTCGCGCACGTAGCCGGACTTGCCGCCGCGGATGAAACGCGTCGGTCCGCCCCACGTTTCACCCGGAGCCAACGGATTGGCGAGGATCGCCGGTAGGGAGCGCGTGAGGGCCTCGCGGTTGACGGTCCAGCGCCAGCGGCCAGACCCGTCCCGACCGAGGTTGGTGAGGATGAACTGCCTCAGGCCCCAGTCGGGCACCGTCGCGGCGAGACGCGCTTCGGCGTCCTTCCTCGAGGTCACGGATGCGAGGTCGAGCGACGCCATGGCGATGAACTCGGTGCGCAGGCGGTCCGGATAGTCGCGTGGCGCGATGTCCACCACGGTCAGGCGGGAGACGAGCCCGGGGCGGTCCATGACGAGACGCATGGCCGCCTTGCCGCCCATGCTGTGACCGACGAGATGCACCGGGCCGCCGAACGTGCGCGTGATGAGGTCGGCGACGTCGGCCGCGAGCGCCGCGCAGGAGCAGTCGTCATCCCAGGGTGAAGCGCCGTGGTTGCGGAGATCGGCGGCCGCCACACGGAATCCACGTGACGCGATCTCGGCGCCGGCGGACTGCCAGTTGCGCGAGGATCCGAGCAGTCCGTGGAGCACCAGCACGGGAGGCCCTTCACCCCCGAGCTCGCGCACGACCAAGGGCAGCGCCTGCGGCATCGGCGGAGTCAATGCCGCCGCGCTCACCGGGGTCGAACCGAATCTTGCAGAAGGATGCCGGCGCGCCATCGTCAGCCCCATGCGTTCACTCCTGCTCACGCTGCTGCTCGCCGCAAACGCCTGCGGCGCGATCGAGGTAATCCGCCTGCCCGGCGCCGAAGACCTGCACGAGCCCTTCAGCATCGCTTTCGACGCCCGAGGCGACGCCTACGGCGTGGAGTTCCAGCCGGCCAACCGGGTCTTCAGGCTGCATGAGGGCAGGATTGAGTACGTCTCCGGCGTGAAATGGGACAGCCGGGGCAAGACGCCGAAACCGCCGTCTCCCGCCAAGCCCCTGGACTTCGCGCCGGCCGTCTACAACGGCATGCACGACATCGCCATCGCTCCCGACGGCTCCATCTACCTCGCGGACAGCTTTCAGCATCGCATCGTGCGCCTCGACCCGAAGACGCACGTCGCCACGCCCTTCGCCGGCACGGGCAAGTCCGGCTTCGGCGGCGACGGCGGTCCGGCCGAGCGGGCCCAGTTCAACATCACGATGTGCGGCACGCTCAGCCCTGACGGCTCCTTCATGACCGTGGCCGACATCGGCAACCACCGCGTGCGCCGCATTGACCTGAATACGCGCATCGTCACGACGCTCGCCGGCAACGGCAAGCGCGGCCTGCCCAAGGACGGCGACGACGCGCTGAACGCCCCGATGGGCGACGTGCGCGCGACCTGCGTCGCCAAGGACGGCACGGTCTACGCGCTGCTGCGCGGCGGCAACGCGCTCGTGGCGGTCAAGGACGGGAAGCTGGAAGTGGTCGTGAACAAGTCGGGCCAGGCGGGGCCCGCGACCGACGGTTCGGCGGCCGAGGCCACCATGCGCGGCCCGAAATACGTGACGATGGACGCCAAAGGGAACGTGCTCATCCTGGACACGGAGAACCATTGCCTGCGTCTCTTCGACCCGGTGAAGCGGACGATCCGCACCATCGTGGGCGACGGAAAGAAGGGCTCCGCGGTCGGCGCGGACTGGAGCGGCACGCGGCTCAACCGCCCGCACGGGGCCCGCATCGGTCCCGACGGACGGCTCTACGTCTGCGACACCGAAAACAACCGGTTACTGGTCGGTCCGGCGCCCTGAGCGGCCGAAACCGGGGTTTTTGGGTTTGTCTCCGGGGTGCGGTCGGGGTTGTTTCCCCGGTCCTCCTCAGAGACATGTCCGCCTCCGGATCCAGTCGCGCACCGTTCGGCCCCCGCTCCTTCGTCGGGGCCCACACCGCGCTCGTCACGCCCTTCCTCGACGGGAAGGTCTGCTGGGAGGACCTGCGCCGGCTGGTCGACCTGCAGATCGCGGCGGGCATCGACGGCCTGGTCTCGGTGGGCACCACGGGTGAGTCACCCACGCTGGATTACGACGAGCATGTCGACGTGATCGCCCGCACGGTAGAGCATACGGCCGGGCGGGTCCCCGTCATGGCCGGCACCGGTTCCAACTCGACCGTCGAAGCGCTCGACCTGACCCGCCGTGCCGACGAGGCGGGCGCCGACGCCTTCCTGCTGGTCGCCCCCTACTACAACAAGCCCAGCCAGGAGGGGCTCTTCCGTCATTTCTCCGCCGTCGCCGAGGCCACCGCCAAGCCGATCATGCTCTACTCGATTCCCGGACGTTGCGCGGTGGAGATTTCGGTGGAGACCGTGCTGCGCCTGCGCGCGAAGTTCCGCCACGTCATCGGCATCAAGGAGGCCGGCGGCCAGGTCGAGAAGGCGGCGCGCCTCGTGAAGGAGTCCGACGACGAGTTCATCGTGCTCAGCGGCGACGACTCGCTCACCCTGCCCTTCGCCGAGGTCGGCGCCCAGGGCGTCATCTCGGTCGCCTCCAATCTCATCCCCGGGCCGGTGGCCAGGCTCGCCAAGCTTTCGCGCACGAAGCAGTTCGCGGAAGCGAAGGCGTTGCACGACAAGCTGGCTGAAATCTTCAGGACCCTCTTCGTCGAACCCAACCCGGTGCCCGTGAAGCATTGCATGATGCGCTCCGGCATCATCCGTTCGGACGAAGTCCGCCTGCCCCTCTGCGAGATGTCCGAGGCCAACCGCCTCCTCGTCGAGAAGGTCGCCGACGCCACCCTCGCCTCCCTCCTATGAGCCAGCCCATCCGCATCCTCCTCAACGGCGCCAAGGGCCGCATGGGCCTCGCCATCGCCCACGTGGCCGCGTCCGAGCAGGCCGTCATCGCCGCCGGCGTGGACCAGGGCGACAGCCTCGCCGCGCACATCGGCGCGGCCGACGTGGTCATCGACTTCTCCTTCCACGCCGCGACCCTCGCGGTCGCGCAGCTCTGCGCCCAGCACAGGAAGCCGCTCGTCATCGGCACCACCGGCCACACCGCCGAGGAGAAGGCCGCGATCACCGCCGCCCTCAAGGGTCTCCCGGTCGTCTGGGCCGGCAACTATTCCGTGGGCGTCACGCTCCTCAACGCGCTCGTGCGCCAGGCCGCCCGCTCGCTCGCCGACGCCGGCCGCTGGGACGTCGAGGTGCTCGAGATGCACCACCGCCTCAAGAAGGACGCGCCCTCCGGCACCGCCGAGACGCTCCTCAGGATCCTGCTCGAAGAGCGCAAGCTCGCCAAGGAAGCCCTCAAGCACGGCCGCGAAGGCCTGGTCGGCGAACGCCCGCTCAACGAGATCGGCGTGCACGCCATCCGCGGCGGCGACGTCGTGGGCGACCACACGGTCCTCTTCGCCGCCGAAGGTGAACGCCTCGAACTCACGCACAAGGCCTCGAACCGCGAGATCTTCGCGCGCGGCGCCATCCGCGCCGCCCGCTGGCTCAAGAGCCAGCCCGCCGGCCTCTACGGCATGGAAGACGTGCTGGGGCTGAAGTAATCGCAAGGGGACAAGCTGGCACGGTAACACGTGGACAAGGGGACGACGCATCGTTGCCTTGGGTAGGGTCGGGAAATCAAAGTGAGCACCCTGCCCCCCATCCATTCAGTCCTCCACGCAACCCTCTACGCAGTCCTCCGTGAGCATGGGTCTCCCCTTATCCCCATGTCACCGTGCCCACGTGTCCCCTCGCGAGGGCGCGTTAGCGCCCGAGCGCGGCCTTCACCAACTGATCGGCGGTGGCGCCAGGGCCGAGCTTCGCGAGCGCTGCGCGTACGCCCTTGTCAGCGTCGGGCGCCTTGAAGCCGAGCGCGACGAGCGCGGCCACGGCGTCAGAAGCGGCTGAAGGCGCGGAAACCTGCGACGGGATGGCGGCCGTCACGACGCCAGGACCTTCGAGTCCGACCTTGTCCTTGAGCTCGACGACGAGCCGCTCGGCGGTCTTCTTGCCGACGCCGGGGCATTGGGCCAGCAGTGCGACGTCGCCGCGGATGATCGCGTCCCGCAGGATCGGCAGCGCGAGGCGGCTGAGGATGTTCAGCGCCATCTTGGGGCCGACGCCCGACACCTTCTCGACCAGCAGCCGGAAGAAGTCGCGCTCCTCGGCGACCGCGAAGCCGTAGAGGGCCTGACCGTCCTCACGGAAGACGTGGTGGATGAGCAGGCAGACCTCCGATCCGACCTTCGGGAGACGCTCCGCGGTGGTCACCGGGACGTTGACCTCATAGCCGACGCCCGAGGCCTCGATGACGACGCGCAGGACGCCGGCCTCGATGAGTTTGCCGCGGAGGGAGACGATCATGGTGGGATGAAAGCGGAAAAGGCCCGCTGGTTAAGCCCGAATCTCCACGATGAAGCCCTTCAGATAGCGGCTCTCCGGGAAGTTCAGCAGCACAGGATGGTCGGCCGGCTGGGACGTACGCTCCAGGATGACCGCCTCTCGGCGCGCGTCGGCGGCCGCCGCTTCGATGACCTCGAGGTACATCTCTTCCGAGACGCGGTGCGAACAGGAATAGGTCGCCAGGATGCCGCCCGGGGCGAGCAGACGGAGGGCGCGAAGATTCAGCTCCTTATAACCGCGAAGCGCGCCTTCGACGGCGTCCTTGCTGCGGGCGAAGGGCGGCGGGTCGAGCACGATGAGGTCGAACTCCGCCTCGCGGTGCTCGGTGAACCAGTCGAAGACGTTGGCGACCTCGAACGAGGCGCTGAGTCCGTTGCGTTCGGCGGCCGAGCGGGCGGCGGCGATGGCGTCTTCGGACTGGTCGAGGCCGAGCACGCTGGCCGCCCCCGCCTTAGCGCAGGCGAGGCCGAAGCCGCCCTGATTACAGAAAGCGTCGAGCGCGCGGCGGCCCTTGGCCAGCTTCGCGACATTCTGATGCTGATCGAGCTGATCGAGGTAGGTGCCGGTCTTCTGGCCGCCCATGAGGTCGATGAGCACCTGCACGCCGCCGACCTCCATCCAGGAAGGCTCAAGGGGCTTGCCCGAGACCGTGCGTATCTCCTGTCGCAGCCCTTCGAGCTTGCGCGTGGCGGCGTCGTTGCGGAGCACGATCTCGCGCGGCTTCAGCAGGCGCTGCAGGACGTCGATGACGGTGGCGAGGCGGCGGTCGACCCCGCACGTCAGCGCCTGGATCGAGAGCAGCTCCTGATAACGGTCGACGACGAGTCCCGGCAGACTGTCGGCCTCGGACCACACCAGGCGGCAGACCGGACGGTCGCCGCGACGCCGCACGGCCGCCGTGATCAGCTCCTCCAACAGCGGCCCGTCCAGGCTCAGAGGGCGGCGGGAATAGCGCCTCCAGGCGATCTGCGACTTCCCGTTCCAGAGACCGGCCCCGAGGCTCCGCCCCTTGGGGTCGGTGAGCTCGACGCAGTCGCCGTCCTGCGGAGGCGCGCCGGCCACCTCGACCTCTCCGAGGAAGGCCCAGGGATGCCCCTTCATGGCCCGCACGGGGCGGCCGGGGCGGATGCGGATGGCACGCAGCATGATTCAGTCGACGGCGCGCAGGCGCGGAAGGGCCCAGATCGCGACGAGGGTCGCCGGCAGCCAGGCCGCAAGCACGGGCGGAATGGCCCCGCTCTCTCCATAGGCTCGGCAGACGGAAGAGAGGAAGTAGAAGCTGAGAAAAAGTCCGAAGGTCTTGGCGACGCCCACCATCGGGCTCACGCGCCCCCCGGTCACGGAGAAGGGGATGGCCACGGCGATCACCACCAGGCAGACCGCAGGCGCGCTGAGGATGGTGTGGTAGCGCATGACGTAAGCGGACTGGTGCGCGGTGCCCCGCTCGCCGGCGTGCTCGACGTAGCGCGACACCTCACGGAAAGACAGCCGGTCGGGATCCTTGGCGGCGAGCACCATCACCTCGGGATCCTCGTCGAACTCCTCCGGCGTCAGCACCGTGAACTTGGGCTGGGCGACGAGCGAACCCGTGGCCGGATCGAAACGCAGGTCCCGGCCGTCGCGGAAAGTCCAGCGCCAGCGTCCCCCCGACACCTTGAATTCGGCGAAGCGGGCCGTGATGGTGCGCACCTCGCGCCCGGAGGAATCGAAACCGTGGACGGTGACTTCGAAGGCCTGTCCCGCGGTGACCCCCAGTCGGGCGATGAGCCAGAGCCGGCGCGCCCGGGCGTTCTCGAAGGAGACGAACTCGGCGTTGCCAGCCGTGGCCGCGACGACGCCCTGGGAGCGCAGCGCCCGGAACTGCTCGCGCTCGAGCAGTTCGCGCTCCGCCTCCATCGCGTCCGGCACGAGGAAGGCCCCGGCGAAGGCCAGCAGGGCGGCGGAGACGAACCCCACGGCCCAGAGCGGGGCGGTGAGCCTCCACATGCCCACCCCGGCGGCACGGATCGCGGCGAGCTCCGAGTTGCGGTTGAGCGAACCGAGCACGTAGATGACCGAAAGCAGCAGGGAGATCGGCACCAGGAGATGGACGCCTCCGAAGGAACGCAGGGCCAGGAACTCGAGCACGGTGATGACGTCCGAATCCCAGGCGAGGAAGTCCGGCGCGTAGTTGTAGAGGACCGAAAGGATCTGAATGCCGCCCAGCGCGACGAGGCATAGGGTGAACACCTTGGCCCACTCGGCGAGGAGGTATCGGTCCAGGAGGCGCACTGAACCCAAGCACACCCGCGGGCGGGGCTTCCAGCAACACCAAAGCCCCGTGGGGCCTGCGGTCCGAGGCCGCATGCGACGCGGCTATGCATGGATGCAACGATTGCCTGTTGCAACCGTGCGGACGGACGGCTGATTAAGGCGTGGTCGGATAATCCATCCGACCGCCCCGCCTGCGACATACCCTAATCGCGGCACAACCTGTAGAATGTCACCGTGATGGCACGCTTCTCCACCGCCCTGCTCCTCTTGCTCACCGCCTCGGCCTCCGCCAAGCCGGTCGACTACAACGATGACGTGCGCCCGATCCTCTCGGAGAACTGCTTCTATTGCCACGGCCCCGACGGCAACAAACGCAAGGCGGACCTGAGGCTCGACGTGCGCGCCGTCGCGCTCGCGGAAAAGGCCTTCGTGCCCGGCGATCCGGACGCGAGCGAGCTGGTCAAACGCCTGCTGTCCAAGGATCCGGAGGAAGTCATGCCGCCGCCGGAGTCGCACCGCAAGGTGTCGCCTGAGCAGCGCGAGACCCTGCGCCGCTGGATTGCCGAAGGCGCCCAATACAGGGAACACTGGGCGTTCGTCGCCCCGGTGCGGCCCGCCGTGCCCGCGAACGGGGAGAAGCACCCCGTCGACGCCTTCGTGGCGGAGCGGCTCGCCCAGGCGGGCCTCAGGCTGTCGCCCGAAGCCTCCCGCGAGAAGCTGCTGCGCCGGCTCTCGCTCGACCTGATCGGGCTGCCGCCCACGCCGGAGGAGACGGCCGCGTTCGTCGCGGACGGCTCAGCTGACGCCTATGAAAGGCAGGTCGACCGCCTGCTGGCCTCACCGCACTACGGAGAACGCATGGCGCTGCCCTGGCTCGACGCCTCGCGCTACGCCGACAGCAACGGCTTCCAGCAGGACGGCGATACGTTCCAATGGGTCTGGCGCGACTGGCTGGTGAAGAACCTCAACGCCGACAAGCCCTTCGACCGGCTCAGCACCGAGATGCTCGCCGGGGATCTCCTGCCCGGCGCCGGACTGGAGGAGAAGATCGCCACGGCCTTCGTGCGCAACCACATCCTCAACGGCGAAGGCGGCAACATCGCCGAGGAGCAGCGTTTCAACAACCTCTTCGACCGGGTCGAGACCACCACCACGACCTGGCTGGGCATGACCGTGGCCTGCGCGCAGTGCCATGACCACAAGTACGACCCGGTCACGCAGAAGGACTACTACCGCTGGCTCGACGCCTTCAACCGCGTGAAGGAACGCGGCACGCCCAGCGGCGGGCCGACCCAGAACGGCGGGCGCAGCCGGTTCCGCCTCGACGGCACGATGGTGGACGCGCCCTCGTCCGAACAGGCCGCCGAGCTGGCGCGGCTGCAGGCCGACTTCGACGCGCACAACAAGGATTTCTTCACGCATCAGAACGCCGCCTTCGAAGCGTGGCTCGCCAAGCCGACCAAGGACAAGGGCATGCTGCCCAAGGAGCTGGAGGCGCTGCTCGCGCCCGACGTGAAGCGCAACGCCGCCCAGACCAAGCAGCTGCGCAATCACTACGAGAAGAACGTCTTCCCCGAGGACCGAAAGGGCATCGCGGCCTTCAAGAAGATCGACCGCGCCAAGATGCTGCTCGACGGCTACCGCGGCGACGTGCTGCCGCGCGTCATGGTGATGAGCGACGACCAGCCGCGCGAAAGCCACGTGCTGGACCGCGGCGCCTACCTCGCAAAGAAGGACAAGGTGACCTTTGACACGCCGGCGTTCCTGCCGCCGCTGCCCAAGGACGCCCCGAGAAACCGCCTCGGCCTGGCGCAGTGGCTGTTCCGCCCGGAGCACCCGCTGACCGCGCGCGTGCAGGTCAACCGCCAGTGGCAGCTGCTCTTCGGCCACGGCATCGTGCGCACCTCGGAGGACCTCGGCGTGCAGGCGGACCGGCCGACGCACCCGGAGCTGCTCGACTGGCTTGCAGTCGAGCTCCGCGAGAGCGGCTGGAGCCTGAAGCGGCTCCAGCGCCTGATCGTGACCAGCCGCACCTACCGTCAATCCAGCCAGGTCACCCCGGAGGCGCTCGCCAAGGACCCGGACAACCGCCTGCTTTCCCGCGCCCCGCGCTTCCGCCTGCCCTCCCCGCTGCTCCGCGATGTCGCCCTGCGCGCCTCCGGTCTGCTCGCCCCGAAGATGGGCGGCGCGCCGGTCTATCCTTATCTTCCCGCCAACCCCTGGGAGAGCCTGGCGATCGTCACCAAGGAGCGCGACTTCTCCTACCCGACGTCCCAAGGCGAGGACCTCTACCGTCGCTCGATCTACACCTTCTGGCGTCGCACCGTCGCGCCGGTGAACATGTTCGACGCCTCCGCGCGCCAGACCTGCCGCGTGCGCACGGCCGTGACCTCGTCGCCCCTGCACGCGCTCACGACGCTCAACGACCCCACCTGGGTCGAGGCCTCCCGCAGGCTCGCCGAGCTCGCCATGAAGGCCTCGCCGGACGACGCGGGCCGCCTCGCCTTCGCCTTCCGCCGGGTGCTCGGCCGCGCGCCCGAGGGTCGTGAGCCGGCGCTGCTGCTCAAGCTGCTCGAAGGCCAGCGCAAGGCCTACGCCGCGGACGCCAAGGCCGCCGAGTCGCTCCTCACCATCGGAGCCAGCGAACGCGACCGCGCGCTGCCCGCCGCCGAACACGCCGCGCTGACCGCGGCCTGCCTCGCCGTCTTCAACCTCGACGCCACCCTCACCCGCGAATGACCATGCATCCCCGCGACCTCTCCCCCGACGAAGTCCGCCTCTCGCTCACCCGGCGCAGCTTCCTGTCGGCGTCCGTCCAGGGCGTCGGCGCAGCCGCGCTCGCCTCGCTGCTCTCACGCGACCTGCTGGCCAAGGCGCCCGCTTCCGGAGCGATGCCGGGACTCCCGCACTTCGCGCCCAAGGCCAAGCGCATGATCTGCCTCTGGCAGGGCGGCGGGCCCTCGCATGTCGACCTCTTCGACCACAAGCCGACGCTGCAGAAGATGGCCGGCCAGGACATCCCGGCCTCCGTGCGCGGCGACACGCGCCTCTCGACCATGTCGAGCGGCTATTCGAAGTGGCCCTGCACGCCGGCCATCGCCCCCTACGCGCGCTACGGCAAGTCGGGCCTGGAGATGAGCACGATGCTGCCGTACACCGGCTCCATCGCCGACGACATCTGCGTCGTGCGCTCGATGAACACGGAGGCGGTGAACCACGCGCCCGGCGTGACGTTCTTCATGACCGGCTCGCAGATCCCGGGACGCCCCGCCATGGGCGCCTGGCTCTCCTACGGGCTCGGCTCGATGACCGAGGACCTCCCGGCCTACGTGGTCATGACCTCGGCGGACCGCAACAGGACCTGCGGGCAGCTGTTCTTCGAGCATTACTGGTCCAACGGCTTCCTGCCCGGCCGCCATCAGGGCGTGCGCTTCCGCGGCGTGGGCGACCCCGTGCCCTACGTGGGCAATCCTCCCGGCGTCAGCCGCGAGGCGCGCCGCGCGATGCTCGACGGGCTGCAGGACATCAATCGCGAGCACTTCGGGCTCACCGGCGACCCGGAGATCGAGACGCGCATCTCCCAGTATGAGATGGCGTTCCGCATGCAGGCCTCGGTGCCCGGCCTGCTCGACTTCTCCGACGAGCCGAAGTCGGTGCTCGAGATGTACGGACCGGACGTGCTGACGCCCGGCACGTTTGCCAACAACTGCCTGATCGCCCGTCGTCTCGCCGAGCGCGGCGTGCGCTTCACCCAGCTCATGCATTCCGGCTGGGACCAGCACAACAACCTCACGACCGGCCAGCTGGCCGAGCAGTGCAAGGACACCGACCAGCCGAGCGCCGCGCTGGTCAAGGACCTCAAGCAGCGCGGCTTGCTCGACGACACTCTCGTGGTGTGGGGCGGCGAATTCGGGCGCACGCCGTTCGGCCAGAACCAGCAGGGTCAGGGCTACAAGGGACGCGACCACTTCGGGCGCGCCTACTCCTGGTGGCTCGCCGGCGGCGGCGTGAAGGCCGGCCATCAGTACGGTCAGACGGACGACTTCGGCTGGAACATCACCAAGGACCCGGTGCACGTCCACGACATGCAGGCCACCATCATGCGCCTCTTCGGGATCAACCACAAGGCCCTGACCTTCCGCTATCAAGGCCGCCAGTTCCGCCTCACGGACGTGCACGGGCACGCGGTGAAGGGCATTCTGGCCTGAAAATCGCCCGAGGGGCCGTCCCGGGGCCTGCTTTTCCCCTTGCCCCCGGGGCGGGGCGGGCTTTGCTCCGACTTTCCAACCAACACGGTCATGACCCAGCACAACAGCTTCAAGGCCAGCGCCGCCTCCTCGGGCGCCAAGCGCAACGTCCTCAAGCGCTTCGAACGCGTCGAACTGCTCAAGAAGCGCGGCGTCCTCAAGGACATCAAGCGTGTGACCAAGCTTCCGAAGACCAAGCCTGACGCCTGAGTCCGGGTCGCCTTCTGCGAAAAAGCCCGCCCGGACCCCGGGCGGGCTTTTTTCTTGGGCACTGAGCCCTCGCCTCAACCTTCCACCCTCCCCACCCTCCCATGACCATGCGACAGCCCGGGAAAAAGTACCGCCCGTTCCGGACGGTCCAGCTGCCCGACCGCACCTGGCCGGACCAGTCGATCAAACGCGCCCCCCGCTGGTGCTCGGTCGACCTGCGCGACGGCAACCAGGCCCTGGCCGTGCCGATGTCGGTCCCGGAGAAGCTGGAGATGTTCAAGGAGCTCTGCCGCATCGGGTTCAAGGAGATCGAAATCGGCTTCCCGTCCGCCTCCGACACGGAGTTCGCTTTCACGCGCCAGCTCATCGAGCAGAAGCTCATCCCGGCCGACGTCTCGGTGCAGGTGCTCGTCCAGGCCCGCGAACACCTGATCCGCCGCACGGTCGAATCCGTCAAGGGCGCCCGCAAGGCGATCGTCCATCTCTACACGCCCACCAATCCCGCCCAACGGGAGATCGTCTTCGGCCTGACCAAGAAGCAGGTGCTCGAGATGGCGGTCAAGGGCGCGAAGCTCATCCGTGAGCTCACCGACGCCCTGCCGAAGACGGAATGGCAGCTGGAGTTCAGCCCGGAGACGTTCGTGCTGACCGAGACCGACTATGCGCTCGAGGTCTGCGAGGCCGTGGCCAAGGCGTGGGGCGCGAGCGCCAAGCGTCAGATCATCCTCAACCTGCCCCTGACGGTCGAAGCCGGCACGCCCAACACGCATGCCGACCAGATCGAGTGGTTCTGCCGCAACCTAAGCGACCGCAAGATGGCGGTCGTCTCGTTGCACACGCACAACGACCGCGGCACGGGCGTCGCCGCCACGGAACTCGGCCTCATGGCCGGCGCGGACCGGGTCGAAGGCACGCTCTTCGGCAACGGTGAACGCACGGGCAACCTCGACGTGGTCACGGTCGCGCTCAACATGTTCTCGCAGGGCGTGGACCCTAAGCTCGACCTGGGCGGCCTGCCCGCCGTGCGCGCGCTCTATGAGCGTCTGACGCACATGACGGTGCACGAACGGCATCCCTACGCGGGCGACCTCGTCTTCACGGCGTTCTCCGGCTCGCACCAAGACGCGATCAAGAAAGGCATGGACCGCCGCGCCAAGCAGGGCCCCGAGGCCCCCTGGGACATCCCCTACCTCACCATCGATCCGAAGGACATCGGCCGTTCCTACGAGGCCATCATCCGCATCAACTCGCAGTCCGGCAAGGGCGGGGTCGCCTACGTGCTGGACCGGGAGTTCGGCTACGATCTGCCCAAGCTGATGCACCCCGAGGTGGGACAGCTCATCGGCCAGCACGCCGACAGGCTCGGCAAGGAGCTCAGCCCGGCCGAGATCATGGAGCATTTCCGCAGGCACTTCGTGAACCTCTCCAGCCCGATGGAGCTCGTCGAATTCGACTCCGACCCGGCGGGCAAGGACCTCGTGGCCTGCCGCGCCAAGGTGCGCGTGTCCGGCGCCAAGGTGCTCGACCTGCGCGCCGAGGGCAACGGCCCGATCAGCGCCCTGGTGCACGCCCTCGACCCGCACGGCTGGGCCGGCTTCACCGTGAAGGACTACCGCTCGCACGCCCTCGCCTCCGGCTCGGAATCGTCCGCCGCGGCCTACGTCTGCGTGCAGGACAGGACCGGGCGCAGCGCCTGGGGCTGCGGCGTCGACCCGAACATCGAGCTCGCCGGCCTGCGCGCCCTCTTCAGCGCCGCCAATCGGCTTGAGAAATGATCATCGAGACCATCGCCGCGACCGAAGTCGAAGCCGAGCGCACCCGCGGCTCGCTCCTCCTCGACGTCCGTTCCGCCGCGGAATTCCGCGCAGGACATGTGCGCGCGGCCGTCAACCTGCCCCTTGAGCTCGTCACGGCCCTGCGCGTGACCGAACTCCGCGGCGGTGACGCGGAGCGCAAGGTCGTGCTGCTATGCGCCTCGGGCAAGCGCGCGACCACGGCGGCGGAAAGGCTCACGGGCAAGGGCCTGCAGATTCTCGTCGTCTCAGGCGGGACCCTCGCCTGCGCCAAAGCGGGACTCCCCATCGACAAATCCCAAGGCGGCGTAATCTCCGTCGAACGCCAGGTCCGCATCGCCGCGGGCGCGATGGTCTTCACCGGGGTCATGCTCGGCACTTTCGTGAACCCCTGGGGCTACGCCCTGAGCGGCTTCGTCGGCTGCGGCCTGATCTTCGCGGGCGTCACCGACTGGTGCGGCATGGGACTGCTGCTGGCCCGCGCGCCGTGGAATCGGTGATGGCATAGGGGGCACGTGGGCACGGTGACACGTGGACAAGGGGAAAGCCAAGAGGACCGGTTGACCAGAGGCCCGGAGGCCCAGAAAACGCAGCTCTGCCTTGGGTAGGGCCTTAGCCTAGGGCGGATGACGTCCCCTATCTGCCGTCGCGAACGGACGTGATAGCAATCACGCCCCTACCCTTCGCATCCCTGGCCAACTGGCCAACCGATCAACAAATCAACTTCGCTGCCTCTTCTGGTCAACCGAGCCTCTGAGCCTCCGGGCCTCTTTGCCATCTCCCCATGCCCACGTGTCACCGTGCCCACATGCCCCCTGCGAAGGCTTGGCCTTCGCTCGACTTCCCCAGCCTGATGGGTAGGACTGCCTCATGCCCAAAAAGTCCTCCGCCAAGTCCACCGACTACCCGAAGTTCCTGCGCGAGCTACTCGAGGCCAAGTCCCCGACGGGCCATGAGTTCGCCGCCCAGGCGGTGATCGACGCCCACGTCGAGAAGTCGGCCGACAAGTATGAGCGGGACGCGCTCGGCAACCGCATCGCCACGCTCAAGGGCACCGGCGGACCGACGCTGATGTTAGCGGGGCACATCGACGAGATCGGGCTCATCATCTCGCACGTCGACGACCGCGGCTACCTCTACTTCGAGTTCCTCGGCGGACACGACCAGGTCATCCCCTCCGGCCGCCGCGTCCACATCCTCACCCGGCAGGGGCCCATCCTCGGCGTGACCGGCAAGCGGGCGGTGCATCTCCTCTCCCCCGAAGACCGCAAGCGGGTGCCCGAACGTCATGACATGTGGATCGACATCGGCGTGACGAGCCGCACCGAGGCACTGGGCATCGTGCGCATCGGCGACCCGGCGGTCTACGCCGACGGACCTGAGATCCTCCGCGGCAGCCTCGGCGTGGCCCGCGCGTTCGACGACAAGGCCGGCGCTTACGTCTGCATGGAGGCCTTCCGCCGCGTGGCGAAGGACAAGCGGATCGCCGCCACCGTGGTCTCCGTGGCCACGACACAGGAGGAGATCGGCACGCGCGGCGCCCAGGTCGCCGCCCAAGGCCTCCGTCCGGACGTCTCGATCACGGTCGACGTCGGCCATGCGACGGACCACCCCGACGCTGACAATCGCAAGTTCGGCAAGTTCGCGCTCTCGGGCGGCCCGATCATCGGCCGCGGCCCCAACATCAATCCCGTCGTGTTCGACCATCTCGTGGAGACGGCCGAGGACCTCGAGATCCCCTATCAGATCCAGGCCGAGTCCCGTCCCACGGGCACCGATGCGCGCGCCATCCAGATGGCCAACTCAGGCGTCGCCTGCGGCCTCGTCTCGATTCCCTTGCGCTACATGCACACCCCGGGCGAAGTCGTCGACCTCAACGTCGTCGAACAGGCCGTGGAGCTCCTAGCCGGCTTCGCCCGCAGGGTGAAGAAAAAGCAGTCTTACGCGTGGTAAACGCGCCGCGCAGAGCGCGTCGCAGGTAGGGCTGACCACCCTTGGTCAGCCGCGGCTGAGCGAGGGCGCTCAGCCCTACCTAAGGCACAACCTGCCCCTACTTCCATTGTCTCTCCTATTTGCACTCGGGTCCTTGGCCTTTAATCTCACCTCATGCCCGCCCCTGCCATCGTCTGGTTCCGCCTGGACCTCCGACTAGCCGACAACCCCGCACTGGCCGCCGCGGCGGCCCACGGCGGACCGGTCATCCCGGTCTTCATCCATGACCCGGAGGCGGAAGGCGGCTGGCAACCGGGAGGCGCGTCGGACTGGTGGCTGCATCACGCGCTCGAGGACCTCGACGCCCAGCTGACCAAGGCGGGCTCGCCCCTGATCATCCGCAAGGGCGATTCGCTGAAGGAAATCCAAAAGCTCGTCGGTGAGACCGGCGCCGATCTCGTCGTCTGGAACCGCCGTCACGAGCCGGACATCATCGCCCGCGACACGTTGGTGAAAACCAAGCTCCGCAACGCCGGCCTGAAGGCCGAATCGTTTAACGGCAACCTGCTGCACGAGCCGCATCTCGTGAAGAACCTTTCGGGCAACCCCTTCCAGGTCTTCACGCCCTTCTGGAAGAACTGCCTGGCCAACCTGAAGTTCGGGGAGCCCCTCAAGGCCCCCAGGAAACTCACGCCGCCCGACAAGGCACCGAAGTCCGTCGCGCTGAAAGAGCTCTCCCTGCTCCCGAAGATCAAGTGGGATGTCCAGATGCGCGAGTCCTGGGAGCCGACGCGGTCCGGAGGAGAAAAGCGCCTCAAGGCCTTCGTCGCCAAGGCGGTCAAAGCCTACCCGACCGACCGCGACATCCCAAAGATCGACGGCACTTCGAAGCTCTCGCCCTACCTGCACTTCGGCCAGATCTCCCCCCTTGAGATCGTGGACGCCGTCAGGTCCGTCGGCGCGCTCGGCACCAAGGGCGGGGACAAGTTCGTGGCCGAGGTGGGCTGGCGCGAGTTCGGACATCATCTCCTGCATCACTTCCCCGAGACGCCCGACCGCCCCCTCCGGCGCGAGTTCGAGCAGTTCCCCTGGGCTCCGGACAAGAAACTCCTGCGCGCCTGGCAGCGAGGCCGCACGGGCTATCCCGTGGTCGACGCCGGCATGCGGCAGCTCTGGGCCACCGGCTGGATGCACAACCGCGTGCGCATGATCGCCGCCTCCGTGCTCGTGAAGCACTTCCTCCAGCCCTGGCAGGCGGGCGCGAAGTGGTTCTGGGACACCCTCGTCGACGCCGACCTCGCCTCGAACACCCTCGGCTGGCAGTGGGCGGGCGGCTGCGGCGCCGACGCCGCGCCTTACTTCCGCGTCTTCAATCCCGTGCTGCAGGGACTCAAGTTCGATCCCGACGGCGAGTATGTCCGTCGCTGGGTGCCTGAGCTAGCCAAAGTCCCCGCCGAGTGGATCCATGAACCTTGGAACGCGCCCATGCACGTTCTGGCCGAAGCCGGCGTCACCCTGGGCAAAGACTATCCCGCTCCCCTCGTCAGCCTCGAAGCCGGCCGCGACCGGGCGCTGGCGGCCTTCAAGAAGCTGCGGGCCTGAGAGGGGACAAGTGGGAGACACGAAGAGGCCCGGAGGCACAGAGGCTCAGTTGACCAGAAGAGACCCAACACGAGTTGACCGGTTGACCCGTTGGCCCGTTGACAAGGGGAGATGCAACACCCCGTGCCCCCATGTCCCCGTGCCAGCGTGTCCCCTCGAAGGCATAGCCTTCGTAGGCAGGGGCACGATTCATCGTGCCCTCCCATGCGGAGGGCGCAGCGAAGCCACGCCCCACCCCTAGGCCGCCGTGCGGCGGCCTTTGCTATTTCGTCTTAGGCGAGGCGTTGGCGTTGCGGTCCCGCTCGACGGCCTTGCGGCGGATCTCGGCCTTGACCGCGGTCAGTCGCTCGGGCCAGACGAACTTCGGAGCCGTCTTCGGGTCGTAGCCGACAAGATGACCGGTCAGCCGGGTCGCCGGCTTGGTGTATTTCAACACCGTGTCACCGAAGACCTCACGGCACATCGCGGCCAGACCGGGATCATACTCGATGAGCTGGGAGCGCAGGTGCACGTGGTTGTGGTCGTGGTCGTTGACGCGGTTGTCGTCGAACCATGACTGCACGCCCTCCGCGAAGTATTCGTGATGATTCGTCGCGGCGTATTTGCCCTTCCAGAGACCCCTGGCCATCGCTGCGTCGTAAGTCGCCTTGAGGCGGTCGTCGAAGGTCGGGTCGAGCTTCACCATGCCCCGCAGGTGGATGTTGTGCGCGAACTCATGGATGAAGATGTTCTCCGCCGCATACGGATCCCCGGGATAGCCCAGCAGATTCTCCTCCCCGCAGGAGCAGACCGGGTCGGACTTGGATCCACCGAAGCCACGGGCCCGGGCGTCCCAATAGTCCTTGGGCTTCATGTGGGCGTATTCCGGTATGTCGGTCGAGAACTCACCATGGCCGATGACGATGATACGGGAGCCGTTGGCGATCATGGCGGCCCGGACGTCGGGCCGCTTGGCCAGCATGAGGTCGGCCAGATGGGCCGCTTCGAGCAACGCATAGTCGTTGACGGCGCCCGATGAAACGATCGGCAGGCCGCCGACGCTGACATACTTTTTGTAAAACGGGTCCAGCTTCAGCTCCGCGGGCGGCGCCTTGACCGGACCGGCCGCAAGCGCGGCGGCGAAAAAAAGCAGCGACAGCGCGCCAAGAAGCATGACCGGACTTTACCCGCCCCCTCACTCATGCAAAGCCCGGATTCGTTCATGGGCGCCAAGATGCATCAGGTAGGGCGGCGATTGCCATCGCCGCCGTTCGAGACCGAGGCCGGGAGTCGTCGGATTTTAGCCTAGGGCGGCTTACATTCGAATCTTCCACGGCGAACGGACGTGATGGCAATCACGTCCCTACCCCAGGCGCCGACCGCCACCTGAAATCAGTCTCTCACCTTTGCACCTTTGCACAGGACCTACCGCCCCGTGTCACCGTGTCCCCTTGCCAACCTGCCCCCTTGCATCCATCCCCCCTTCCGCCGATTCTCGCCGCATGAGCACCCCCTCTCTCCTCTGGTCCCATTCCGCTCTCCAACCGTTTCCCGTGACCCGACCGAAAAACCGATTTCCTAGCAATAATGATGAAGCACATCCTCATCCTCTTCACCGCCCTCCTGCTCGCGCCGCTGTCCGCGTTGCACGCTGACGACAACACATCCAAACGCGCTGACAAGCGTGAAAGTCGCGCTCAGACGCCGCCGCCGACACATCCGCCCCTGGAACCGGCAGACGTCACGAAGTTTCCAGA
Organism: Verrucomicrobiota bacterium; assembly: GCA_046080425.1. Classification (GTDB taxonomy): domain Bacteria; phylum Verrucomicrobiota; class Verrucomicrobiia; order Opitutales; family UBA953; genus UBA953. Next base: position 62,944 of record JBJTTY010000086.1, read on the forward strand.
AGGCGTGCAGCGGGTCGACCTCTACCTGCTCATGGGCCAGTCGAACATGAAGGGACGGGGCATGATGCCGGATGAACCGAAACGAGATTCGCGCATTGTCATGATGCATCTGAAAGACGACCATTGGTATCTTGCGCGGCACCCGCTCCATCTCACGGGTGATGCAAAAACCTTTGCAGGTCATGACAATGCCGGAGTTGGGCCCGGGCTCTCCTTTGCCGAAACGCTCATCGCGGACAATCCCAAGGTGCGTGTCGGTTTGATACCGTGCGCTGTCGGTGGGTCGCGAATCGCCCTCTGGCAACAGGGTGCCAAACTTTACGATGACGCGCTTCGGCGTGCAAAGTTGGCTCTCCAAACCACCGCCCCGGTCAAAGGTCGTATCTGTGGCGTGCTTTGGCTGCAAGGTGAAGCTGATTCTGCGGCAGACCGTCGTGCAGCCTATGAGACGAAGTTACTGAAGCTGGTTGACGACCTGCGCGCCGACCTTTCCACACCGGATCTGCCGTTCATCGCCTGCACGATTGGTGAGATGGGTGAGTCGGACAGGGTCGCGGACAAGGCGGCGATCAACGCGATTCTTCTCTCTCTTCCCAGCAAGCGCCCTCACACAGCCTGCGTAGATGCCCGCGATCTCAAGGGCAATATCGGCGACAATGTCCACTTCGATACCGCCTCGCAAAATGCGATTGGCAGGGGCTACGCGGAACAAATGAAGAAACTAACTGCCACGAAATGACCAATCGCTGCACACATTCGACCGGAGTTAACAACTGAATTCATGAAATCGATCTTCACCGTCACCTGCATCTTTTTGAAATCAGCTGGGCAGGATGTCTTCCTTCGGTCGGCTCTCACCGCCCTGCTGCTCGCGCCGCTGGCCGCGCACAGCGCCCGACCCGCCTATCACTCCATCATGATGTGTGCGCTCGCGCAACCCGGCGAAGTAAGCTGACCGGCATGCAAAACCCCGTCACACCCCCTCTTGAGAAACCTCGACGACCATCGCGAGAGCAACCGCTTCCATGAGAACTCGGCCTGTTCACTTCATCGTTGCGGTGCTTTGCTCGTTTGCCGTGCAGTCAGTCTCGGCGCAGGACAAGCCGTTGTCGGCGGGAGATCATCCCCGGACCATTACCGTCAAAGGTCTCCAGCGCAGTTACCTGTTGCATGTGCCTCCGGGCGCCGCCGTGGGCAAAGCACTGCCTCTGGTCATCATGTTGCATGGCGGCGGCGGCAAGGCGGAAAGCATGGCGAACGAAACCGGATGGTCGGTCAAGGCGGACGCGGATGGTTTCATGACAGCCTATCCCAACGCCATCCCAGCCGATCCGAGCAAGCCGGCGGCGTTCCGCGGAAATCCCCAAACCTGGAATGACGGTTCGGGTCGCTTCAAGAAAGACGGCGAAGTTGACGATGTCGCATTCATAAGGGCCATGATAGATGACATCGCCACTCGCGCCGTGCTGAACAAGAAGCGGGTCTACCTGACGGGATTTTCGAACGGGGCTTCGATGGCCTTTGTGGCCGGAATGGAACTCTCCGAGCGGGTCGCCGCCATCGCGCCCGTGGCCGGTGCCTGTTGGCTGCCCGAGGTGAAGCTCAAACGCGGCGTGCCCATGTGTTACATCACCGGCACGGCCGACCCGTTGAATCCGCTCAACGGTGGGCCGCTCAAGCTGGGACTCGGGGGGAAGGACAAGCCGCCCGTGCAGGACTCCATTCTCAAGTGGGTGAAGGCCCTGGAGGCGCCGGTCGAACCCGCGGAGTCGCGAGAGACAAATGGCGTCCGCACGGTTCGCTACGGCCCGGGTCGCGATGGTGCCGGAGTCGCCTTCGTTTCCATCGAGGGGCAGGGCCACGTTTGGCCTGGCGGCAAGAACCTGCTGCCAGAACTCCTGGTGGGCAAGGAGACCGGCCGATTGAAAGCGGTGGATGTGATCTGGGATTTTTTCAAAGTCCTCGCACTCGACTCATCTCCATCCAGCCCACACGCCGCCAAACCCATCACGAACTCGGTCGGCATGAAACTCGTGCGCATTGAGTCGGGCACGTTCACGATGGGTCAGGACGGTCCGCCGATGGAGGACTATCTCAGGCAGAAGCGGTTTGGCGAGATGTCGAAGGACTTCGACCGCATCGATTTCGACGAGAAGCCCGCCCACGCCGTCACCATCTCGCGGCCGTTCCTGATCGGAGTCAGCGAAGTGACTGTCGCGCAATACAGGCAGTTCGATCCCGGATTCAGGCAGGGTGATCCGAAGTCGAAGCCGGCGGATGACGACGCGGCGAGCGGCGTCAGCTGGGAGAAGGCGGCCGCGTTTTGCGAGTGGCTCTCGCAGAAGGAGGGCAAGCCATACCGACTGCCGACCGAGGCCGAGTGGGAGTATGCCTGTCGCGCGGGCACGACGACGCTCTTTCACGCTGGCGACAGGCTGCCGGATGGACACCAAAAATGGTTCGGCGAAGACAACTATCGCAGCGTGTATTTCCCGCCGGGGCCGATGCCGCGCGAGTATGACTGGCGACATGCAGGCAAGGCACCCGCAAAGGGCTTGCAGCAGGGGCAGATCCTCGGGCTCGATCACCCCGAGGGGGAATCGAGGGCCGGCGGCGCGGGGTCGCTCCGCGTGGCGCAGAAGACACCGAATGCCTGGGGCCTGCACGACATGCATGGCAACGTGGCCGAGTGGTGCCTTCATTGGTATGGACCCTACGAAGCCGGCCCGCAGACCGATCCGCTCGGCCGCGTGGCCGGCGATTGCCGGGTGTTTCGCGGCGGGTTTCATTCCTCGATGATCCGCTTCCTGCGGTCGGCGAATCGCGGCTCGTGGGTGGCGAACTCGGCAAGCCCGCGTGTCGGTTTCCGCGTCGTGCAGGGGGCATTGCCGGACGGAAAGCCGCTCCCCAAGGCGCCGGCGCCGCGAAATCTGCAGGGCGTGAGCCAGACCGTGCCCAAGGTGCAGCCGGTCGACCCCGGCACGCCCTTCTTTGCAGGGCCGCAGCCCTTCGTGCGCATCCCGGATGGCGCGGTGGGGCCGGTGTTCATCAGCCAGAACCACAGCCCATCCATCACCGAGTGCCCGAATGGCGATCTCCTCGCCGTGTGGTTCTCCACGCTTGGCGAGACCGATCTCACCACGGCGAACGCCGGCTCGCGGTTGCGGTTCGGCGCCCAGGAATGGGAGCCCGCCTCGTCGTTTTGGGATGCGCAAGACGTCAACGACCACGCGCCCAAGGTCTGGTGGGACGGCGACCAGACGATCTACCACATCGTCGAAGCACGGCAGCACGGCGACCTCGTGATCCGGCGGTCCACCGACAACGGCGCGACGTGGTCGCAGGCCGAAGTGATGCGGTCGCACGGTGAGTCCTCGAGCAATCCCATTCGCACCAAGGCAGGCGTGATCGCCATCCCGTTCGATTCAGCGGGGCTCTCCATCAGCCGCGACAACGGCAAGACGTGGACCGAAACCGGGCGGCAGCGTCGTGGCTCCGAAGGCATCATGCCCGGGGGCAAAGGACCGTTCATGGCGGGCATCCACGGCCCCCTCGTCGAACTCGCCGACGGCCGGCTCATGGCCTTCGGTCGCATCAGCGCAGGGCAGGCCGATCAGGAGACATTCGAGTTCAAGATGCCCGTGAGCCACTCTGGCGACCTCGGCGAGACCTGGGAGTGGGGCATCAGCGAGTTCCCCGTGGTGAGCAACACGCAGCGGCCGGCCATGCTCCGGCTCAAAGAAGGCCCCATCGTGCTCTGCTCCTTCACCGACCAAGCCCGCACGCCCTTCAAGGAACGCACCGGGCTTGTCTTCAAGTCCACCGGCGGCGACTACACCGGCACCGGCCTCTACACCGCCGTAAGCTACGACGAAGGCAAAACCTGGCCCGACCGCCGCCTCATCGCTCCCGAAGGCAAAACCAACGCTGACATCAACGGCTATCTCGCCCTCACTCAGACCCGTGATGGCCGCATCCAGCTGATCACCAGCAAAGACCACTACGTCTTCAACCTCGCGTGGATCAAAGCCCAGCCGCCTGCGCCGAAGAAGTGATGGCAAGTCAACGCATTCACCAGCACCACGACCACAGTATTCCATGAAATCCACACTCACCCTCTTCACCGCCCTGCTGCTCATGCCGCTCTCCGTGCTGCATGCTGCCGACCTCGTGCTCATGTCGAAGGACTCGGCGCCG